>NZ_CATKIF010000014.1:0-102603 GCF_949752865.1 Burkholderia sp. IT-111MI5 | reverse complement strand
TGCGGTCGGGATCCACGAGCGTGTTGCGCGGCCGATCATCGACAACGGCGAATTCAACCACGGCCTCACGTACTCGGGCCACCCGGTCGCCGCGGCCGTCGCGGTCGCGAACCTGAAGCTGCTGCGCGACGAAGGGATCGTCGAACGCGTGAAGAGCGACATCGGTCCGTATTTCCAGCGCCGGCTGCGCGACGCGCTGGGCGACCATCCGATCGTCGGGGAGATTGCGGGAACGGGGCTGGTCGCGGGCGTTCAGCTTGCGCGCGACCGCGGCAGGCGCGAGCGGTTCGGTGCGGATGTCGATATCGGCACGATCTGCCGCGACTTCTGCTTCAACGGCAACCTGATCATGCGTGCGACCGGCGACCGGATGCTGCTGTCGCCGCCGCTCGTGATTCGCGAGGCGGAGGTCGACGAGATCGTCGACAAGGCGACGCGCGCGTTTGATGCGACGGCGGAGCGGGTGGGGTGTGCGCGGTAAGCCGGCGCCATGTGGATGCGGTGCCGCGCCGGCACCGCTGTCCGGATGCGCGCGATTCTACAAGCGCGACGCCAAAACGAAAAGGGCCTGCGTCGTGAGACGCAGGCCCTTGAATTCTTTGGTGGGCGGTACTGGGATCGAACCAGTGACCCCTGCCGTGTGAAGGCAGTGCTCTACCGCTGAGCTAACCGCCCAAAGAAGCTGAAATTATGTCAGAGCTTTTGGGGTTCGTAAAGCCCTTTCTGCAAATTTTTTTCAGGCCCGCGCAACGATCGGTCAGCCGGCCGTCGACGGCTCGACGAGATCGAGGATCGAACCGTCGCGCGGTGCCGTTCGATTGACCGGCGTTCCGCATGTGGCATGCAGCATGCGCAATCCGGCCTCCTGCTCAGCCCGCGAGCACGGGCAGTGCGTCGATCGATGCGCGTACGTAGTCGGCGAAGCGCAGCGCCACCGGTTCGGCGGTGCCGCTGCGCTTCAGCGCGAGCGTGCGCGATTCGAGCGATGCATCCTTCAGCGGCCGGAACGCGAGCCGGTCGCTTTTCACCTGCTGCAGCACGCGCGGCACCAGCGCGATGCCCATCCCGAACTCGATCATCGACAGGATCGTCTGCCACAGCCGTGCCTCGTGGCGGATCAGCGGGCTGAATCCGGCGTTCACGCACTGCGCGATGATCAGGTCGTGATAGTGCGGCGCGGCGTCGCGCGGAAACAGGATGAACGGTTCCGCCGCGAGCGCGGCGAGCGCGACCTGCCTGCGGCGCGCGAGCGGATGCGCGGCCGGCAGGCAGCAGACGAACGGTTCCGCATAGACGGGCGCCGATTCGACCTCGGGCGGGAAGTGGCCCCAGTGCGCATAACCGAGATCGATCTGGCCGCGCTGGATCGCCTGCACCTGCGCGTGCGTGTTCATCTCGCTCAGCACGACCTCGACGCCCGGGTAGTCGGCCTCGAAGCGCCGCACCGCGTCGGGCAGCCCGCGATACAGCATCGAATGGACAAAGCCGATCCGCAGTCGGCCCGCGAGGCCCGACGCGGAGCGCACCGTCAGGCGCTCGGCCTCGGCCGCCTGCAGCAGCAGCCGGCGCGCTTCGCCGAGCAGCACCTCGCCCGCGTTGGTCAGCGCGACGGTCTTGTTGGTGCGCGAGAAGAGCTGCACGCCGAGCGCTTCCTCGAACTTGCGGATGTCGAAACTCAGCGCCGGCTGCGAGATGAACAGGCGCTTCGCCGCGCGCCCGAAATGCAGCTCCTCGGCAACCGCCACGAAGTAGCGCAACTGCCTCAGTTCCATGGTGTCTTCTCCCGGCGTCGGCATCGATAAGCGATATCTATCGTACCGGATAAATCCTGTATTGGACGCTTATCGATCGCGCGCCTACGCTCTGCGGAAGGCTTTGCACAAGGCTGGCCGCGCGCCGCGGCGTCAGGTCCGGCCGACGTGCAGGCAACCCAGGAGACATACGCATGAACGACACCGCCCGCACGCCGGATACCGGCGCATCCAACATCCCCGACAGCCGGGGCATCGATTTCTTCACCGCCGATCCCGATCTCGGCGCGTTGCTGAAGCTGCATCTCGGCGACGCGCCTTATGCCGAACTCGAGCCGCAGCTCCGTGCGCTCGGCGCGCGCGTGTCGGGCGAACTCGACGAATGGGCGTCGCGCGCGGACAAGCACCCGCCCGTGCTCGAGCACCGCAACCGGCGCGGCGAGGCCGTGCAGCGGATCGACAAGGATCCCGCGTATGTCGCGCTCGAACGCGTCGCGTATTCGGAGCTCGGGCTCGCGTCGCTGAGCCACCAGCCCGAATCCGTGCCGCCGCTCGTCAAGTACGCGCTGACGTTCCTGTTCGTGCAGGCGGAATTCGGGCTGTGCTGCCCGGTCAGCATGACCGATTCGCTGACGCGCACGCTGCGCCGCTTCGGCGATCCGGCGCTCGTCGCGCGTTACCTGCCGATGCTCGCGTCGCGCGATTTCGACACGCTGTACCAGGGCGCGATGTTCATGACCGAACAGGCGGCCGGCTCCGACGTCGGCCGCATCGCGACGCGTGCGGCGCGCGAGACCGATGCGCACGGCGAGACCGTCTGGCGCCTGACGGGCGACAAGTGGTTCTGCTCGAACGCGGATGCCGATCTCGCGATGGTGCTCGCGCGGCCCGACGGCGCGCCGGACGGTATCAAGGGCCTCGCGCTGTTCCTGCTGCCGAAGACGCTGCCGGACGGCACGCGCAACCGTTACCGGATCGTGCGCTTGAAGGACAAGCTCGGCAGCCGGTCGATGGCGAGCGGCGAGATCGCGCTCGAAGGCGCGCAGGCCTACCTGATCGGCGAGATCGGCCGCGGTTTCCACCAGATGGCCGACATGATCAACATGTCGCGGTTGTCGAACGGCGTGCGCGCGGCGGGGCTGATGCGGCGCGCGCTGAACGAGGCGCTGCACGTCGCCGCGCACCGCGAAGCGTTCGGCCGCAAGCTGATCGAGATGCCGCTGATGCAGCGCCAGTTGATGAAGATGCTGCTGCCGGCCGAGGCCGCGCGCGCGATGTTCATGCAGATCGCGCTGCTGTTGCCGCAGGCCGATGCGGGCGACGAGCAGGCCGCACGCTGCGTGCGGATCCTGACGCCGCTGATCAAGTTCCGTGCGTGCCGCGATGCGCGCCGCGTGACGGGCGACGCGATGGAAGTGCGCGGCGGCACCGGCTACATCGAAGAGTGGAGCGATGCGCGGGTCGTGCGCGATGCGCATCTCGGCTCGATCTGGGAGGGCACGAGCAACATCGTCGCGCTCGACGTCGCGCGGGCCGCGCAGCGCGAGCACGCGCTCGACGCACTGCGCGCGTTCCTCGGCGACCGGCTCGGCGCGGCGCCGCTGCCCGACGCGAGCCGCGAGGCGCTGCGGCGCGTTCTCGCGCGCGCATGCGATGCGCTCGCGCGGGTCGCGGCCGAAGGCGACGATTCGCGCGTGCGGCAGGCCGCATCCGCGCTGTACTACACGAGCGCGGCCGTGCTGATGGCCTGCGAGGGCGTGCGGCTCGCGCCGGATTTCCGGCGCCTCGCGCTCGCGCACCTGATCGTGCGCCACAAGCTGCTGCCGGTCGATCCGTTCGCGCCGGCGTCGCGCGACGACGAATCGGCCGCATTCGACGCGCTGCTGCGCGGCACGCCGATCGCGCTCGACACGGCGCTCGACCTGCTGCCGGAGGTCGAACGATGAACGCGACGCGAGGCGCGCTGGACGGCCTGAAGGTCGTCGACCTGAGCCGCGTGCTCGGCGGCCCGTACTGCACGCAGGCGCTCGCCGACCACGGCGCGACGGTGGTCAAGATCGAGCCGCCGGACGGCGACGAAACACGCGGCTGGGGGCCGCCGTTCCTCGGCGATACCGCGTGGTACTTCATGGGCGTCAACCGCAACAAGGAAGGGCTCGCGCTCGACCTGTCGGGCGACGAAGGGCGCGCGATCCTGTGGCGCCTGCTCGAAGACGCCGACGTGCTCGTCGAGAACTTCAAGCCCGGCACGCTCGCGCGCTGGGGGATGGACTATGCGCGCGACCTGCAGCCGCGCTTCCCGCGCCTGATCCACTGCGCGGTGACGGGCTTCGGCGCGGACGGTCCGCTCGGCGGGCTGCCCGGCTACGACGCGGTGATCCAGGCGATGGCGGGGCTGATGAGCGTCAACGGCGAGTGTGACGGCGACGCGACGCGCATCGGTTTGCCGATCGTCGACATGGTGACCGGGCTCAACGCGCTCGCGGGCATCCTGCTGGCGCTGGCGGAGCGCGAGAAGAGCGGGCGCGGGCAGTCGATCGACATCGCGCTGTACGACTGCGGCGTGTCGCTGCTGCATCCGCACCTGCCGAACTTCTTCGGTTCGGGGCGCGTACCGGCGCGCAGCGGCAACGCGCATCCGAACATCGCGCCGTACGACAGCTACTGCACGGCGACCGTGCCGATCTTCCTCGCGGTCGGCAACGACCGGCAGTTCGCGCGGCTCGTCGCGCATCTCGGCGCGCCGGCGCTCGCAGGCGATCCGCGTTTCGTCGACAACCGCAGCCGCTGCGCGCACCGGCCCGAGCTGAAGGCCGAACTGGAAGCACGGCTCGCCGCGCACGCGTGCGAGCCGCTCGCGCGCGACCTGATGGCGGCCGGCGTGCCGTGCGGGCCGGTGCGAACGGTGGCCGACGTCGCGCACGATCCGCATGCGCTGCACCGGAACCTGTTCGTCGAGATCGGTGCGTATCGCGGCACCGCGTCGCCGGTGAAGCTGTCGCGCACGCCGGCCACCTATCGAACGCCGCCGCCCGCGCTCGGCCGCGACACGCGCGCGGTGCTCGATCGGCTCGGCGTCGATCGCGCGCTTCAACAGCAACTGCTCGATGCCGGCGTGCTGAAAACGGCACCCGGCCAGGCGCCCGACTAGGTGCACCCGACCGACACAACGCCGCCGGCCGGCGGCGCAATGCCGGCCAACCGGGAAAGGCGCGCGGCAGTCGCGCCCCCGAACACCAACCTGGAGACATCGATGAGCCGTCCGCAATCCCCGCCCGCCGTTCAGCCGCAGCCGCGGCCCGGGCGCGCCGCCTTCGCGGCGTTCGTCGGCACCACGATCGAGTGGTACGACTTCTACATCTACGGCACGGCCGCGGCGCTCGTGTTCGGCAAGGTGTTCTTTTCGAGCACGATGGACCCCGGCGTCGCGACGCTGCTCGCGTTCGTCACGTTCTGGGCCGGCTTCGCCGCGCGGCCGCTCGGCGGGATCGTGTTCGGGCATCTCGGCGATCGCGTCGGCCGCAAGACCGCGCTGGTGATCACGCTGGTGATGATGGGCCTCGCGACGACCGGCATCGGCCTGCTGCCGGGTTATGCGCAGATCGGCGTATGGGCGCCGGCCGGACTCGTCGTGCTGCGCGTGCTGCAGGGCATCGCGGTCGGCGGCGAGTGGGGCGGCGCGGTGCTAATCGCGAGCGAGAACGCGCCCAAGCACCGCAGCATCCTGTACGCGGCGTTCGCGCAGCAGGGCTCGCCTACCGGCAACCTGCTCGCGACGGCCGCGTTCTTCGCGCTGAGCGCGCTGCCGACGCCGTCGTTCCTGATGTGGGGCTGGCGCATTCCGTTCCTGCTGTCGGCGGTGCTCGTGATCATCGGCATGGTGATCCGGCTGAAGCTCGAGGAATCGGCCGACATGCAGCGCGTGCTTGCGCGCAAGCGCACGGTGAAGCTGCCGCTGCGCGAGGTCGTGCGCGATCACTGGGTGGTCGTGCTGCTCGCGGCCGGCACGCTGCCGGTGATCAACGTCACGTATTTCCGCAGCACGTTCGCGCTGTCGTGGGCGACCAAGGAGCTCGGCTACGCGCAGGGCACGTTCCTCGGCATCCTGTCGATCTCGCTCGTCGTGCAGTTCCTGATGCAGCCGGTCGGCGCGTGGTTCGTGTCGAAGATCGACATGCGCCGCGCGATGTGCTGGATCCTGATTCCGGAAATCGTGCTGATGCCCGTGATGTTCCATGCGCTCGCGACGCGCTCGTACTGGGTGGCCGTCGCGGGCATGTGCATCTCGACGATTCCGTCCGCGATGTTCTACGGCGCGGTCGGCGGCGTGCTCGCGCGCGTGTTTCCGGCGAACATCCGCTACACGGGCCTGTCGCTCGCGTATCAACTGAGCGCGCTCGTCGTCGGCGGCGGCACGCCCGTGCTCGCGCAGGCGATCCTCAATTCGACGGGCAGCATCGTCGGCGTCGCGGTCGCGTCGGGACTTTACGCGCTCGTGTCGCTTGCCTGCATGCTGGCGCTGCTGAACCGCACCGGCTATCGCGCGGACGAGCTGTCGACCGCCGAGCGCAGCGATGCGGCCGAATGGGGTGCCGAAGGCGGAAGCGCCGAAAGCGCGAGCGGCGGGCCGCAGCAGCCGGGCGACGGCGGCGCGCTGAAACCGGCCGGTTGAGTCGCGTCGATCGCGCGACCCAAAATGAAAAACGGCACCGTGCGATACACGGTGCCGTTTTCTCTGGATCAGGCGGCCGGCAGGCTGCCGATTCCACGCATCACGTCATCAGCCTTCCGTCGGCGGCACGTAGCCGGACGCCTGGTCCGCGCCGTCGCCGAAGAAGTACTTCTCGGTCTGCTTCATCAGGTACTGGCGTGCCCGCGGGTCGGCCATGTTCAGGCGGTTTTCGTTGATCAGCATCGTCTGCTGCTTGAGCCAGCCCTGCCAGGCTTCCTTCGAGACGCTTTCATAGATGCGCTTGCCGAGTTCGCCCGGCAGCGGCGGGAAATCGAGACCTTCGGCTTCCTTGCCGAGCTTCGCGCATTGAATCATACGGGCCATCGTGTACTTCTCCTGTAATCGGACTGGGGGAGGGCGGGCGTCTTGCGCCGCTCAGAGCTGTTTCATCAGCACGAGCGACTTGCGCTGCCAGTTATAGAGCTTGCGGCGGTCTTCCGGCAGGTCGTCGACGCTGACCTTGACGAAACCGCGCTTGAGGAACCAGTGCTCGGTGCGCGTCGTGAGCACGAAGATGTGCGTGAGGCCGCGCGCGCGGGCGCGCTGCTCGATGCGCTTGAGCAGGCGCTCGCCGTCGCCCGAGCCCTGCGCTTCCGGCGCGACCGTCAGGCACGCCATCTCGCCGATCTTCTCCTGCTGGTACGGATACAGCGCCGCGCAGCCGAACAGCACGCCATCGTGCTCGATCACCGAGAAGTGGTCGATGTCGCGTTCGATCTGATGGCGGCCGCGGCGCACCAGCGTGCCGTCCGACTCGAGCGGCTCGATCAGCGACAGGATGCCGCCGACGTCGTCCGGCGTCGCTTCGCGCAGGCTTTCGAGGTTCTCGTACGAGATCATCGTGCCGACGCCGTCGTGCAGGAACAGTTCGAGCAGCATGCTGCCGTCGAGCGATTGCGGAATCAGGTGCGCACGCGTCACGCCGCCGCGGCACGCGCGGATCGAGTGCTTCAGGAAGAACGCGTCGTCGCCCTGGATGTTGCCGGAATCGAGCAGCTCGGCCGCCGCGTCGAGCGACATTTCGCGGATCAGCCCGCCTTCGTCGTCGACGATGCCGGGGCCGTCGGTCAGGAACACGATCTTGTCGGCGCGCAGCGCGATCGCGGCGGCCGACGCGACGTCTTCCATCGACAGGTTGAACGCCTCGCCGGTCGGCGAGAAACCGAGCGGCGACAGCAGCACGAGCTTGCGGCTCGCGAGCGAATGGCGGATCGATTCGGCGTCGATCTTGCGCACGATGCCCGTATGCGCGAAATCGACCCCGTCGAGAATCCCCACCGGCCGCGCGGTCACGAAGTTGCCCGACACGACGCTGATGTGCGCGTGCGCCATCGGCGAGTTCGGCAGACCCTGGCTGATCGCGGCCTCGATGTCGAGACGCACTTCGCCGGCCGCTTCCTTCGCGGATTCGAGCGCGCGCGCATCGGTGATGCGCAGGCCGTGCGAAAACTCGGATTCGACACCATGCAGGCTCAGCTGCTCCTCGACCTGCGGGCGCGAGCCGTGCACGAGCACGATCTGGATGCCCATCGCCTGCAGCAGCGCGATGTCGGACACGAGCGCGTTCAGCAGCCCCTGCTGCACCACTTCTCCGCCGAACCCCACGACGAACGTGCTGTTGCGGAACTTGTGGATATAGGGCGCGACGGAGCGCATCCAGTCGACGAACTGCGCGTGGCTGACGGCCGAATCGTCTGCGGCCGGCGGCGTCGCGGCGCCGGTCTGGGCGGGAGGGAGGTCGGTTTGGGAATTCATGGGCGGGATTATAATGCGCCCCCATGTCGAATGTACCTAAAAGTCCCGCGCCGACGCGGGCCAAAGCGCCGTCGGCCCGGCACCCGGATGGTGCGGCCGATGCGCGCCAGCAGCAGGGCCAGGCGCCGCGCCAGCAGCAGGAAAAGCAGGCGGGCCAATCGCCACGCGGGCCACGCGGGCCACGCGGCGACGAACGCCGCGGCGATGCGCGCCAGCCGGCCACGACGAACGCACCCGATGCACGCACCCCGCGCCGCGAGCGTCCGCCGCGCGCCGCCGTCGCACCGAATCCCGTTCCGCCGATCAAGTACCCCGAGAGCCTGCCCGTGTCGGGCAAGCGCGACGAAATCGCACGCGCGATCGCCGGTCATCAGGTCGTCATCGTCTGCGGCGAAACCGGCTCGGGCAAGACCACGCAGTTGCCGAAGATCTGTCTCGATCTCGGCCGCGGCCTCGGCGCCGGCGGCACGGGCCTGATCGGCCATACGCAGCCGCGCCGGCTCGCCGCGTCGTCGACCGGCCGCCGGATCGCCGAGGAGCTCGGCACGCCGTTCGGCGAGGTGGTCGGCTACAAGGTGCGCTTTACCGACAACCTTGCGCCGGGCGCGTCCGTGAAGCTGATGACGGACGGCATCCTGCTCGCGGAGACGCAGACCGACCCGCTGCTGAAAGCGTACGACACGCTGATCATCGACGAGGCGCACGAGCGCAGCCTGAACATCGACTTCCTGCTCGGCTACCTGAAGGAAATCCTGCCGAGGCGGCCGGACCTGAAGCTGATCGTCACGTCCGCGACGATCGACGCCGATCGCTTCGCGCGCCATTTCGGCACCGACGAGCGCCCGGCGCCCGTGATCGAGGTGAGCGGGCGGCTGTATCCGGTCGAGATGCGCTACCGCCCTGTGGCCGAGGATCGCCCGGCCGTGAAAAATGCCGAAGGCACGGCCGGCCGCGACCGCGTGAAGACCGCGCGCGAGGCCGAGCGCGACCTGATGGACGCGATCGTCGACGCGGTCGACGAGCTGTGTCGCGAAGGCCCGGGCGACGTGCTGGTGTTCCTGCCCGGCGAGCGCGAGATCCGCGAGGCGGCCGAGGCGCTGCGCAAGCACCATCCGCCGCACACCGAGATCCTGCCGCTGTTTGCGCGGCTCTCGGCGGCCGACCAGGACAAGGTGTTCAAGGCGTCGAACGCGCGCCGCATCGTGCTCGCGACCAACGTCGCCGAAACGTCGCTGACGGTGCCGGGCATCCGCTACGTCGTCGACACCGGTCTCGCACGCGTAAAGCGCTATTCGTACCGGAACAAGGTCGAGCAGCTGCAGGTCGAGTCGATCTCGCAGGCCGCCGCGAACCAGCGCGCGGGCCGCTGCGGCCGCGTGGCCGACGGCGTCTGCATCCGCTTGTACGAGGAAAGCGACTACCAGGCGCGTGCGCGCTTCACCGATCCGGAAATCCTGCGCTCGTCGCTCGCGTCGGTGATCCTGCGGATGAAGTCGCTGCACCTGACGGCGATCGAATCGTTCCCGTTCCTCGAGCCGCCGCCGGGCCGCGCGATCGCGGACGGCTACCAGTTGCTCAACGAGCTCGGCGCGGTCGACGACGACAACGCGCTGACGCCGCTCGGCCGCGAACTCGCGCGGCTGCCGCTCGACCCGCGCGTGGGCCGGATGATTCTTGCCGCGCGCGACCAGCAGTCGCTGCGCGAGGTGCTGATCATCGCGAGCGCGCTGTCCGTGCAGGACCCGCGCGACCGGCCGATCGAAGCGCAGGAGCAGGCCGACCAGGCGCACCGCCGGTTCGCCGACGAGCGTTCCGAATTCCTGCAGTGGCTGAAGATCTGGGCCTGGTTCGAGGAAGCCGTCGCGCACAAGAAGTCGAACCGCCAGCTGGTCGACGCGTGCCGGCAGAACTTCCTGTCGCACCTGCGGCTGCGCGAGTGGCGCGACGTCCATTCGCAGTTGCTGACCGTCGTGCGCGAGCACGGCTGGCGGCTCAACGAAGTCGAGGCGACCTACGAACAGGTTCATCTGGCCCTGTTGACGGGCCTGCTCGGCAACCTTGGCCTGAAGGCCGACGACGATCCGCACTATCTCGGCGCGCGCGGGATCAAGTTCTACCTGTGGCCGGGCTCCGTGCTCGCGAAGAAGGCCGGCCGCTGGGTGATGGCGGCCGAGCTCGTCGAGACGAGCCGGCTGTACGCGCGCTGCCTCGCGAAGATCGAGCCCGAATGGGTCGAGAAGATCGGCGCGCACCTGCTGAAGAAATCGCTGTCGGAGCCGCACTGGGAAAAGCGCCCGGCGCAGGTCAGCGCGTACGAGCGCGCGACGCTGTACGGGCTGCCGATCTACCACCGCCGGCGCGTCGCGTTCGGCAAGCAGGATCCGGTGCGTGCGCGCGAACTGTTCATCCGCGGCGCGCTGGTCGAAGGCGAGTTCGACACGAAGCTCGCGTTCTTCGCGCACAACCGCAAGCTGCTCGCCGACATCGAGCAGCTCGAGCACAAGTCGCGCCGGCAGGACGTGCTGGTCGACGACGAGCTGATCTACGCGTTCTACGACCAGGCGATTCCGGAAGGGATCCACACGGGCGTCGCGTTCGAGCGCTGGTACCGCGACGAGGTGAAGCAGGGCGGCCAGCCCGAGGACAAGCTGCGGCTGCTGTACCTGTCGCGCGACGACCTGATGCGCCACGAGGCGGCCGGCGTGACGACCGAGCTGTTCCCGAAGCGCGCGACGATGGCCGGTGTCGAGATGGCGCTCACGTACCACTTCGAGCCCGGCACGCCGCGCGACGGCGTGACGCTCGCGGTGCCGCTGTACGCGCTGAACCAGGTCGACGCGCGCCGCTGCGAGTGGCTCGTGCCGGGGATGCTGAAGGAAAAGGTGCAGCTGCTGCTGAAGTCGCTGCCGCAGAAGCTGCGCCGCCACTGCGTGCCGCTGCCCGAGTATGCGGCCGGCTTCGTCGAGCGGATGGGGCGCGAGCGCTTCGGCGCGGGCGGGCTCGTCGAGGCGCTGATCGCCGACGTGCGCGGCGAGACGCAGGTCGCGATGAAGACGGCCGATTTCAAGCTCGAGACGCTGCCCGCGCACCTGTTCATGAACTTCAAGGTGATCGACGAGCACGGCCGCCAGCTCGCGATGGGGCGCAATCTCGCGCAGCTTCGCCAGGAACTCGGCGCGCAGGCGCAGCAGCAGTTCCAGAAGATCGCCGCGGCGTCGACGATCTCGACCGGCGGCGAGGCCGATGCCGGTCCGGCAGCCGGCCAGGCCACGGCGCCCGCCGCCGCGGCCGGTGCCGCCGGCCGCGGCGCGAAGGCCGGCAAGGGCGCGGCGCCGCAGACGGCGGCACCGGCGGAAGCCGGCGCGACGGCGCTGTACGAGAACCTGACGACGTGGAATTTCGGCAAGCTCCCCGAGCTGCTGGAGATCCGCCGGCGCGGCCAGACGCTGTACGGCTACCCGGCGCTCGTCGACCGCGGCACGCATTGCGACGTCGAGGTGTTCGATTCGCCGGAGGAGGCCGCGCGCATCCACCGGGCCGGCTTGCGGCGGCTGTTCGCGCTGCAGCTGAAGGAGCCGATCAAGTTCCTGGAGAAGAACCTGCCGGGCCTGCGCGAGATGGCGATGCAGTACATGTCGCTCGGCACGCAGGACGAGCTGCGCGACCAGCTGATCGACACGGCGCTCGACCGCGCGTGCCTGCAGGACCCGCTGCCCGACGACGACGCGAGCTTCCACGCGCGGCGCGACGAGGGCCGCAGCCGCCTGAACCTGCTCGCGCAGGAAATCGCGCGGCTGGTCGGGCAGATCCTCGCCGAATACGCGGGTCTCGTGAAGAAACTCGCGCAGGCGAAGCCGTTCGCGCAGGCGCACGCCGATCTGCAGCAGCAGCTCGCCGCGCTGGTCGGCAAGCGCTTCGTGATCGATACGCCTTACGTGCAGCTTGCGCACTTCCCGCGCTACCTGAAGGGCATCGCGCTGCGGATCGACAAGCTGAAGGCCGATCCGGCGCGCGACGCGAAGCAGTCAGCCGACCTGCTGCCGCTTGCCCAGCAGTACCAGCGCGCGGTGTCGCAGCGCGGCGGCGTCGCCGACCCGCGGCTCGCGGAATTCCGCTGGCTGCTCGAGGAACTGCGAATTTCGCTGTTCGCGCAGGAACTGCGCACGCCGATGCCGGTCTCTGTCAAGCGTCTGCACAAGGTCTGGGAGTCGATGCAGCGTTAGCGCAACATCGGTTTTCCAGGCCCGCACCGGCGGCCGGCCCCGGCCGCCCGTACTGCGCATGCCGCGCCGGCCTGTCCGGTCGCCGCGGCATGCGTCGAAGTGGCGCAACGCCGATTTCGGTCAACCGGCGAGGCCGGTTGAGCGTTTTACAATGACGGTTGTTCCACGACGTGAGTCTTCATGCGCACTTTCCTTTCCCTCGGCCGCACGCTCGCGCTGGCCGCCGCCGTACTGGCGCCCGCCGCACACGCGAATAACGTGATCGTCCTCAATTCGGCCGAAGCGACGCTTTCCCTGATCGATCAGCAGACCCGCGAGGTCGTCGGCACGATGCCGACCGGCAAGGAACCGCACCACCTGATGGCGGCACCCGACAATTCGTCGCTGATCGTCGCGAATTCGGTCTCGAACAGCCTGATGTTCGTCGATCCGAAGACGGGCAAGCTGCAACGCACGGTCGAAGGCATTGAGGATCCGTACCAGCTCGGCTTCTCGCCCGATCACAAGTGGTTCGTGTCGACCGGGCTGCGCCTCGATCGCCTCGACATCTACAGCTACGACGGCCGTGACTTGAAGATCGCGAAGCGCCTGCCGCTCGCGGTAATGCCGAGCCACCTCGCGTTTACGAAGGACAGCAAGACGGTGCTCGTGTCGCTGCAGGTGTCCGGCGAGATCGCGGCGGTCGACCTCGCTACCCAGACGGTCAAGTGGAAGATGCCGGTCGGCAAGGTGCCGGCGGGCCTGTGGCTCACGCCGGACGACAAGTACCTGCTCGTCGGGATGACGGGCGCCGATTACGTGGCGGTCGTCGACTGGCGCAACCAGAAGGTTGTGAAGACGATCCAGACCGGCAAGGGCGCACACAACTTCCGCTCGCTCGCCGACGGCACGCACGTCGCGGTGACGAACCGGGTCGCGAACACGATCAGCATCATCGACGAGAACACGCTCACCAACGTCGGCGACATCACCGGCCTGCTGCCGGGCCCCGACGACATGGAGCTGTCCGCCGACAAGAAGACGCTGTGGGTGACGTTCCGCTTCGCGAAGAAGGTCGGGATCATCGACCTGGCGTCGCGCAAGCTGGTGCAGACGATCTCCGTCGGCCGCTCGCCGCACGGCATCTACTTCTACGACCGCGCGCCGTGGAAGGCGGCAAACGGCGCGTAACGGGCGGGGGCGAACGATGCTGCACCTGATCGATGCGTTCGTGTCGGACATCCAGACCTGGCTGTACGTCGACGTCGTGCAGCCGCTCCTCTTCAAGTTCAACCTGATGGACTATGACGAGGACACCTACGACGCGCTGTACTGGGTGATCATCGGCGCGCTGCAGATGGTGCTGATGTTCGCGCTGCTGCGCCCGCTCGAGGCGCTGCTGCCGGTCGAACGCTGGAAGAACCGCCGCGCGGTGCGGGTCGACGTGATCTATACGGCGATCTCGAAGCTCGGCATCTACACGCTGTTCTTCTTCTTCGCGCTGCAGCCGGTATTCGACAACTTCCAGGCATGGCTGCGCCTGCACGGCGTCGCGAACGTCAACCTCGACTATCTGTGGCCGGGCGTGACCTCGCAGCCGATCGTCGCGTTCGCGATCTATCTCGTCGTGCTCGACTTCGCCGGCTACTGGTATCACCGCTGGCAGCACAAGTTCGGCATCTGGTGGGAGCTGCACGCCGTGCACCACAGCCAGCGGCAGATGTCGCTGTGGTGCGACGACCGCAACCACCTGCTCGACGACGTGATCCAGTCGTGCTTCTTCGCGGCGATCGCGCTCGTGATCGGCGTGACGCCGTCGCAGTTCGTCGTGCTGACCGCGTTCACGAACTTCATGCAGAGCATCCAGCATACGAATGCGCGGCTGTCGTTCGGCTGGCTCGGCGAGCGCCTGCTCGTGAGCCCGATCTTCCATCGGCGCCACCACGCGGTCGGCTACGGCCACGAAGGCACCAAGTACGGCTGCAACTTCGGCGTGCTGTTCCCGTGGTGGGACATGATGTTCGGCACCGCGTCGTGGAACCGCACGGTCGAACCGACCGGCATCCGCGAACAGGTCGACGGCGTGTCCTACGGCGAAGGCTTCTGGGCGCAGCACGGCCTCGCGTTCGTGCGAATCTTCCGGCGCCTGTCCCCCGCGAAGCGCGGCGCGGCGTCGGCCTGACCCGGTCACTCTCCCGTTGAGCGGCTCTCCCACGCGGCCCGCATGCGCTTTGGCGCATGCGGGCCGCGTGGTTTATCCTTTCCCCGTTTTTCTCCGTCGATACAGGCTCGCATGAACGATTTGCTGCGTTCCTTCGTCCGGGCATTGGCGAGCGCATTGCACCCGCGCATGCTCTGGCTCACCCTGATGCCGTTTCTCGTCTCGGCCGTCCTGTGGGGCGTCCTGCTGTGGTTCTCGTGGCAGACGCTGCTGGACCTCGCGCGCGGCGCGCTCGACGGCTTCGTGCTGACGGCCGCGCTGTATCGCGCGTTCGACATGATCGGCATGTCGCAGCTGCATGCGGTCGTCGCGCCGTTCGTGGTCGTGTCGCTCGCGATTCCGCTGATCGTGCTGACCGTGCTGCTGCTGATCGCGACGATTTCGATGCCGGTCGTGATCAAGCACCTGTCGAACCGGCAGTTCGCGGCGCTCGAGGCGAAGCGGGGCGGCACTTTCTTCGGCAGCGTGTTCAATTCGCTGTGGGCGGCGCTGGCCGGCGTCGTCGTGCTCGTCGTCACGATTCCGCTGTGGCTGATCCCGCCGTTCTTCGCGCTGCTGCCGCCGGTGATCTGGGGCTGGCTCACCTACCGCGTGATGACCTACGACGCGCTCGCGCTGCACGCGAGCCGCGACGAGCGCCGCGCGCTCGTGCGGCAGCATCGCTGGCCGCTGATCGGCATCGGCGTCGCGACCGGGCTGCTCGGCACCGTGCCTACCTTCGTATGGGTATCGTCGGTCTGGATGATGGTGCTGTTCCCGTTCGTCGCGGCGGCCATGATCTGGGTTTACGCTTTCATCCTCGTCTTCTCGGCGCTGTGGTTCGGGCACTATTGCCTGCGCGCGCTGGAGGACCTGCGCGCGAGCGCGCGCGCCACCGCAATCGACATGGGGCAGGCATGAGCATCGGCATCATCATCATCGGCGACGAAATCCTTTCGGGCCGCCGGCAGGACAAGCATCTGGCGAAGGTCATCGAGCTGCTCGGCGCGCGCGGCCTCGCGCTCGACTGGGCCGAATATGTCGGCGACGATCCGGCACGCATCACGGCGACGCTCGCACGCGCGATCGCGTCGGGCGACATCGTGTTCTCGACGGGCGGCATCGGCGCGACGCCGGACGACCACACGCGCCAGTGCGCGGCCGCCGCGCTCGGCGTGCCGCTCGAACTGCATCCGGAAGCGAAGGTGCTGATCTCGGAGCGGATCCGGGAAACGCATGCCGATCCGGCCACGCCTGTCGACTTCGACTCGCCGGAGAACCAGCACCGCTTCAACATGGGTGTGTTCCCGGTGGGTGCGACGATCATCCCGAACGGCTATAACCGGATTCCCGGCTTCTCGGTCGGCGATCTGCATTTCGTGCCGGGCTTCCCGGTGATGGCCTGGCCGATGATCGAATGGGTGCTCGATACGAAATACGCGCACCTGCATCACGCGACGCCGCACGCGGAGCGCTCGCTGTACGTGTTCGAGCTGCCGGAATCGACGCTCACGCCGCTGATGGAGCGCATCGAGCGCGACTTCCCGGGCGTGCGTGTGTTCAGCCTGCCGAGCGTCGGCGATACGGAGCGCGGCGGCATCTACGCGCGCCGTCACATCGACCTCGGCGTGAAAGGGGAGCCGGAAGCGGTCGCGGCCGCGTTCGTGAAGCTGCGCGAAGGCGTGCACCTGCTCGGCGGCGACGTCGTCGAGCCCGACACGTCGCGCGCCTGACCGGGAGCGGGCGTACAAAAAGCGACGGGCCGCGCAATGCGGCCCGTCATCGGCATGTCATCGCCCGGCTCGACGATGAAGCTGTCGCAACCGGTCGGGCGCGTGCGCCGTCAGGCGCCGATCCACGGCAGTTTGCGGAAGCACCAGCCGTCGACCGTCTTGCGGTGGCCTTCGGCGTCCTTTGCACCCTCGAAGCCTTCGAGCAGGTCGAACGCCTTCGTGAAGCCGGCCTGCGACGACGCGACCGCGGCGAGCTTCGAGCGCGCGGCGCTGCGGCACAGGAACAGCACGGGCGTATCGGGCGCGATGGCCGCCTTCAGTTCGTTGACGAATTCGGCGTTCGGCACGCCGCCCGGGTAGCGCGTCCATTCGAGGTGCAGGTACTGGCCGTCGCCGACGAGCGGGCGGCCGATCCAGTCGAGTTCGGCACGGGTGCGCACGTCGACGAGGCGCGCCGACGGGTTGAGCTGCAGCAGTTCGAATGCCTCGACCGGCAGCAGCGCGCCGGCGTAGTTGAGCGCGCCTTGTGCGCGGCGTTCGTCGGCCTTCGCGTAAAGCTGGTCGAGCGTACTCATGGTGGGAGTCTCCTGATCGGTCAAACGAACATTCTAGCGCGGCGCCGCGGCGCGGATGTCCGCATGCGGTACGGTGGACGCACCGCACACGCGCTCACCAAAAGAGTGCAGAATTGCACGCATGCACCAGAATGATTCGACGGGCGCGGCGCATCGCGAAGATTGCACCATTACGGTGCTTCCGGTTGATGGCCGGTGCGGCGCCAGGCCCCGGAATCGCGCAGCGCAGCCCCGTCGCGGCGAGCGCCGGCGCGATTCGTGCCAGTCTTGCGCATGGGTGGCACGGAAGCTGCTTTATAGAATTCGGTCGAATCGGGGCGCGCTGCGCCAAAGCAAGACCCCGATCAGCTCGATAAACGAGGCGGTTCCCAGTCCGCCGGAATTGTTCAATCAGGAGAAGAGGTTATGAGTAAAACCGTCGCCGACGTCATGCAGCTCGTGAAGGACGAGGACGTCAAGTTTGTCGATTTCCGCTTCACGGATACGCGCGGCAAGGAACAGCACGTGTCGGTGCCGGTTTCGGCGTTTGACGAAGACAAGTTCGAAAGCGGTCATGCATTCGACGGTTCGTCGATCGCGGGCTGGAAGGGCATCGAGGCGTCGGACATGCTGCTCATGCCGGACCCGAGCGCCGCATTCGTCGACCCGTTCTATGAAGAGTCGACCCTCGTGCTGACCTGCGACGTGGTCGAGCCGGCCGACGGCAAGGGCTACGAGCGCGATCCGCGTTCGCTCGCGAAGCGCGGCGAAGCGTACCTGAAGAGCACGGGCATCGGCGACACGGCCTACTTCGGTCCGGAACCGGAATTCTTCATTTTCGACTCGGTCCAGTGGAACACGGACATGTCGGGCTGCTTCGTGAAGATCAACTCGGAAGAAGCGCCGTGGTCGTCGGGCAAGGAATTCGAAGGCGGCAACACGGGCCACCGTCCGGGCACGAAGGGCGGCTACTTCCCGGTCGCGCCGGTCGACACGTTCCAGGACATGCGTTCGGAAATGTGCCTGCTGCTCGAACAGCTCGGCATCCCGGTCGAAGTGCACCACCACGAAGTGGCGGGCCAGGGCCAGAACGAAATCGGCACGAAGTTCTCGACGCTCGTGCAGCGTGCGGACTGGACGCAATGGTCGAAGTACATCATCCATAACGTCGCGCACTCGTACGGCAAGACGGCGACGTTCATGCCGAAGCCGGTCGTCGGCGACAACGGTTCGGGCATGCACGTTCACCAGTCGATCTGGAAGGACGGCCAGAACCTGTTCGCGGGCAACGGCTACGCCGGCCTGTCGGAACTGGCGCTGTTCTACATCGGCGGCATCATCAAGCACGCCCGTGCGCTGAACGCGATCACGAACCCGACGACGAACTCGTACAAGCGTCTGGTCCCGCACTTCGAGGCACCGGTCAAGCTGGCCTACTCGGCACGCAACCGTTCGGCATCGATCCGCATTCCGCACGTGTCGAACCCGAAGGGCCGCCGCATCGAAACGCGCTTCCCTGATCCGATGGCGAACCCGTACCTGTGCTTCACGGCGCTGATGATGGCCGGCCTCGACGGGATCCAGAACAAGATCCATCCGGGCGAAGCAGCGGACAAGAACCTGTACGACCTGCCGCCGGAAGAGGATGCAAAGATCCCGACCGTCTGCGCGGGCCTCGACCAGGCACTCGAAGCACTCGACAAGGATCGCGAGTTCCTGACGCGCGGCGGCGTGTTCACGGACGGCATGATCGATGCGTACCTCGCGCTGAAGGAGCAGGAGCTGGCGAAGTTCCGCATGACGACGCACCCGATCGAGTTCGAGATGTACTACTCGCTGTAATCGGCGATGGCGCTTCGATTCAGCGCCTTTTTGCCGGTTCGTTCCCGTCGCGCAGCCTGCGGCGGGAGCGGCGGAGTCTGAAAGGGGCGGCGTCCAGCCGTCCCTTTTTTGTTCCGACGATTTTCATTTTCTGGCCCGTTGAGGCGCGACAAGCACGCAGATGGTTCTGAAGAATCTGATCAAGGCGAAGACGGGGCAGCCCGAGCGGCTGACGGACGACGAGCGGCTTGCGCGTTCGGGCCTGCTTGCGGGGCTGGAAGCGCTGCCGACGGTCGTGATCGTGCTCGACCGCAAGACGCTGCGGATCGCGTTCGCGAACCCGTCGGCGGAGGCGATGCTCGACATCTCGCGCAGGCAGCTCGCGCAGCGGCCGTGGGGCGAGATTTTTCCGAACGCGAACGAGCTCGCATCGACGATCACCGCGATCGGCGAGGAGCGCTTTCACGCGACGCACCTCGATACCGTGCTCGACCGGCCCGGCCGCGAACCGCTGCACGTGCACGCGATCGTCGGCTTCCTCGAGACCGCGCCCGATTTCGTACTCGTCGAGCTGTTCGAGAACGAGCGTCAGTCGCGCACCGATCGCGAGGAGCGCATTCACGACCTGACCGCGGTCAACAAGCAGTTGATCCGCAACCTCGCGCACGAGATCAAGAACCCGCTCGGCGGAATTCGCGGCGCAGCCCAGCTGCTCGAATTCGAGCTCGGCGAGCGCGAGCGCGGCGAGCTGCGCGAATACACGCAGGTGATCATCAAGGAGTCCGACCGCCTGCAGACGCTCGTCGACCGGTTGCTGGAGCCGCATCGGCATCCGCACATCGTCGGCGACGTGAACATTCATGAAGTGTGCGAACGCGTGCGCGCGGTGATGCTCGCGGAATTCCCGCGCGGGCTCACGATCGAGCGCGACTACGACGTGAGCGTGCCGGATCTGCGCGGCGACAAGGAGCAACTGATCCAGGCGCTGCTCAACATCGTGCGCAACGCCGCGCAGGCGCTGCGCGAACGGATCGCGCAGGGCGACGCGAAGATCGAGCTGCGCACCCGCATCGCGCGCAAGATCACGATCGCGAAGCGCCTGTACAAGCTGGCACTGGACTTGCACGTGATCGACAACGGGCCCGGCATTCCGGAAGAGATCCGCGACCGGATCTTCTATCCGCTCGTGTCCGGGCGCGACGACGGCAGCGGCCTCGGCCTCACGCTCGCGCAGACGTTCGTGCAGCAGCACGACGGGATGATCGAGGTCGAGAGCCGGCCCGGACGTACCGAATTTCAGATTCTGCTGCCGCTCGACCATTGAGCGGCGACAGCACGATTCACCGGATTCACCCATACCTGACCGACCTATGAAGCCGATCTGGATAGTAGACGACGACCAATCGATCCGCTGGGTGCTTGAAAAGGCACTCGCCCGGGACAGCTTCGCGACGAAGAGCTTCGCGAACGTGCGCGACGCGCTGGCCGCGCTCGACCACGAGACGCCGCAAGTGCTCGTGTCCGACATCCGCATGCCGGGCGGCTCGGGCCTCGAGCTGCTGCAGGCGATGCACGAGCGGCTGCCGGGCCTGCCCGTCATCATCATGACGGCGTTCTCCGATCTCGACAGTGCCGTCGCGGCGTTCCAGGGCGGCGCGTTCGAATATCTCGCGAAGCCGTTCGACGTCGACAAGGCGGTCGAGCTGATTCGCCGCGCGGTCGAGGAAAGCCTGCGCGGCGGTGCGCCGCAGGACGAGCGCGTCGCCGAGGCGCCCGAGATGCTCGGCCAGGCGCCCGCGATGCAGGACATGTTCCGCGCGATCGGCCGCCTGTCGCATTCGGCCGCGACGGTGCTGATCACCGGCGAATCGGGCACCGGCAAGGAACTCGTCGCGCGTGCGCTGCACCGTCACAGCCCGCGCGCGAACGGGCCGTTCATCGCGCTGAACACCGCGGCGATTCCGAAGGACCTGCTCGAATCCGAGCTGTTCGGCCATGAGCGTGGCGCGTTCACGGGCGCGCAGACGACGCGGCAGGGCCGCTTCGAGCAGGCCGAGAACGGCACGCTATTCCTCGACGAAATCGGCGACATGCCGTTCGACCTGCAGACACGCCTGCTGCGCGTGCTGTCGGACGGGCAGTTCTATCGGGTCGGCGGGCACAACCCGCTGCGCGCGAACGTGCGCGTGATTGCCGCGACGCACCAGAATCTCGAATCGCGCGTGCGGCAGGGGCTGTTCCGCGAAGACCTTTACCACCGGCTCAACGTGATCCGGCTGCGCCTGCCGCCGCTGCGCGAACGCAGCGAGGACATCGCGCTGCTCACGCGCCACTTCCTGCAGAAGAGCGCGCGCGATCTCGGCGTCGAGCCGAAGCGCGTGTCCGACGATGCGCTCGCGTACCTGACGTCGCTGGCGTTTCCCGGCAACGTGCGGCAGCTCGAGAACCTCGCGAACTGGCTGACCGTGATGGCGCCCGCGCAGACGGTCGAGATCAAGGACCTGCCGCCCGACCTCGTGCCGACCGGTGCTCCGGTCGTCGCGACGGGCGACGGCGCGGATGCGCGCGGCAGCAGCGGCGATGCCGCGCTCGCGCAACCGATGATCGGTGCGGCGCCGGTGGCATCCGCGCCTGTCGCGGCCGCGCCGAGCGGCGGCGCGCCGGCCGGCTATCCGGTGTGGGAGCATGGCCTGCGCACCGAAGTCGCGCGGCTGTTGCGCGAGAACTCGGCCGACGTGATGGACGAGCTCGCGCGCCGCTTCGAGGCGGCCGTGATCCGCGAGGCGCTCGACTTCACGCGCGGCCGCAAGGTCGAGGCCGCGGAGCGGCTCGGCATCGGCCGCAACACGATCACGCGCAAGATCCAGGAACTGCACCTGGAGCCCTGAGCACGATTCGCGGCATGCGCGGGCGTCGCGCATGCCGCGATCGGACATAATCGCGGTTTGCACGCAGTTTCCCAATCCGCCGATCCGCAATGTCCGATTCCTTCCGCTGGCCCGCCGGGGCCGACCCGTTCCGTTTCCTCGAAGCGCTCGACAGCAAGCGCGCCCGCACGTGGGTCGACGAGCAGAATGCGCGCACGCGCGCCGCGCTGCGCGACGACGACGCATTTCGCGCGCTCACGGCGCGTCTCGCGAAAGCGTATCTGCCGCGCGAACGCCCGGTGATTCCGACCCGCTGGCGCGACTGGGCCTACGACCTGTGGCAGGACGATCTCCATCCGAAGGGGCTGTGGCGCCGCACGCGCTGGGACGACTGGCGCGCCGGCCGTCCGGCGTGGGAAACGCTGCTCGACGTCGACGCGCTCGGTGCCGAGGAGGGCGAGTCGTGGGTGTTCGAGCAGGACGCGATCCTGTATCCGGACGGCGATCGCGCGCTGCTGTCGCTGTCGCCGGGCGGCGCCGACGCGGTCGTCGTGCGCGAGTTCGATCTCGTCGAGCGCCGTTTCGTCGATGGCGGTTTCACGATCGACGAGCCGGGGCATCACACGATCGGCTGGATCGACCGCGATACCGTCTACGTGAGCTGGGATCGCGGCGAAGCGCATACGACCGCGGCCGGTTATCCGTATGAAGCGCGGCGCTGGGCGCGCGGCACGCCGCTTGCCGACGCGCCCGTCGTATTCCGCGGCGAACCCGACGATATCAGCGCGGGCGCTGGGTTTGATCCGATCGACAACCGCCACGTCGCATGGCGCAGCGTCGATTTCTTCGACGCGCATGCGTACCGGCTGACGGACGCGGGCGAGTGGGCGCGCTACGACGTGCCGACGCATGTCGAGGTCGGGTTCTGGGAAGGCTGGCTCGTGCTGGAGCCGCGCCTCGACTGGGACTGCGGCGGCGTGCGCCATGCGGGCGGCTCGCTGCTCGCGATCCGCGAGCAGGCGTTCCTGGCCGGGTCGCGCGAGCTCACGACGCTGTTCGCGCCGCAACCGTCGACGTCCGCCTGCACGTGGACGCACACGCGCACGATGCTGATCGCGAGCTGGCTCGACGACGTGCACAACCGCACGATGCTGTGGCAGCCGCGGCAGGCCGACGACGGCACGTGGACGTGGGATGCGCGGCCGTTCGACTGGCCGGGCGACGCGCAGATCGACGTCGAGCCCGTCGAGTCGACGCTGAACGACGAAGTCTACGTGGACGTCGACACCTATCTCGATCCGCCCGAATGCTGGCTGGCCGATCTTGCCGATCGCGCGGCCGATGCGCCGTCGCGCCGCGTGCTGCTCGACCGGCCGCCGGTGCAGTTCGATGCGGCCGGGCTCGTCGTGCGTCGTGCAAGCGCGCGCTCGCGCGACGGCACGGTGGTGCCGTACACGCTGATCGGGCCGCGCGATGCGCTGGACGCCCTCGATGCGCCCGGCGGCGCCGCGCGCGTCGCGCGGCCGTGCCTGCTGTCGGGTTATGGCGGCTTTGCGATCCCGAACCTGCCGGGCTACAGCGATGCGTTCGGCATCGGGTGGCTCGAGCGCGGCGGCGTCTTGGCGTTCGCGCACATCCGCGGCGGCGGCGAGTTCGGGCCGCGCTGGCACGTCGACGCGCAGCGCGAACACCGGCAGCGTTCGTTCGACGACTTCATCGCGGTGGCCGAGGATCTGGCTGCCACCGGCGTGACGACCGCCGCGCAGCTCGGGATCGAGGGCGGCAGCAACGGCGGGCTGCTGGTCGCCGCGTGCATGGCGCAGCGGCCGGAGCTGTTCGGCGCGGTGCTGTGCCGCGTGCCGCTGCTGGACATGCGGCGTTATCCGAAGCTGCACGCGGGCGCCGCGTGGCTCGACGAATACGGCGACCCGGACGATCCGCGCGAGGGCGCGGCGCTGGCCGCGTATTCGCCGTATCACCGCGTGCGCGAAGGCGTCGCGTATCCGCCGCTGCTGCTGACGACGTCGACGCGCGACGATCGCGTGCATCCCGCGCATGCGCGCAAGATGGCCGCGCGCATGCATGCGCTCGGTCACGAACGGGTGTGGTACTGGGAGAACACCGACGGCGGCCACGGCAGCGCCGACGATCTGGAACGCGCCGAATCCGACGCGGCCGAATTCGGGTTCCTGTGGGCCCATCTCGGGCCGGCGCCCGCGCGGCGCTGAACGCGCGCGGGCTACTGCGCGATCAGCCGACGACCGCGACGACGGGCGTGTGGTCGGACGGCTGTTCCCACGTCCGCGGCGTGCGGTCGACCTCGCACGACGTGCAGGTTGCGGCGAGCGCCGGCGACAGCAGGATGTGGTCGATGCGCAGCCCCGCGTTGCGGCGGAACGCCATCATCCGGTAGTCCCACCACGTGAAGGTCTTCTCGGGCTGTTCGAAGCGGCGGAACGCATCGACGAAGCCGAGCTCGATCAGCTTCGTGAAGTGCGCGCGTTCCTGCGGCGACACGAGGTTCTGGCCTTCCCATTTCGCGGGATCGTGCACGTCGCGGTCTTCCGGCGCGATGTTGTAGTCGCCGAGCAGCGCGAGCTTCGGGTGGCGCTGCAGCTCGGTGCTCAGCCATGCGTGCAGCGCGTCGAGCCACTGCATCTTGTAGACGAACTTGTCGGAGTCGAGCGCCTGGCCGTTCGGAAAATAGGCGGACACGATGCGCACGCCGTCGATCGTCGCGGCGACCACGCGCTGCTGCGGATCGTCGAAGCCGGGAATGTTGCGCACGATGTCCGATTCGTCGACGGACAGCGTGTCGCGCGCGAGGATCGCGACGCCGTTGTAGGTCCTCTGGCCCGTGAACCAGCTGCGGTAGCCGATCGCTTCGAGATCGGCGCGCGGGAATTTCTCGTCCGGCAGCTTCAGTTCCTGCAGGCACAGCACGTCGGTGCCGCTTTGCGCGAGCCAGTCGAGCACGTGCTGCTTGCGGACGTTGAGCGAGTTGACGTTCCAGGTGGCAATCTTCATCTATTATACATCGCCTTGTGTGACGGGTGTTTCCGGGAAGCGGGTAGCTTGAAATTGCATTTGGCTACCCGTCTAGCTACCCATTCCGATTTTGTTGCTTCAACTGCTCGAGTAGGGCGTCCACACTCTCGGCGGTGATGTAGCTGGAACGGGTGCCAAGTTTGACGAGACGAAGCTTACCAGCGTCGACCAGCCGGTAGACGGTGGTCTTCGAGATACTGAGCAGGCCCATCACGTAGCGAACCTTGTAGAGCTTCGCAGGCGGTGTCGGGGCCGGGGTTTGAAAAGGCGTGTGCGGCATGGTGGTTGCTCCTGGTCTGCGCGTCAGCGGCCCGCGCGGCGTTTCATGGCGTCGAGCAGGATGTCCTGCACGGCGCGCTTCGTTTCGCGGCGCTCGACGACGTCCTCGTCGATCGTGTCGCGCGCGATGATCGGGTAAATGAAAACGGGGCGGCGGTGGCCGGCCTGCAGCTGGCGCACGGGCCCGATCCGCTCGACGATCTGCATGTATTCCTCGAGGTTCCACCAGTGGCCGAATACCGCGAGGATGTTGCCGCCGTCCTGCAGGTTCAGGCCGTGGCCGGCGCTGGCCGGGTGGGCGAACATCACGGGGATCTTGCCGGCGTTCCAGTCGCGTATCGTCTGCGGGTTGTGATCGAGCTGACGCCCGCGCGGGAACGCGCGCTGCAGCCGCGCGAGGTCCGACTTGAAGTGGTAGGCGACGAGCACCGGCATGCCGGCCGCTTCCTCGACGATTTCCTCGAGCGCCTGCAGTTTCAGGTCGTGCACCTCGTGCCACGGCGCGGTGTCACGGCCGTCGTCCTCCTGCTTGTAGACGGCGCCGTTCGCGAGCTGCAGGCACTTCATCGTCTTGCTCGCTGCGTTCATGGCCTCGATCGGGCTGTCGTCGATCTCCATGAACATCTGCCGTTCCATGTCGCGGTACAGCCGCCGCGCGGCCGCCGGCAGCTCGACGTAGACCGGGCGCACGATCGGGTCGTCGAGGTCGAACCAGTCGGCCGGGTCGAGCGAGATTGTGCAGTCGGCGAGCGCTTCCTGAATCTGCGGCTGCGCATGCGGCAACGGGCGCGTCTGGTGGTACCTCATCAACGAGTCGATCCAGATCGGAAATGGGAACTCGAGCACGGCGTCGACGAAGCACGGCATCGTGCTTCGCGCAGTCGGAAATTCCGGGCTCACAGATTTCGGATTCTCTGGCTTTACGAGCGAGCCGACGGTCAAGATCAAGTGGGTTGGCGTGGCAGCGCCGGTGCTTCAGGTGCAAGGCCCTGTCATCGGGTGGGGCGTCCAGAATGTCGCGATCGACTGCAACATGATCGCGACGCACGGCATCATTACGTACTCGGCTTCGAACGGAGATTGCCGCAACCTGACGATCTACGGGCATACGGGGGCTGCGATTCAATCGGCGGCCTATCCAACATTCCCGGGTGTCGGCCTGACCGACGCAATTCAGAACAGCTGGCACAACACGACGATCAAGAACCCGGACGTCGCAGGCGTGAAGGGGATCGTGCTAGACGGCGCGGCCGATTCGACGTCGGATTACCACCTGTTCACGCAGACAACCATTCAAATGTCGTCCGCGGTCGCGAACACCGGGATCCACCTGCGCGCGGCCGACTCGTGCGGCTTCGTAGGCGTGCACATATTTGGCACGCCGCCGGGCGGTGGCGGCATCGTCTTCGACTACAGTTTCCGGCAATTCTGGCCGGCCGGTTGCTGGTTCCAAGCTGTGGACAACGGGTGCGGATGGGCAAACATCGGCACGCCCGGGACCGTTGGCGGCACACTCGGGCCTAACGTGCTGCACTCAGTGCTTGGTGCAAATGGCGCGTCCTATCCGGAATTGCCCAACCTCGTCGTGCCAGCGCTGCCGGGGCGATGGGCTTCCAAGACGTTCCAGGCTCAAACCGGCGCCGTGGCTTCCGCCGCTATCACGCCCTACGCAGTCCTTGAGTCGGGGCTGTACCGATTGTCAGGCTATCTCGTGATCACGGGTGCCGGTTCCGCCGGCGGGCTCGTGACGCCGCACATGGAGTGGAACGACGGGCAGAACACCAATACGGTCAATCCTACTTCGGTCGCGTCCAACACCGGCTGGACATCGTGGGATCAGGTCGTGTACTGCGCGGTGGGAACGTATATCAGTTATCGCGTCGACTTCTCTGGCGTAACTACGAGCCCCACGTACAAGGTGTATTTCAATGTGGAGAAGCTGTCGTGATGGCTCAACGCTCGAGGGTCAAATAATGGCTGAACCTACCACCAGCACGGCGGCCGTCGGCGCGCTTCTCTGGAAGCTGCTACCCGGCGCGATCGGATCGCTCATCGCGCTCGGGTTTATCGGCGAAGGGCTGACCCGCAAACAGAAAGTCGTTTCGTTCCTCTCTGGCGCGGCCGTCGCGTACTACGGCGGGCCGCTGATCGTTGCGTGGTTCGCGATCGCGGACAGCGGCGCGCAGCAGGCGATCGGCTTTCTCGTCGGGTTGTTCGGCCTGGCGATCACAAAAGAGCTGTTCAAGGAAATCAACACAGCCGACATCATCGGGGCCCTGAAACGACGCTTCCTTGGGGGGCAATGATGGTCACGATCTTCTATCTCGCGAATCTCGTCGTGCTGCTGTTCTGCATGTGGATCGCCGTCACGAACGTGTTCGTCACCGGCTGGTGGGGCACGCTCGGTTTCTCAATCATCGGCCTCGCGTCGGCGGTGAACCTGTTCAAGCCGATTCGCATGCCGTACGCGATCGACATGCCCGAAACGCTGATGTTGGTCGGGCTCGCGATCGTGTGCGTCTGGATCGTCGCGCGCGTCGTCTACTGGCACAAGAAGGGAGGGCGGCATGGCTGGCTATGACCCGATCAAGCTGAAAGCCGAGCTCACGCTCGATGAAGGGCGCCGTGCGCGCATCTACGTTGATACGGTCGGCAAGGTGTCGGGCGGCATCGGCCGCAACCTCACCGACAAAGGGTTCCGCGACAACGAGATCGATCTGATGTACCAGAACGACGTCGCCGAAACCGAGGCATGGCTCGATCGCAATCTGCCGTGGTGGCGATCGTTGGATCCGGTACGCCAGCGCGTCGTGATGAACATGGTGTTCAACATGCAGGGCAAGTTGCTGACGTTCGTGAACACGCTCGCCGCGATGAAGCGGGGCGACTATGCGGCGGCGGCCAGCGGCATGCTCGCATCGAAGTGGGCCGGGCAGGTGGGCGACCGGGCAAAGCGCCTTGCCGACATGATGCGGAGCGGCGCATGACGATCCTCGATCCCCGCGTCTGGCTGGCCGTCATCATCGCGCTCGCGATCACGGCCGGCGGCTGCTATTTCAAGGGCCACGCCGACGGCGTGCGCGCGACGACTACCGCAGCGCAGAAGGCGCAGCTCGTAGCCGTAGCGGCGGCGCGCGCCGAAGAACAACGCCGCACCGCGGCGCAATCGGAGATCGCAAACGATGCGAACCAACAACGTACTGCCGCGCTCGCGGATGCTTTTGCTGCTCGCGCTGCCGCTGGCGGCCTGCAGCAGCGGGTCGATCAACTCGTCGCAGCCGCCCGCCATTCCGCCACTGCCGCCGGAAGCCCGGCAACCGGCGACGCCCTCGATCTGCTTGCCGACGTGCTCGGCCGGGCTGACGAGCGCGCGGGAGATCTGGCGAAAATCGCTGACGAGCGGGGCATCGCCGGCAAGCAGTGCGAGCGCGACTACGACGCGCTAACCATTTCCAACGTGACGAAGGGCACACAATGAAAAAGATTCTCGCCGGCGCATTGCTCGCGCTGATGTCGGCCGCGCACGCGGCGACGATGGTTCCGTCGACGCTGATCAATTGGGTGTCGGTGCCGACCTGGCCGTCGGTATCCGCCGGCACTGTATTCGCCGGTCCCGCCGCAGCGTCTGGCGCGCCCACGTTCCGCGCGCTCGCGGTGTCGGACCTGCCAGTCGCAACTGTCGCCAAGGGCGGCACGGGCTGCAGCGCTGCGGCGGGGGCATGCCTCGACAACATCACCGGGTTCTCGGGCACCGGCTTCCTGAAGCGCACCGGCGCCGGCGCCTATGCATTCGTCGCTGACCCGCTGCCGGTTGCGAACGGCGGTACCGGGGCCGCGACCGCAAGCGCGGCGCGCTCGTCGCTCGGCGCGGCCGCGAGCGGTGCGAATACCGACATCACCAGCCTGAGCGCACCGGCGCTCGGCGCGGCCACGGCGACCACCGCAACGGCTGGCGACAATACGACGAAGGTCGCGACGACTGCCTACGTGCAGACGGCGATTACGGGCGGGAGCAATGCTGCGTCGTTCACGACGGTCAACGCGTCGGGCCTGATCACTCCGTCGTCGACGGTCGGCATCAAGGCGACCGCGACGAACGACGATGCGGCTGCCGGAAGCATCGGTGATTTTCCGTCACCGACAAATCTCTCTGGCGTGTCCTTGACAAATGGCGTTGTCGCCAACGTATCTAGCATCTCGTTGGGGGCCGGAGATTGGGACATCCAATGTAGTGCTCAGTTCACGCCGAATAGCGCGACCAATACGACGACATACGGCGCGGGCGTGTCCGTGACTTCCGCCACTTACGAAGGGCTTGGCACCTATGTAGCTAACGTGGGCGCGTCGTGGCCTGGTACATCCGGAGCCCCGGCGATCGGCACGCCTGTTGTTCGCAAGAAATTTGCATCTACGACGACTGTATATTGCGTCGCGAGCTCGTCGTTCTCGGGTAGCACAATGACCGCTAGCGGCTCGCTGCGTGCACGTCGCCCCCGTTGACGACGAGCGTGGTGAACGATGGCAACAACAGCATGTTCGCGAAATAGCTTAGGTGATCGCCGTCGAACAGGATCGGTTTGCCATCGCGGTAAGCATGGCACTCTGAGCCTGGGCAAAGCGTCGGCATCGAGTCCCATACCTGAACGCCGGGAACCGCATGCCCGATCTGCACGTACGCCGCGAGAATCGGTGCGCGCAAGTCTTCCAGCAGCGAGCGCGGGACGGAAAGGCCCTGCGCGCATATCGGATTGCTGCTGTTGAACCAGTCAGCACAGCGATACGGGATGCTCTCGAGCATTGGTGTCGGCGCTTCGAGAACAATGCGCGCGCCGCGGTCGGCAAACTGCCGCAGGACAGGGACAGCAGCGCGCACGCCGGCATCGCGGCCTTGCTGCGCGGCTTCACTGAACACAGCGTTCTTTGCCGACTCCACACCGAACACCGCCCACTGGTCGACCATACGCGGCAGGCGCAGCGACGCTAGAAGCACCACGTCGCCCGATTTGATCTTCGGGAGCATGTCGGCCACGGCGGCATCGCCGAACGCCTTGCACGTGTCATCGCGGCCGGGCGCCCACGGCTGCAGGCTCATGAAAGGGCAGCCGCCCACGTTATAGGCGTAGATCGTAGCGCCGGTGCGCGCGGCGAATTGTTTGAGCATTCCGGTGTACGCCATCGCATGTGAATCTCCAATGACGAATACATTGTGCGCGAACGTCGGTGCGGCATTGCACCCCGTCCGTTCGCGCACGAACACGGCGCCGCCTGAGAAATTGCGCAATGACGAAGCGACCGCGCAACCGTTGGGTGCCTGGACGCCGCTTGGTCCCTCGGGATACCAGAGTGCGGTGTTTTGCGTAACGGTGCTCAGGGAGATACGCGGCTGGTTCGAAGCGATGGCCGAGGACGCCACGTAGCCGCATGCCACGAGCGCGAGGCCGGCGGCGATCGTTGCAGGCTTCTTTGCCCTGCGCGCCATGCTTCGCGGCGGCTGCTCGACGAAATGGTAAGACAGCACCGAAAGGGCGCCGGCAAGCGCAAGCGCCGTTGCTTGCCATACGGGCGATTCCAGACCGACGGTCCAGCGGAACAGAACAAAGACAGGCCAATGCCAGAGATACAGCGAGTAGGAGATCTTGCCGAGGTACTTCATCGCTCGCCGCGTCAGCAGGATATGGGCAACGCCGCCGCGTCGGCCGTGCAGCGCCCCGAGGATCATCGCCGTACCCGCAACAGGGAGAACGCACGCAGGGAACGGCGCCGATTCCGGGCGCGCCGTGATCAACCCCGCGCCAAGAGCGATGAGGCCGAGGTCGCCGACTACGGCGAACCACGGGCGGTATGGGCTTTCCATGTCGAAGGAATGCCCACGCGCATGCATGATCTGGAACAGCAGCACGCCGATGCCAAGTTCCCAGAAGCGGGACCACATCATGTAGAAGGCAAGCGTTTCGTTCGTGCGGCCGAGCCAGATCGCGCACACGAAAGACGCGACTAACGCGATTGCGAAAATCGTCACGGACAGCGCGCGGCGGCCGCGCAGCCACAGGACGAACAGCAACGGGAATACCAGATAGAACTGTTCTTCGACGGCGAGCGACCAGGTATGCGTGAACGGGTTGAATTCCGCGACTGGCGAAAAATAGTTTCCGGTGTTGGCCGAGAGAATGAAATTCGACAGGCCTAGGAACGCGAACATACCGGTCCGCTGATTCGATGACGAAAGCCACGCTTCGGGAATGAACAGCGCGGAAGCGATGAACGTCACAAGCAGCATGACGACGAGCGCCGGTGCGATGCGCACCAGGCGTCGCGCGTAGAAGTACGACAGGAACTTGCCGAGACCCGGGTTGCCGAGCTCGCTCACCGACATCGCCACGACGAATCCGGAGATCACAAAGAACACGTCGACGCCCGCGAAGCCGCCCGGAAGCCACTTCGGATTCAGGTGGTAGATGACCACGGACAGGACGGCGATTGCGCGCAGGCCATCAATGTACGGGGCGTGAAAAGGTTTTTTCTCAGGGCGCATTGTCGTACCGGTTCTCAGAATGGTGCGGATTTTACAGGACGGTGTTGCGCCCCCAAAATGGCGGTCTACGCGACCGCCGCCAACGGCTGTCGAATTGGAATGATCTCGGCCTCGCGACCGTCTGCGCACGCGCCGACAAACTCGGCCCACTTTTCGAGCGCCGCGCGGCGCTCGGGAATCTCCTGGCGCACGTCGTAGATTCCTTCCATCCCTTTGAGCTTGTGGTTCAGGGCGATCTCGGTGATCCCCTTCGGGATACCCATATTCATCATGTGGCCCTTTGCCGTGCTGCGCGTATCGTGCGGTGTGAAGCGCCGGACTTCGAGGCCGCCACGCAGGAACGCACGGTCGATCGCCGCCCATAGCGTCGTGTTCCCGACGTGGGTGTCGCCGAGCCGGTTGATGCGCTGCTGGCCGCGCGCCGGCAGCAGCCACGGCGAATCACCGGACAGGGCGACCAGTTCCTCGATCCACGATGCGACGAGCGGCACGAGCGGCACGAGGAACCCGTTCCGGGTCTTGACCGTCTCGTCGGCGACGAACCAGGTGCCGCGCTGCAGGTCGATGAATTCTTTCCGGGCCTTGACGAGCTCGTTCGTGCGCACGCACGTCGCGAGCAGCACACGCAGCATCAAGCCGTTCGCGCGGCCGATCGTGTCGTCGATCCCGGGCAGGATCTTCGCCAGCTCGTCGACGGCCAGCATCACGCGCGGCTTGACCTTCGGACGGGCACCCATGATCGCCGTCAGCTCGACGCCGGCGCACGGATTCGCCGGGATGATCTTGCGGCCGCACGCGTGAGCGAATACCTGCTTCATCGTGGTGAGGATCCGCTTCGACATCGTCCAGCCGCGGCCGGCGTCCTCGACGGCCTGCACGATGTCGGCTGGCGTCACGCGGCGCACTTCCAACGAACCGAGTTTCGGTACGACGACGTTGTCGAGATCCCACTCGCGGTAATAGATCGTGTTCGCGGCGAGCGGCTTCTCGATGTCCTGCGCGAACCGCTTCACGCGGAAATCGGCGACCAGCTCGTTGACGGTCCAAGCGGCGGCCGACGCCGCGCGCTCGGTCTTCTTCGCGGCGGCCGGATCAGCGCCGTTGTCGATCGCGACGCGGTGCGCGCGGGCCGCCTTGCGCGCGGCTGCGAGCGACAGATCGGGGTAGTTGCCGAGCGTCAACTCGCGCCGGCGTCCGCCGGCCAGCCGGTAGCGCAGGATCCACGCCGCGGTGCCGCTGGCGGAAAGGGTGAAGGTCAGTCCGTCGCCGTCGGACTTTGCGACCGGTTCGGCCGCCGCGATCCAGCGCCGCAGTTGCATGTCGTCGAGCACATTCGTTTGCCTAGCCATATCGTTCCTCGTGGGTAGTTGGGTGATTCTAGCTACCCGACCAGCTACCCGAAACCAATGTGTCAACAGGGGTCAAACGCTAACCAGCGCTAACGAATTCCCTTGTCGGGAAAGGGGTTTAGCGTTGTGCTGCGTTCATTCAGGGTCCAGTGCGGTCGGTAATCTAGATCGCAGGTGGCGATTTTCATGAACGGGAGTATGCGTGCGGGGTGAATGCGAAGGCCGCCATCTTACCGCGAGCACGCGGCGCGAACGCGCGCGATGCGCGACGCGGCGAAGGTGTCACGCATCGCTGGATCGGGGAGGGGAGAAGAAATTGTGACAAAAGTGTTGACGTAAGTACTCCCTCACCCTATAATTTATTTCTCTGACGCGGGGTGGAGCAGTCTGGCAGCTCGTCGGGCTCATAACCCGAAGGTCGTAGGTTCAAATCCTACCCCCGCAACCAAGCACACCAGACGATGTGCAGCGCAAGTGACCGATGCGCGCTTCGTCGACAGGAACCCGGCCTCGTGCCGGGTTTTTTGTTTTCTGCGCGCGCGTCGTTGCGCGTCGCTATTGCGCAGCCCACTCAACGGCCGCCTTCGCATGCAGCGCGGTCGTGTCGAATACCGGCAGCGGCGAGTCGTCCGCGCCGATCAGCAGCGTGATTTCCGTACAGCCGAGGATCACGGCCTGCGCACCGCGCTTCACCAGTCCTTCGATGATCGTCACGTACGTCGCGCGCGATTCGGGCGAGATGACGCCGTGACACAGCTCGTCGTAGATGATCCGGTGCACGTCGTCGCGCCCGCGTTCGTCCGGTACGAGCACGTCCATCCCGAACTTTTCGCGCAGCCGGTCCGCATAGAACGGTAGCTCCATCGTATAGCGCGTGCCGAGCAGCGCGACGCGCTCGACGCCCGCGTCGCGCAGCGCGGTGCCCGTCGGATCGGCGATGTGCAGGAACGGCAGCGTCACCGCGGCTTCGATCGCGTCGTGCACGCGGTGCATCGTATTGGTCGTCAGCACGACGAGATCGGCGCCGGCCGCTTCGAGCTGCCGCGCGGCGTCGGCCATCCGTTCGCCGAGCGCGGCCCAGTCGTGCGTGCGCTGCAGCGCTTCGATCTCCGCGAAATCGACCGTCACCAGCACGCTCTTCGCGTTATGGTGCCCGCCATGCAGCGCCTTCGAATGCCGGTTGATCATCCGGTAGTACTCGGCCGACGATTCCCAGCTCATTCCGCCGATCAGTCCGATCGTCTTCATTCGTCACCTTTGCGTTTCGTGTGTCGCGGCAGACGAGTATAGGCGCCGCTCTCCGCGCACGGCCGGTACGATCCGCGCAAAGCGGGCCGGTACGGCGCAGCCGGGCGCGGCTGCACGCGACAGTTGAAACCGGCACTGTGTTTTTGTACAGTATCGGCACCGTGAACCCGACCACCATTCCGCCTGCCGATCCGCACGCACCGCCGCCTGGCGACGCGCTGCCGCGCATGCGCAAGATCATTCACTGCGATTGCGACTGCTTCTACGCGTCGGTCGAGATGCGCGACGACCCGTCGCTGCGCAATCGGCCGCTCGCGGTCGGCGGCCGGCCCGACCAGCGCGGCGTGATCGCGACCTGCAACTACGAGGCGCGGCGCTACGGCGTGCATTCGGCTATGTCGTCGGCGCTGGCGATGCGCAAGTGCCCGGACCTGCTGATCCTGCCGTCCGCGATGGACAAGTACCGCGCGGCGTCGCGGCAGATCATGGCGATCTATCGCGACTACACGCCGGATGTCGAGCCGCTGTCGCTCGACGAGGCGTACCTCGACGTCAGCGGGTCCGAGCGGTGCCAGGGCAGCGCGACGCTGATTGCGCGGGAGATCCGCCAGCGCGTGCACGACACCGTCGGCGTGACCGTGTCGGCCGGCGTCGCGCCGAACAAGTTCATCGCGAAGATCGCATCCGACTGGAACAAGCCCGACGGCCTGTTCGTCGTGCGGCCGCACGAGATCGACGCGTTCGTCGCGGCGCTGCCGGTGCGCAAGCTGCACGGCGTCGGCAAGGTGACGGCCACGCGGCTCGACCGGCTCGGCATCCAGACCTGCGCGCAATTGCGCGACTGGCCGCTGATCGACCTGCACCGCGAATTCGGCGCGTTCGGGCGGCGGCTGTACGAGCTGTCGCGCGGGATCGACGAGCGGCCCGTGCAGGCCGACCAGGAGCGCAAATCGGTCAGCGTCGAGACGACTTACGTGACCGACCTGACGACGCTCGAGCAATGCGCGGAGGAAATCCGCCGCCTGGTCGTGCAGCTCGACGCACGAATCGCGCGCGCGGGTGCCGCGCGGTCGATCCGCAAGCTGTACGTGAAGATCCGCTTCGCCGATTTCCAGCGCACGACGGTCGAGTGCGTGGCCGACGCGACGAATGCGGCTACGGCCGTCACGCTGCTCGCGAAGGGGCTGCAACGGCGCGCGCAGGCCGTGCGGCTGCTCGGCGTCGGCGTACGCATCGACGAGGACACGGCCGAGCGTCACGGGCAGTTCTCGCTGTTCGACGACGCATCGCCCGCACCATGAAAAAAGGCACCGCCGAAGCGGTGCCTTTCGATGCAGCCCGAAGGGCCGGGCGGCGCGGCGTGCTCAGTGCGCGGGCGCGGCCATCCCGTTGTGGCGCAGCAGCGCATCGATTTCCGGCTCGCGGCCGCGGAATGCCTTGAACGAATCCATCGCCGGACGGCTGCCGCCGACCTCGAGGATTTCGCGGCGATAGCGCGTGCCGGTCGCCGCGTCGAGCACGCTGCCGCTCGCGGCGGCCGCTTCCTCGAACGCCGCGTACGCGTCGGCCGACAGCACCTCGGCCCACTTGTAGCTGTAGTAGCCGGCTGCATAACCGCCCGCGAAGATATGGCTGAACGTGTTCGGCCAGCGCGAGAACGCCGCCTGCGGGATCACGTGATAGCGCTCGTTGATCTCGCGCGCGAACGCGGTCACGCCGGTCGAGCCCGCCGGGTCGAAGTCAACGTGCAGCAGCATGTCGAACATCGAGAACACGATCTGGCGCAGCGTGCCGAGCCCGCTCTGGAAATTCTTCGCGGCGATCATCTTGTCGAACAGTTCGCGCGGCAGCGTGGCGCCCGTGTCGACGTGCGACGACATCGACGACAGCACGTCCCATTCCCAGCAGAAGTTCTCCATGAACTGCGACGGCAGCTCGACCGCATCCCATTCGACGCCGTTGATGCCCGACACGCCGAGCTCGTCGACGCGCGTGAGCATGTGATGCAGCCCGTGGCCGAACTCATGGAACAGCGTGATGACTTCGTCGTGCGTGAAGCACGCGGGCTTGCCGCCGACCGGCGCCGAGAAGTTGCAGGTCAGGTACGCGACCGGCGTCTGCACGGTGCTGCCGCGCTTCGCACGCGAACGCGCGTCGTCCATCCATGCGCCGCCGCGCTTGCCTTCGCGCGCGTACAGGTCGAGATAGAACTGCGCGACGAGCGAGCCGTCGCGGTTCTCGACGCGGAAGAAGCGCACGTCCTTGTGCCACACCGGTGCGTCGTCCGGCTTGATCCGCACGCCGAACAGCGTCTCGGTGACGGTGAACAGGCCCTTCAGCACGGCCGGCTCCGGGAAGTACTGCTTGACCTCGTTTTCCGAGAACGCATAGCGCTGCTGGCGCAGTTTTTCGGCCGCGTACGCGACGTCCCACGGCGCGAGTTCGGCGAGGCCGAGTTCCTTCGCGGCGAATGCGCGCAGTTCGTCCCAGTCCTTGTCCGCGTGCGGGCGCGCACGCGTCGCGAGATCCTCGAGGAATGCGATCACCTGCTGCGGCGATTCGGCCATCTTCGGCGCGAGCGACACTTCGGCGAAGTTGCGGTAGCCGAGCATCTGCGCCTCTTCGCGGCGCAGCTTCAGCTCGTCGGCGACGATTGCCGTGTTGTCCCATTCGGCGTTGCCGCCGCCGTACTGCGGCCCGAGTTCCGACGCGCGCGTCGCATAGGCGCGGTAGAGCGTCTCGCGCAGCGCGCGGTTGTCCGCGTACTGCAGCACCGGGAAGTAAGACGGGAAGTGCAGCGTGAATTTCCAGCCGTCCTTGCCGTCCTTCTGCGCGGCTTCGCGGGCGGCTTCGATCGCGTCGCCGGGCAGGCCGGCCAGTTCGGCCTCGTCCTGCGCGAAATACGCGTACGCGTTGGTCGCGTCGAGCACGTGGTCGGAGAACGCCTTCGACAGCGCGGCCTGCTGTTCCTGCAGTTCCGCGAAGCGCGGCTTCCGGTCTTCGGGCAGTTCGGCGCCCGACAGGCGGAAATCGCGCAGTGCATTGTCGAGGATCTTCTTGCGCTCGGCGGACAGCGTCGCGTATTCGGCACTCGCGGCGATCGCCTTGTATTTCTCGTACAGCGCGAGATTCTGGCCGACGCTCGACCAGAACTCGGTCACGCGCGGCAGGTTCTCGCCGTATGCGGCCCGCAGCTCGGGCGTGTCGGCGACCGCGTTCAGGTGACCGACGATGCCCCATGCGCGGCCGAGCGGCTCCGTCGCCTGCTCGACCGTCTCGACGACGGCGGCCCAGGTCGACGGCGTCGCGGGCGCGCTCGCGGCCTCGACCGCGCGGCTGGCTGCGTCGAGCAGCGTATCGAGCGCGGGCGTCACGTGTTCCGGACGGATTTCGCCGAAGCGGGGCAGGTCGGAGAAGTCGAGGAGCGGATTGGTGTTGGCGCTGGCGGACATAAGACTCCCTGTCTGTTGCCGGATGAACCGGGATGAAAAGGGTAACGGCGCGATGGCGCCCGATACCGACATTATTGGGGCGCATCGTGCGCTTTCCAATCGTTAGTTTCTAACGGCGCGATTGACGCAGGGTCGGATGCGGGGGAAGGCCGTCGAGCAACGTGCAGCCGGCGTGGTGCTGCCGGTGTGGTGCGGCTGGCGAGACGCCGGCGCACGGAACCGCGCGCCGGCTGAACGGGCAGGGGTCAGGCAGCCGCGGCGGCAGCGCGCTCGGCGGCTTCGATCGTGTTGATCAGCAGCATCGTGATGGTCATCGGGCCGACGCCGCCCGGTACCGGCGTGATGTGGCCGGCGACTTCCTTCACGCCCGCGAAATCGACGTCGCCGCACAGCTTGCCCGCGTCGTCGCGATTCATGCCGACGTCGATCACCGTCGCGCCGGGCTTCACCATGTCGGCCGTCAGGATGTTGCGCTTGCCGACCGCGGCAACCACGACGTCGGCCTGCCGCGTGTGCGCGGCGAGGTCGCGCGTCTTGCTGTGGCAGATCGTCACGGTCGCGCCGGCTTCGAGCAGCAGCATCGCCATCGGCTTGCCGACGATGTTCGAGCGGCCGATCACGACCGCGTTCGCGCTCTGCAGCGCGATGTCGTGCGCCTCGAACATCTTCATCACGCCGTACGGCGTGCACGGGCGGAACAGCGGCTTGCCAGTCATCAGCGCGCCGGCGTTCGCGACGTGAAAGCCGTCGACGTCCTTCTCCGGCGCGATCGCCTCGATCACCTTGTGGCTGTCGATGTGCGCCGGCAGCGGCAGCTGGACGAGGATGCCGTGGATCTTCGGGTCGCGGTTCAGCTCGTCGATGCGTGCGAGCAGGTCGGCTTCCGACAGCGTTGCCGGGTACGCGTCCTTCAGCGAGAAGAAACCGTTGTCCTCGCACGCCTTGATCTTGTTGCGCACGTAGACTTCGCTCGCCGGGTTCTCGCCGACGAGGATCACCGCGAGGCCGGGCTGGTGGCCGCGTGCGGTCAGGGCGGCGGCGCGTTCGGCGGCCTGCGCGCGCAAGGTCTTCGAAAGGGCGTTGCCGTCGATGAGGAGGGCTGTCATGGTGGTGGGTCCTGCCGGGAAGTTGGAATGCGTGCGTACGGCACCGAAGCGCCGCAGCAAAACACGCAATTATACCGTTCGCCTGCTGCCGTCCGACAGCGAATAAGCGGAAAGCGTCATGGCCGCGGCGCTCGCGCGCCGGGAGGAAAGGCCGCCGCCGCGCGAGTGGGCCGCATCGCGCGGGGCGGCTGCGGGCCGGGCGGGCAGTGCCGCCGCGGCCGGCGAGCGCTCAGGCCTGTTTCTTCGACAGCGCGAGGCGCAGCAGGTCGGCCACCGTGTTGACGTTGAGCTTTTCCATGATGTTCGCGCGGTGCGCTTCGACCGTCTTGATGCTGATGCCGAGATCGTCGGCGATCTGCTTGTTCAGGCGGCCCGCAATGATCCGTTCGAGCACCTGCTGCTCGCGCGCGGTCAGCTTCGACAGGCGTTCGCTCGCGGCGCGCTGTTCCTGGACGCTCTTGCTCTCGCTTCGGGCCTTGTCGAGCATCCGCTCGACGAGCTTGCGCAGCTCGGCTTCGTCGAACGGTTTCTCGATAAAGTCCATCGCACCCTTTTTCATCGTCGACACGGCCATCGGCACGTCGCCGTGACCGGTGACGAAGATGATCGGCAGCGCGGCGTTGTCGGCGATCAGGCGTTCCTGCAGTTCGAGGCCGCTCATGCCCGACATCCGAACGTCGAGGATCAGGCATGCGATCTGGCCGGCCTGCTGCGCAGGCTGGTATGCATCGAGGAATTGCTCGGCGCTCGAGAAGCATTGCACGCGATAGCCGTTCGCCTCCAGCAGCCAGCGCAGCGAGTCCCGTACGGCCTCGTCGTCGTCGACGACAAAGACGGTTTCCTGAGTGGTGGTGACAGGGCTATTCATAGTTCTCCCGTTACGGTATGTGATGCCGATGCCTCGCGCCCCCCTTGGCCGAGATCAGCGGGTTCCCCAATGGGCAGGCTGCAGTGGAACGTCGCGCCGGAAATGCGGCCATCCGGCTCGACGTTGTTGACCACCCACAGACGCCCCCGATGCGATTCGATGATCGAACGGCAGATGTTCAGCCCCATGCCCATGCCATCGGACTTGGTGCTGTAAAACGGTTCGAACAGGCGTTCGGCGGTCGCTTCGTCGACGCCCGGACCCTGGTCGATCACGCGGATGTCGACGAATCCCGCATCGATGTCGGCGACGACGCGGATCACGCCGTCCGCCGACGCCGGCTTCACGTCGGCCATCGCCTCGGCCGCGTTCTTCATCAGGTTCATCAGCACCTGCTCGATCAGCACGGGGTCGACATAAATAATAGGCATTCTTGCGAGGATTTCCGTGACGATCCGGATCCTGCGCTTCCTGGCCTCGATTTCGGCGAGCCCGACCGCGTCGGCGACGATGTCCGCGACGCGCGCCGGCTGGCGCTTCGGCTCGCTGCGCTTCACGAATTCGCGGATCCGCTTGACGATCATCCCCGCGCGCAGCGCCTGCTGCGCGGTCTTTTCCAGCGCGGGCTGCAGCGACTCGGGCGTGCCGCGGCCGCTCTTGACGAGCGCGAGCGTGCCCGAGCAGTAGTTGTTGATCGCGGCGAGCGGCTGGTTCAATTCGTGAGCAATCGACGACGCCATTTCACCCATCGTCATCAATCGGCTCGTGAACTGCAGCTTCTCTTCCTGCTGGTGCGCGAGTTCCTGTGCCTTCTTGCGGGTCGTGATGTCGGTCGCGATCTGCATCTGCGCGAGGTGGCCGTCCACCCACTGGATGTACTGGCGGCGCACCTCGAACCACTTCTGGATGCTCTCGACGTACACCTCCTGCGCATCGGCGGTGCTGCTCGTCAGCGCGGCGGCCGGCAGGCCCGCGAACGCATCGACCATGTCGATCGAGTCGGACGATGCCTGCGCGCGGTCGAAGCCGCCGCCCGACAGTTCGAGATGGCCGTCGGGGCGGATGCCGAACAGGTGGCGGTAGTAGCGGTTCGCGAACAGCAGCTCGGCCTCGTCGGCGGCCAGCACCGACACCGCGGCGTCGAGGCTTTCGAGCACCGTCGTGAAGCGCTCGTGCGCGGCCGCGAGTTCCTCGCGCGCGCGCTTCGGCTCGGTGATGTCGGTCATCGACGACATCCAGCCCGTCTGGCGGCCGGAACTGTCGATCAGCGGCGATACGTACAGGCGCGCATGGAACAGCGTGCCGTTCTTGCGCCGCACGCGCAGCTCGAACCCCGAGCTCGGCGCCTTGCCGCGCAGCGTCATGTCGAGCTGGCGCTGCATTTCCGGGTAAGCGTCGCGCGGCCAGTACGGGAACGGCGCGACCTTGCCGACGAGGTCGGTTTCGTCCCAGCCGGTCATCCGGCAGAACGCGGGGTTCACGTGCGTGATGCGGCCGTGCATGTCGAGCACGCGCATGCCGATCAGCACCGAGTTTTCCATCGCACGGCGGAAGAACGCTTCCGCGTACAGCGCCTGCTGCGCCTCGAAGCGCTGGCGCGTGTGCTTCCACAGGCTCCAGAGGCTCCACAGCACGAAGCACGACAGCCCCGCGACGAGCCACACGAGCGTGTTGTTGGTCAGGTTCGTGAGCTGCGGGAACGCGTACACGCGCACGGTCAGCCCCTGGCCGGGCGGATCGAGCGGCAGGTCGTAGTGCGAGTCGCGCGGCAGGCGCGGGCGCGTCGACGTGGACGACAGCTCGCGGTTGTTCGAGTCGGTGATCGAGATCTTGTACTTCGACGACAGCTCCTGCGGGATGTCGTGCTTCAGGATGCCTTCGACCGAGAACACCGCGGCGATCGAGCCGAGATATTCGCGGTCGCCGCGCATCACGGGTGTCTGCAGCGTGATGAAGCCGTTGCCGAAGTCGTCGTAGATCAGCGGCGAATAGGCCTGGCGGCGCGTGCTGCGCGCTTCGTCATAGGCGCCGCGCACGGCGTCCTGCATCTGCGCGTCGCCGGGCTTCGCGAGCCGCTGGCCGAGCAGCGGCGGATGCACGGCCGGCCAGCGCTGCACGCCGGGCGATGTGTACCAGTTCAGGTAGAGGATTTCCGGATGCGTCTGCATCACGTCCGCGACGGCCATCTGGAACGCGTTCTGGTCGAGGCGGCCCGACGCGAGATCGCGCGACAGCGCCTGGAGCTGCTCCTGCGCGCCCGTCATCGACAGGCGGATCTGCTGCTGCGCCCACGCGACGTTACGGAAGAGGGTGTCTTCCTGCTGCTGCTGTTCGCGGCGATTGAGGCTCCACAGGATGAGGCTCATCACCACGAGGAACACGAGAATCGACAGCAGCGGTGTCAGCAAATAGGAATTGGACCACCACGGTCCGTGGTGCCAACGGGACGGCTGCGACTCCGCCGGCGGGCCCGACGGTCGCGCCGAGCGTGCGAAAAGCCGATCGGTCAACATGGCAGGATTGTAGCGCAGCGCAATACATGGAAAACCCATACCGGATATGTTGAACGGAAACGGATTTATGCCGCCGGGACGTGCCGCGGAGCCCCGAAGCATGGGTGCGGCGCAGCAATATTCCGCATTACGAGAAAAGATCTCACGATTCGAAAATTTTGTTGCGCGGGCCCGCGCACGCTCATTACAATCCGCTGGAGCTTGCCCGCAGCCGGTCGCGTCGCGTCGTCTGCACGAGAGCGATCCTCACATTCCAGGACCCAGGAGACGAGAATGTCCGCTGTACCGAACGAAGTGATGAAATATGTCGCCGCCGAACGTGACGACGACCCGCAAGAAACCGTTGAGTGGCTGGAGTCGCTCGATGGCGTGATCTCCTCCGTGGGCACCGGCCGCGCGCACTACCTGATCGAAAAGCAGATCGAGTTCGCCCGCATGCACGGCGAGCACCTGCCGTTTTCCGCGAATACCCCGTACATCAACACGATTCCGGTCGAAGCCCAGGCGAAGATTCCGGGCGACCAGGACATCGAGCACCGCATCCGTTCGTACACGCGCTGGAACGCGCTGGCGATGGTGCTGCGTGCAGGCAAGGACACGAACGTCGGCGGCCACATCGCATCGTTCGCGTCGGCCGCGACGCTCTATGACGTCGGCTACAACCACTTCTGGCACGCAGCGTCCGACCAGCACGGCGGCGATCTCGTGTTCGTGCAGGGCCACTCGTCGCCGGGCGTGTATTCGCGCGCGTTCCTGCTCGGCCGCTTGAAGGAAGAGCAGCTCGACAACTTCCGCCAGGAAGTCGACGGCAACGGCATTTCGTCGTACCCGCACCCGTGGCTGATGCCGGACTTCTGGCAGTTCCCGACCGTGTCGATGGGTCTCGGCCCGATCATGGCGATCTACCAGGCGCGCTTCATGAAGTACCTGCAGGCGCGCGGCATCGCGACGACGGAAGGCCGCAAGGTGTGGGCGTTCCTCGGCGACGGCGAGACGGACGAACCGGAATCGCTCGGCGCGATCGGGATGGCGAGCCGCGAGAAGCTCGACAACCTCGTGTTCGTGATCAACTGCAACCTGCAGCGTCTCGACGGCCCGGTGCGCGGCAACGGCAAGATCATCCAGGAACTGGAATCGGAATTCCGCGGCGCCGGCTGGAACGTGATCAAGGTCATCTGGGGCAGCCGCTGGGATGCGCTGTTCGCGCGCGACAAGACGGGCGCGCTGATGCGCCGCATGATGGAAGTCGTCGACGGTGAATACCAGACGTACAAGTCGGAATCGGGCGCGTTCGTCCGCGAGCACTTCTTCAACTCGCCCGAGCTGAAGGCGCTGGTCGCCGACTGGTCGGACGACGACATCTGGGCGCTGAACCGCGGCGGCCACGATCCGCACAAGATCTATGCGGCGTTCCACGAAGCCAGCAACACGAAGGGCGCGCCGACCGTCATCCTCGCGAAGACCATCAAGGGCTACGGGATGGGCGAGTCGGGCCAGGCGATGAACATCACGCACCAGCAGAAGAAACTGCCGGTCGAGCAACTGAAGAAGTTCCGCGACCAGTTCCGCCTGCCGATCACCGACGAGCAGATCGCCGACGTGCCGTACCTGAAATTCGAGGAAGGCTCGAAGGAACTCGAATACATGCGCAAGCAGCGCATGGACCTCGGCGGCTACCTGCCGCACCGCCGCGAGAAGGCGACGTCGCTGCCGGTACCGGCGCTCGACGCGTTCGAGCCGCTGCTGAAGGGCACGGGCGAAGGCCGCGAGATCTCGACGACGATGGCGTTCGTGCGGATCCTGAACATCCTGCTGAAGGACAAGGCGCTCGGCAAGCGCGTCGTGCCGATCGTCCCGGACGAATCGCGCACGTTCGGCATGGAAGGCCTGTTCCGCCAGATCGGCATCTGGAACCAGCAAGGCCAGAAGTACGTGCCGGAAGATTCCGACCAGCTGATGTTCTACAAGGAATCGGAAACCGGCCAGATCCTGCAGGAAGGCATCAACGAAGCGGGCGGCATGTGCGACTGGATCGCGGCGGCGACGTCGTACTCGACGCACGGCGAGATCATGGTGCCGTTCTACATCTTCTACTCGATGTTCGGCTTCCAGCGGATCGGCGACCTCGCATGGGCCGCGGGCGACATGCGCTCGCGCGGCTTCCTGCTGGGCGGTACCGCGGGCCGCACGACGCTGAACGGCGAAGGCCTGCAGCACGAAGACGGCCACTCGCTCCTGTGGGCGGCATCGGTGCCGAACTGCGTGAGCTATGACCCGACCTTCGGCTACGAACTGGCCGTGATCATCCAGGACGGCCTGCGCCGCATGGTGCAGGACCAGGAAGACGTGTACTACTACATCACGGTGATGAACGAGAACTACGAGCACCCGGCGATTCCGCAGGGCGAGCACGTGGCGGCCGACATCATCAAGGGCATGTACGCGTTCAGGAAGGCCGATGCCGACAAGAAGGCGCCGCGCGTCCAGCTGCTCGGCGCGGGCACGATCTTCAACGAAGTGATCGCTGCCGCCGACCTGCTGAAGAACGACTGGGGCGTCGCCGCCGACCTGTGGAGCGTGCCGAGCTTCACCGAGCTCGCGCGCGAAGGCCACCAGGTCGAGCGCTGGAACCTGCTCCATCCGACCGAGGAGCGTCGCCTGTCGCACGTGCAGAAGTGCCTGAAGGACACGCAGGGCCCGGTCATCGCATCGACCGACTACGTCCGCGCGCTGGTCGACCAGATTCGCGGCCAGATCGATCGCCGCTTCGTCGTGCTGGGCACGGACGGCTTCGGCCGCTCGGATACCCGCGAGAAGCTGCGTCACTTCTTTGAGGTCGACCGTCACTGGGTCACCGTCGCGGCGCTCAACGCGCTGGCCGACGAAGGCACGATCGAGCGCAAGGTGGTCGCGGACGCGATCGCCAAGTACAACCTCGATCCGTCCAAGCCCAACCCGATGACCGTTTAACGCACACGCCGTGTGATGTCGCGCGTCGCTTCCGCGAGGAGCGCGCGCGGCCATGGAGACAGATACAGATGAGTCAAGCGATCGAAGTGAAGGTGCCGGATATCGGCGATTACAAGGACGTGCCCGTCATCGAAGTGCTCGTGAAGGCGGGCGACACGGTCGAGCCCGAGCAGTCGCTCGTCACGCTCGAGTCCGACAAGGCGACGATGGACGTCCCGAGCCCCGCGGCGGGCACGGTCAAGGAAGTGAAGGTGAAGGTGGGTGACTCGGTGTCGGAAGGCACGCTGATCATCCTGCTCGAAGGCGGCGCGGCCGCACAGCCGAACGGCGCAGCTGCGCCGGCAGCAGCCCCGGCTCCGGCAGCAGCGCCGGCACCGGCCGCGGCTGCACCGGCTGCCGCACCGGCAGCGGCCGGCGGCACGCTCGAAGTGAAGGTGCCCGACATCGGCGACTACAAGGACGTCCCGGTGATCGAGATCGGCGTGAAGGTCGGCGATACGGTCGAGAAGGAGCAGTCGCTCGTCACGCTCGAATCGGACAAGGCGACGATGGATGTGCCGAGCCCGGCTGCCGGCGTCGTGAAGGACATCAAGGTGAAGGTGGGCGATTCGGTGTCGGAAGGCGCGCTGATCGTGCTGCTCGAAGCCGCAGGCGCACCGGCTGCCGCACCGCAGGCGAGCGCACCGGCACCGGCCGCTGCTGCAGCGGCTCCGGCACCCGCCGCCGCACCCGCGAAGGCTGCGCCGGCACCGGCTGCCGCCGCACCTGCCGCAGCGCCGCCGGGCGAATACCGCGCCAGCCACGCGTCGCCGTCGGTGCGCAAGTTCGCGCGCGAACTCGGCGTCGAAGTCGCACGCGTGCAGGGCTCGGGTCCGAAGGGCCGCATCACGAAGGACGACGTCACGGGCTTCGTGAAGGGCGTGATGACGGGCCAGCGCGCAGCACCGGGCGCGGCAGCGGCCGCGCCGGCAGGCGGCGGCGAGCTGAACCTGCTGCCCTGGCCGAAGGTCGACTTCTCGAAGTTCGGCCCGTTCGAGGCGAAGCCGCTGTCGCGCATCAAGAAGATCTCGGGCGCGAACCTGCATCGCAACTGGGTGATGATCCCGCACGTCACGAACAACGACGAAGCGGACATCACCGATCTCGAGGCGCTGCGCGTCCAGTTGAACAAGGAGCACGAGAAGGCGGGCGTGAAGTTCACGATGCTCGCGTTCGTGATCAAGGCGGTCGTCGCCGCGCTGAAGAAATTCCCGACCTTCAACGCGAGCCTCGACGGCGACAACCTCGTGTTCAAGCAGTACTTCCACGTCGGTTTCGCCGCCGATACGCCGAACGGCCTCGTCGTGCCGGTGATCCGCGATGCGGACAAGAAGGGCCTCGTCGACATCGCGAAGGAAATGAGCGACCTGTCGAAGGCCGCGCGCGAAGGCAAGCTGAAGCCGGATCAGATGCAGGGCGGCTGCTTCTCGATCTCGTCGCTCGGCGGGATCGGCGGCACGAACTTCACGCCGATCATCAACGCGCCGGAAGTGGCGATCCTCGGGTTGTCGCGCGGGCAGATGAAGCCGGTGTGGGACGGCAAGCAGTTCGTGCCGCGTCTCATGCTGCCGCTGTCGCTGTCGTATGACCATCGCGTGATCGATGGCGCGGAAGCCGCGCGGTTCAATGCGTATCTCGGCGCGTTGCTCGGCGATTTCCGACGCATCGTTCTTTGATGAGCGGGGAGGTGCTCGCGGGGGCGTGGGGTTTATGTTGGTTATCCACGCTTCGTCGTTGAACTTGTTTTCCTGACGGTCTGCCAGCGTCGCCCCTGCGCGGGGCGGCGGTCACTTTTCTTTGTCTTCCAAAGAAAAGTAACCAAAAGAAAGGCGCGTCCTTGGGCGGACGGCAAAGGTGGTTCTGCCCCAGGTCGCCGTTCTTTTGCCAGGCCGTAGTTCTCCCGCGGGTTTCTCCCCCCTCTGTCTGCAGCTAATCAAGAAGGGGACAGTAATGAGTCTCATCGAAGTCAAGGTTCCGGATATCGGCGATTTCAGCGGCGTCGATGTCATCGAAGTCAATGTGAAGCCGGGCGACGTGATCGAAAAAGAGCAGACGCTCATCACGCTCGAATCGGACAAAGCCTCCATGGAAGTGCCCAGCGACGTCGCCGGCACCGTCAAGGAAGTCAAGGTCAAGGCCGGCGAGAAAGTCTCGCAAGGCACGGTCATCGCCATCGTCGAAGCATCGGCAGGCGCCGCCGCACCCGCGAAAGCACCCGAACCGGCCAAGCCCGCAGCGGCTGCTCCGGCACCGGCCGCAGCCGCCCCGGCACCCGCGCCGCAAGCCGGCAGCTACGCCGGCGCAGTCGACGTCGAATGCGACATGCTCGTGCTCGGCGCCGGCCCCGGCGGCTACTCGGCCGCGTTCCGCGCAGCCGATCTCGGCATGAAGACGGTGCTCGTCGAACGCTACTCGACGCTCGGCGGCGTGTGCCTGAACGTGGGCTGCATCCCGTCGAAGGCGCTGCTGCACACGGCGCTCGTCATCGACGAAGCCGCGGCGCTCGCGTCGCACGGCATCACGTTCGGCAAGCCGGAAGTCGACCTCGACAAGCTGCGCGACTTCAAGGGCGGCGTCGTCAAGAAGCTGACGACGGGCCTCGCCGGCATGGCGAAGGCGCGCAAGGTCGAAGTCGTCACGGGCGTTGGCGCATTCGTCGATCCGTATCACATGGAAGTGCAGGGCGAAAACGGCAAGAAGGTCGTCAAGTTCAAGCAGGCGATCATCGCCGCGGGCTCGCAGGCCGTGAAGCTGCCGTTCATGCCGGAAGACCCGCGCGTCGTCGATTCGACGGGCGCACTCGAACTGCGCCAGTTGCCGAAGCGCATGCTCGTGATCGGCGGCGGCATCATCGGCCTCGAAATGGCGACGGTGTACGCGACGCTCGGCGCCGAGATCGACGTCGTCGAAATGATGGACGGCCTGATGATGGGCGCGGACCGCGATCTCGTGAAGGTCTGGGAAAAGTACAACGCGAAGCGCTTCGGCAACGTGATGCTGAAGACCAAGACGGTCGGCGCGGAAGCGAAGGAAGACGGCATCTACGTGAAGTTCGAGGGCGAGAAGGCGCCGGCGGAAGCGCAGCGCTACGACCTCGTGCTCGTCGCGGTGGGCCGCAGTCCGAACGGCAAGAAGATCGGTGCCGACAAGGCCGGCGTCGCCGTCACGGATCGCGGCTTCATCGACGTCGACAAGCAGATGCGCACGAACGTCCCGCACATCTTCGCGATCGGCGATGTCGTCGGCCAGCCGATGCTCGCGCACAAGGCCGTGCATGAAGGCCACGTCGCAGCGGAAGCCGCGCACGGCGAGAAGGCGTACTTCGACGCACTGCAGATTCCGTCGGTGGCGTACACCGATCCGGAAGTGGCGTGGGCCGGCAAGACGGAAGACCAGTGCAAGGCCGAAGGCATCAAGTACGGCAAGGCGGTGTTCCCGTGGGCCGCTTCGGGCCGCGCGATCGCGAACGGCCGCGACGAAGGCTTCACGAAACTGATCTTCGACGAGGAAACCCATCGCGTGATCGGCGGCGGGATCGTCGGCCTGAACGCGGGCGACCTGATCAGCGAAGTGTGCCTCGCCGTCGAGATGGGCGCGGACGCGGAAGACATCGGCAAGACGATCCATCCGCACCCGACGCTCGGCGAATCGATTGGCATGGCCGCCGAGCTGTACGAAGGCGTCTGTACGGACCTGCCGCCGCAACGCAAGAAGTAACGCGACCGGCACGGCCGGTCATGCGCCGGCCATGAAGAACGCCGCCGCCCGGGCAATCCGGGCGGCGGCGTTCTTCTTTTGCTCGCTGCCGGCGCGACGATCAAACGGCTGTTCTAGCGTAGCGAACGGCGGCCGGTTCGCGCCGTTTCCGGCGCCGGAAACGAAAAAGCCGCGCTGGGCGCGGCTCTTTCAGGAGCAGGGGACGCTTACGCGGCCGGCTTGCTCGAACGACGCGCAGCGGCGGCGGTGGCAGCCTTCGTTGCGACGGCAGCAGCAGCGTTGAAGTTCGTTTCAGCGATCTCGACGGCTTGCTTCGTTGCCTTTTGAACCGTTTCGTACGTGGTGTTCGCAGCGTTCAGTGCCGACTTCAGCGCGGCGACAGCCGTTTCCGAACCGGCCGGGGCGTTCTTCGCGACGTTGTCGACGAGTGCCTGGACCTTCTTGTTCTGCTCTTCGAATTGCGCTTCGGCAACCTTCGTGAACTCGGCTTGCGTCGACGATGCGATTTCGTACAGGTGACGGCCGTACGACAGCACCTTTTCCGCGACCGGCTGCGACAGGCTCGCTTGCAGTGCGATCAGTTCCTGAGCGTCCTTCACCGACAGCAGACGCTGTGCATTTTCCTGGCTCTCGACCAGCGTCGACTTCACGACCTGCAGGTTCAGTTCGATCAGCTTTTCGACGCCTTCGAACGCCTTGGTCGTCAGACCGAACAGGCTTTCGAGGTTGGCTTTCTGTGCGGCGGCGATTTGCTCGGGGGTCAGCAAGGACATGTCAAGCTCCTGAAAAGCGATCGCGTCGATCGCAGGGTAAAGGGGCACTACGATGGGGAACCTCGGATGCGCGTCCTTTGTGCAACGCAGCAATGAAACGTATTTTAGGGCAGAGAAAACGGATGTCAAGTATTTTTTGTGCGTTGCACAATCGTGACAAATTATCGATAAAACAACGAGTTATCATGGCCGTTCGGAATCGGTTTCACGCTCGATCCCAAATGGTGCGCACGGGCGCGGGGCAGGCGCAGCGCACCATGAGCACGCACAGGTAAACCTGACAGGCTCGTGGAACGTTATCCTTCCGTTCCTGTCGAAAACGCGCCGTTTCGATGCGCATGCCGTGGCGACGTGCCGTCGTCATGGTCAAGAGGCGCTGCAGGCACGCCCCGAGCGCCGGATACGTAGTTTCCCCGCTTTAAATTGCCCCGAAAGTGACGTTATCTCAATTAACCGTGTGGTAATCGGGAGACGGGCGCTGTCGGGCAGTGCTTCCCATGATTTTTTTCGATGGGAGCGGGAGGGTCGATTGGTCTGAGGTTGGCCGACCCTTACATTCCGGTTTAACGACGATCGGTAAGTGCCTAATATTGCTCTTTTTTTAAGCTTTAACTACACTTGCGGAAACCTCCCGCCCGCTTTGTCCAGACCCCAATGAAAGCCGAATCGTTTTCACCGCGCAGATTGTTGCAGAGCATGACGCTCGGCGCGGCTGTGTCGGTCGCCGTCGCCTTGCTGGCGACCGCCGCGTCCGTCGCGCCCGCTGACGCCTTTGCCGCCACTGCGAAGACCCAACAAGCCGCCAAGAAAAAGGCCGTCGCTCCTGCTTCGTCCGCGAAGAAGAAGTCGGTCAAGGCCGCATCCAGCCAATCCGCCAAGGTCGCCGCGGCCGATGCGCCGCGCGCGAAAGCGTCGCGCAAGCGCATGACGCTCGCAGCGGGCGTGCACGGCGGCCACCGCGGCGCAGTGCGCCAGATCGCGTTCCAGCCGCGCCGTCCGACCGTCGGCCAGGCGTTCGGCCTGCACGACACGCCGGACGCGCTCGCGCTGCGCTCGAGCGTCGCGTACGTCGTCGACCAGAATTCCGGCGAGCCGCTGTTCGACAAGAATTCGCATGCCGTCGTGCCGATCGCGTCGATCTCGAAGCTGATGACGGCGATGGTCGTGCTCGATTCGAAGACGCCGATGACCGACCAGATCGAAGTCACCGACGAAGACCGCGACTACGAGAAGGGCACGGGCTCGCGCCTGTCGGTCGGCTCGGTGCTGTCGCGCGAGGACATGCTGCATATCGCGCTGATGGCGTCGGAAAACCGCGCGGCCGCCGCGCTGTCGCGTTATTACCCGGGCGGCCGTCCGGCGTTCATCGCTGCGATGAACGCGAAGGCGAAGGCGCTCGGCATGGCCGATACGCATTTCGAGAATTCGACCGGCCTGTCGAGCTCGAACGTGTCGAGCGCGCGCGATCTGGTGAAGATGGTCAATGCGGCGTACCAGTACCCGATGATCCGCCAGTTCTCGACCGATCGCAGCTACGAGGTGTACACGGGCAAGCGCAATCTCGCCTACAACAGCACGAACGCGCTGATCCGCGGCAACGGCTCGTGGGACATCGGCCTGCAGAAGACCGGCTTCATCAACGAAGCGGGCGAGTGCCTCGTGATGCAGGCGACGATCCATGGCCGGCCGATGGTGATCGTGCTGCTCGATTCGTACGGCAAGTATTCGCGCTTCGCCGACGCGGCACGCCTGCGCAACTGGCTCGATGCCGGCGGCGGCGAGCGCCTGACGGCGGCCAACACGCCGAACGGCGGCACCTGATCGCCGGCGGCGGTCCCGCCGCCTCGCCGATTAGCTGCAAGAAAAAACCCCGCAATCGCGGGGTTTTTTCGTTGGAGAGAACCGCGGCGGTGAAGGCGGCTTATGCCTGCCGCTGCAGCCCGTCCGCATCCTTCGCGGGCGCCGGCCGATAGCCGAGCGATTCCGAGATGGTGAGCGCCGTGCGGCTCAACTGGCCGAGCCACGCGTCCTGCAGGCGATCGGCCGGTGCCGACAGCGACAGGCCCGCGACGAGCTTGCCAGAATCGTCGTAGATGCCGGCCGCGATACAGCGCACGCCGAGCTCCAGCTCCTCGTTGTCGCGTGCGCATGATTGCTGGCGGACGATCGTCAGCTCGCGCTCGAGCTTCGCGATGTCGGTGATGCTGTTCTGCGTATGGCCGGACAGCCCCGTGCGCGTTGCATAGGCGCGCACGCGCGACGTTTCGTCGGCCGCGAGGAACAGCTTGCCGACCGACGTGAGGTGCAGCGGCGCGCGGCCGCCGATCGCGCGGACGACCTGCATCCCCGAACGCTCCGAATAGGCGCGCTCGATATAGACGATCTCGTCGCCCTGGCGCACCGACAGGTTCACGGTCTGCCCGGTGAGACGGTGCAGCTCGCGCATCGGCATCAGCGCCGCGTCGCGCACCGACAGGCGCGCCTTCACGAGGTTGCCGAGCTCGAGCAGCCGCATGCCGAGGCGGTACGTGCCGGGATCGGAGCGGTCAACGAGACGGCAGGTCACCATGTCGTTGAGGATGCGGTGCGCGGTCGACGGATGCAGCTCCGTCCGCTGCGCAAGCTCCTTCAGGCTGACGGGGTCGCTGTGCGCGGCGAGCGCGTCCAGCAGCCGCATCATGCGTTCGATCACCTGGATCGACGTTTTTGAATCCGGGGTGGGTTGGCTCATGTCGGGGAGGAATCGGTTGACGCGTCAGGCGGTGTTGGGCTGATTGTATCTCGTATTGTGAAAAAAGCGAACGCCGTTCGAGGAAGTCCTCGCTTCGCGCCGCGCGGGCTTGCGCGCAAGCCCGCGTTGGTCTTGCCGGCCAAACGGCGGATAATGAGAGCCGTTTTCTCGAAGGAGCACGTATGCGAGTCGGTTTGTTCGTGACCTGCCTGGTCGATCTGATGCGCCCCGAAATCGGTTTCTCGGCGCTCAAGCTGATTCGCGACGCCGGCTACGAGGTGATCGTGCCGCCCGCGCAAACCTGCTGCGGCCAGCCGGCCTACAACTCCGGCGAGCGCGCGCTGGCGCGCGATCTCGCGGAAAAGACGCTGCGCGAGTTCGAGCAGTTCGATTACGTGGTCGCGCCGTCGGGTTCGTGCGGCGGGATGATACGCACGCACTACGGCGACCTGTTCCGCGACGACCCCGAACTGATGGGGCGCTACGCGCGCTTTCAGCAGAAAGTCTACGAACTGACCGATTTCCTCGCGAACGTCGCCAAGGTCTCGCTCGAGCCCGGTGAATTCACCGGGCCCGTCACCTATCACGACTCGTGCTCGGGCCTGCGCGAACTCGGCGTGAAGGCGCAGCCGCGCGCGCTGCTCGCGCAGCGCGGCATCGCGGTCACCGAGATGAAGGACTGCGAGCACTGCTGCGGCTTCGGCGGCACGTTCGCGGTCAAGTACGGCGATATTTCGGCCGCCATCGCGGACGAGAAATGCGCGAACGTGCGTGCGTCGGGCGCGGGCGCCGTCGTGCTGGGCGATCTCGGCTGCATGCTGAACATCGAAGGGCGGTTGCGCCGCACCGGCGACCGCGACACGCGCGTGCTGCACGTCGCGCAGGTGCTGGCGGGCGACGTCTGACGCCCGGTTCCGCTCACTTTTCCCCCGATACCGCGATGCAAGTCCAATCGATGCATTTCAAGGCGCGCGCCGGCCAGAAGCTGGCCGACCAGCGCCTGCAGCAGAACCTGAAGAAGCTGTCGACGAAGTTCGTGTCCGCGCGCGCCGACGCGATGACCGCGATCGACTTCCCGGCCACGCGCGCCGCGCTCAAGGCGCGCCGCAACCGCGCGCTGGAGAACCTCGACGTGTGGCTCGACGCATTCGAGCGCGAGGCGACGCGGCGCGGCACGACGGTACTGTTCGCCGAAACGACCGCGGATGCCGCGCGGCTCGTGGCCGACATCGCGCGCCGGCACGACGTGAAGAAGGTCATCAAGACCAAGTCGATGGTGTCCGAGGAGATGCGTCTGAACGCGGTGCTCGCGGAGATGGGCGTGCAGTCGATCGAGACGGATCTCGGCGAATACATCCTGCAGATCAACGACAACGAACCGCCGAGCCACATCATTGCGCCCGTCGTGCACAAGGACAAGGACGAGATCGCCGACCTGTTCGCGCGCACGCACCATCGCGCGCGGCTCACCGAGATTCCGGACATGACGCGCGAGGCGCGCGAGGTGCTGCGCCCGCATTTCATGTCGGCCGACATGGGCGTGACGGGCGGCAACTTCGTGATTGCCGAGACGGGTTCGGTCGCGATCGTGACGAACGAAGGGAACGAGGGGATGTGCACGGTGATGCCGCGCGTGCATGTCGCGGTGACGGGCATCGAGAAGGTGCTGCCGACGCTCGAGGATCTGGCGACCGCGATGCGCCTGTTGCCGCGCTCCGCGACGGGGCAGAAGACGTCGAACTATTTTTCACTGCTGACCGGGCCGCGCGGCCCGGGCGACGAGGACGGCCCCGAGCACAACTACGTGGTGCTCGTCGACGGCGGCCGCACGGGCCTGATCGGCGGCGAGTTCCAGGAGATGCTGCGCTGCATCCGCTGCGGCGCGTGCATGAACCACTGCCCGGTTTACCAGAAGGTCGGCGGCCATGCGTACGGCTGGGTCTACCCGGGGCCGATGGGGTCGGTGCTGACGCCGAGCTACGTCGGGCTCGAGAGCACGCTCGACCTGCCGCAGGCCGCGACGCTGTGCGGCGAATGCGACAGCGTGTGCCCGGTCGGGATTCCGTTGTCGCACCTGTTGCGCACGCTGCGCGAGAAACAGGTCGAGCGGCACCTGCGGCCGTGGCGCGAGCGGACCGCGCTCGCCGCATGGGGCTTCGTCGCGCGGCGGCCGACGCTGTACGCGCTGACGACCAAGCTCGCGGTGCGCGTCCTCGAGCGGCTGGGCGGCAACGGCGGCATGCTGCGGCGTCTGCCGATGATGGGCGGCTGGATGGATACGCGCGACATGCCGACGCCGACCGGGCGCACGTTCCGCGAACTGTACGCGGCATCGAAAAGCCACCTCGGCTGAGCACTGTTCATCCGGCGACAACAGTGCGTTCGCTATTTACATATTTATCTCGATAGATGCGGTCTATAGAATCTTGTCTGTAGTCCCCGGAATCGGTTTTCGGGGAACGAGGTCAAGGAGGTCCGCATCATGAAAAAGACAATATCGATGTACTGGCCGCTGGCAATCGTCGTCCCGCTGGCCGCGGCTGCCTATCTGCATGCGATGGCCGATGCGCCGGCGCGCGGCCCGCTCGCGGTTCACCAGGCGTCTGCCGAACTGGCGCGCGCGGTGTCGTTCGGGCTGGTCGACGACGCGGCGAAGCCGCTGCCGGCGGCATCCGGCGACGTCGTGCTCGCCGCGCCGAAGGCGCTGTAATGCTGGGCGCCGTCGCTTTGCGCGGCGGCGCGATTTCGGGCGCCTTTGTATAATGGCGCGTTCTTGTTCCACGCGGTCCGCCGCGGCTTTCCGATAGTGCGATGACCCGCGTTGCGATCTGTTTCGTCTGTCTCGGCAACATCTGCCGCTCGCCCACCGCGGAAGGCGTGATGCGCCACCAGGTCGACGCTGCCGCGCTGGCGGACCGGATCGCGATCGATTCGGCCGGCACCGGCGACTGGCATGTGGGCGAGCCGCCCGATACGCGTGCGCAGGCTGCCGCGCGCAGCCGCGGCTACGGCCTGTCGGCGCTGCGCGCGCGGCAGGTGAGTGCGGCGGACTTCGAGCGTTTCGACCTGCTGCTCGCGATGGACGAAGCGAATCTTGCGGAACTGCACCGCCGCTGCCCGCCGCAGCATCGCGACAAGGTGCGCCTGCTGATGGAATTCGCGCCGGACTCGTCTGAAACGGAAGTGTCCGATCCGTATTTCGGCGGCGCGCAGGGCTTCGAACAGGTGCTCGATCAGGTCGAACGCGCGTGCGCGGGCCTGCTGCAGACGCTTCGGGCCCGCACGCAGCGCTGATCGCGGTATTCAGCGATCTGCGAATACCCTATCAAAGGCATGGATACTTGACTAAATCTGTCAAATATTTATACTTGACCAAAATCGTCAAGATTGCAGTCCCCTAGACACCATGAGACTCACCACCAAAGGCCGTTTCGCCGTCACGGCGATGATTGACTTGGCACTGCGCCAGGAGCAGGGCCCGGTGACGCTTGCAGGCATCAGCCAGCGCCAGCGGATTTCGCTCTCGTATCTCGAACAGCTGTTCGGCAAGCTGCGCAGGCATGAAATCGTCGAATCCGTGCGCGGCCCGGGCGGCGGCTACAACCTCGCGCGTCGCGCGCAGGACGTCACCGTTGCCGACATCATCATCGCGGTCGATGAACCGCTCGACGCCACGCAGTGCGGCGGCAAAGGCACGTGCGACGGCTCGAAGCAGCCCGACGGCCATTGCATGACGCACGAGCTGTGGTCGACCCTGAACCAGAAGATGGTCGAATACCTCGATTCCGTGTCGCTGCAGGATCTCGTCGATCAGCAGCGCGCACGCGAGGGCGCACCCGCGGTGCTGCGCGACCGGCGTACGCCGGAGCCCGTCGCCGCACCGGCCGAGCCCGTGCGCACGATGCCGCTCGGCCCCAATTCGGTGTTCAACATCGCGAGTTCGTGAGCGCGAAGGCGCCCGCCATACCCCATAACGCACATAGTCCCTGCACAGAATACCCGGAGCGACAGATGACCCAAGAGACTCTCCACCTGCCCATCTATATGGATTACAGCGCGACGACGCCCGTCGATCCGCGCGTGGTCGACAAGATGGTGCCGTACCTGCGCGAGCAGTTCGGCAACCCGGCGTCGCGCAGCCACGCTTACGGCTGGGACGCGGAGCGTGCGGTCGAGGAAGCGCGCGAGCAGGTGGCCGCACTTGTGAACGCGGATCCGCGCGAGATCATCTGGACGTCCGGCGCAACGGAATCGGACAACCTCGCGATCAAGGGTGCCGCGAACTTCTACAAGGGCAAGGGCAAGCACATCATCACGGTGAAGACCGAGCACAAGGCCGTGCTCGATACGTGCCGCGAGCTCGAGCGCGACGGTTTCGAAGTCACCTACCTCGACGTGAAGGATGACGGCCTGCTCGACCTCGACGTGTTCAAGGCCGCGTTGCGCCCCGATACGATCCTCGTGTCGGTGATGCACGTGAACAACGAGATCGGCGTGATCCAGGACATCGAGACGATCGGTGAAATCTGTCGCGAGAAGGGCATCGTGTTCCACGTCGACGCTGCACAGTCGACCGGCAAGGTCGGGATCGACCTCGCGAAACTGAAGGTCGACCTGATGTCGTTCTCGGCGCACAAGACCTATGGCCCGAAGGGCATCGGCGCGCTGTACGTGCGCCGCAAGCCGCGCGTGCGCATCGAGGCACAGATGCACGGCGGCGGCCACGAGCGCGGGATGCGTTCGGGCACGCTGGCGACGCACCAGATCGTCGGCATGGGCGAAGCGTTCCGCATCGCGCGCGAAGAAATGGCGACCGAGAACGAGCGCGTCCGCATGCTGCGCGACAAGCTGCTGCGCGGCCTGTCGCAAATCGAGGAAACGTACGTGAACGGCGACATGGAACACCGTGTCCCGCACAACCTCAACATCAGTTTCAACTTCGTCGAAGGCGAGTCGCTGATCATGGCGATCAAGGACGTCGCGGTTTCGTCGGGCTCCGCATGTACGTCGGCGTCGCTGGAGCCGTCGTACGTGCTGCGTGCGCTCGGCCGCAACGACGAGCTCGCGCACAGCTCGATCCGCTTCACGGTCGGCCGCTTCACGACGGAGCAGGAAGTCGACTTCGTGATCAATCTGCTGAACAGCAAGATCGCGAAGCTGCGCGAACTGTCGCCGCTCTGGGAAATGCACCAGGAAGGCATCGACCTGTCGACGATCGAATGGGCCGCTCACTAAGCGCCACACTGAACATATCCGCGGGCGGATTCGCGCACGCAGACGTAACGAGTCAAGGAGTCTGAGTCATGTCTTACAGCAACAAGGTTCTGGATCACTACGAAAACCCGCGCAACGTCGGTTCGTTCGCGAAGGACGACGACACGGTCGGCACGGGCATGGTCGGCGCGCCGGCCTGCGGCGACGTGATGAAGCTGCAGATCCGCGTCGGCGCGGACGGCGTGATCGAAGACGCGAAGTTCAAGACCTACGGGTGCGGTTCGGCGATCGCGTCGAGCTCGCTCGTGACCGAATGGGTGAAGGGCAAGACGCTCGACGAGGCGCTGTCGATCAAGAATACGCAGATCGCCGAAGAGCTCGCGCTGCCGCCGGTGAAGATTCACTGCTCGATCCTCGCGGAAGACGCGATCAAGGCAGCCGTGGCCGACTACAAGAAGCGCCACGACACGAAGGAAGGCGATCAGGCAGCGGCCTGAGCGGCATCGAGCGGGTTGGGTTCAGAAGGAACGCGGCGGGTCCCGGTGGCGCGTCGCGCAAGGACATCATGGCAATTACACTGACCGAAAAAGCAGCACAGCACGTCCAGAAATACCTCGTCCGTCGCGGCAAGGGTGTTGGCCTGCGGCTTGGCGTTCGCACGACCGGGTGCTCGGGGCTCGCGTACAAGCTCGAGTATGTCGACGAGCTGGCTCCCGAGGATCAGGTGTTCGAGAGCCATGGCGTGAAGGTCGTCGTCGATCCGAAGAGCCTCGCGTACATCGACGGCACCGAGCTCGACTTTGCCCGCGAAGGCCTGAACGAAGGGTTCAAGTTCAACAACCCGAACGTGAAGGACGAGTGCGGCTGCGGCGAATCGTTCCGCGTGTGACGCGGATCTCCGCGCAATGCGGGCAAGAGGCGGCACGGGCCGCCTTTTTAATGTGCGGCGTTTGCCGCGCGACGAACCGGAATTGAACGCGACGATGGTCTCGCTGAAAGACAGCCATTTCGACCTGTTTCACCTGCCGGCGCAATTCGCGCTCGACGAGGCGACGCTCGACGCCGCCTATCGGACGGTGCAGACGCAGGTGCATCCGGACCGCTTCGCGGCGGCCGGCGACGCGCAAAAGCGCATCGCGATGCAATGGGCAACCCGCGCGAACGAGGCGTACCGCACGCTGCGCGATCCGCTGAAGCGCGCGTCCTATCTGCTGTCGCTGCGCGGCGTCGACATCGGCGCTGAAAGCAACACCGCGATGGAACCGGCGTTCCTGATGCAGCAGATGGAGTGGCGCGAGGGCATCGAGGATGCCGCGGCCGCCCGCAACGTCGACGCACTCGACACGCTGCTCGCCGAGTTGCGCGACGAGAAGCGCGTACGCGTCGAGCGCCTCGGCACGCTGCTCGACAGCGGCGCCGATCAGGCGGCCGCCGAGGCCGTGCGCCAGCTGATGTTCATCGAACGTGTCGCGTCGGAAGTGGGCACGCAGATCGAGCGCCTCGAAACTTAACCGCGTGCCTTGCGGCACGCGCAGCAAACGGGCCGAGCGCCCGAACGAACCAAGATGGCTTTACTGCAAATTTCCGAACCGGGCATGGCGCCGGCGCCGCACCAGCGGCGACTCGCCGTCGGGATCGATCTCGGCACGACGAACTCGCTCGTCGCGGCCGTGCGCAACAGCGTGGCCGAAGTGCTGCCGGACGAAGCGGGCCGCGTGCTGCTGCCGTCGGTGGTCCGCTACCTCGAGAAGGGCGGCCGCCGCATCGGCCACGAAGCGAAAGAGCAGGCCGCGACCGATCCGCGCAACACGATCGTGTCGGTCAAGCGCTTCATGGGCCGCGGCAAGGCCGAGGTCGAAGGCGCGGCGAATGCGCCGTACGAATTCGTCGACGCGCCGGGCATGGTGCAGATCCGTACCGTCGACGGCGTGAAGAGCCCGGTCGAAGTGTCGGCCGAGATTCTCGCGACGCTGCGCTATCGCGCCGAAGATTCGCTCGGCGACGATCTGGTCGGCGCGGTGATCACGGTGCCCGCGTATTTCGACGAAGCGCAGCGCCAGGCGACCAAGGATGCCGCGCGTCTCGCGGGCCTCAACGTGCTGCGCCTGCTGAACGAACCGACTGCCGCGGCGATTGCGTATGGCCTCGACAACGCGTCCGAAGGCCTCTACGCGGTGTACGACCTCGGCGGCGGCACGTTCGACCTGTCGATCCTGAAGCTGACGAAGGGCGTGTTCGAAGTGCTGGCCGCGGGCGGCGATTCCGCACTCGGCGGCGACGACTTCGATCACGCGCTGTTCGGTCACGTGCTCGCGCAGGCCGGTATCGACGCAAGGACGCTCGCGCCCGAGGACGTGCGCCTGCTGCTCGACCGCGTGCGCGTGCTGAAGGAAGCGCTGTCGTCCGCGCCGCAGGCGTCGCTCGACGTGACGCTGTCGGGCGGCGCGCACGTCGTGCAGACGGTCTCGCACGACACGTTCGCATCGCTCGTCGAGCCGCTCGTGCAGCGCACGCTCACACCGACCCGCAAGGCGCTGCGCGACGCGCAGGTGACGCCGGCCGACATCAAGGGCGTCGTGCTCGTCGGCGGCGCGACGCGCATGCCGGTGATTCGCGACGCAGTCGCGAAATATTTCGGCCAGCCGCCGCTCGTGAACCTCGATCCGGACCAGGTCGTCGCGCTCGGTGCTGCGATCCAGGCCGACCTGCTCGCGGGCAATCGCGGCACCGGCGACGACTGGCTGCTGCTCGACGTGATTCCGCTGTCGCTCGGCGTTGAGACGATGGGCGGCCTCGTCGAGAAGATCATTCCGCGCAACTCGACGATTCCGATCGCACGCGCGCAGGAATTCACGACTTTCAAGGACGGCCAGACCGCGATGGCGATCCACGTCGTGCAGGGCGAGCGCGAGCTCGTCGCCGACTGCCGGTCGCTTGCGCGCTTCGAGCTGCGCGGTATTCCGCCGATGACGGCCGGCGCCGCGCGGATTCGCGTGACCTATCAGGTCGACGCGGACGGTCTGCTGTCGGTGTTCGCACGCGAACAGCTGTCGGGCGTCGAGGCGTCGGTCGTCGTGAAGCCGTCGTACGGCCTCGCCGACGACGACATCGCGAAGATGCTCGAGGACAGCTTCAAGACCGCCGAAATCGACATGCGCGCACGCGCGCTGCGCGAAGCGCAGGTCGAGGCCGAGCGGATGCTCGAGGCGACGCAGGCCGCGCTGGCGACCGACGGCGAACTGCTCGATGCGGACGAGCGCACGCAGATCGACGCGCTCGCCGCGGCGCTGCGCGCGGTTGCGCAAGGCGACGATACGAATGCGATCGAAGCGGCGACCAAGACGCTGGCCGACGGCACCGACGAATTCGCGGCGCGCCGGATGGACAAGAGCATCAAGCGCGCACTGTCGGGCCGCCGGCTCGACGAGATCTGAACTGACGAACTGCGCATCGGCCGGCGACGGCCCGCGCGATAATGAACCGTGCGGCGCCTGTCGCCGCACCCTGACTGACGGAACGGACATGCCTCAACTGGTGGTGCTGCCTCACGTCGAACTGTGCCCGGACGGCGCAGTGATCGACGCGACGCCCGGCAAGAGTATCTGCGACAACCTGCTCGACCACGGAATCGAGATCGAGCATGCATGCGAGAAGTCGTGCGCGTGCACGACGTGCCACGTGGTGATCCGCGAGGGCTTCAACGATCTGGCGCCGTCCGAGGAGGACGAGGACGACCTGCTGGACAAGGCGTGGGGCCTCGAGCCGACGTCGCGCCTGTCGTGCCAGGCGATCGTGAACGAAGATTCGGACCTGGTGGTCGAGATTCCGAAGTACTCGATCAACCACGCGAAGGAAAATCACTGACAAACCGGAGGCAGGCGATGAAATGGACCGATTCGCGCGAACTAGCCATTGCGCTGGCGGACAAGTACCCGGACATCGACCCGCAGCGGATCAACTTCGTCGACCTGCGCCAATGGGTGCTTGAACTCGACGGCTTCGACGATGATCCGAAGCATTCCGGCGAGAAGATCCTCGAAGCGATCCAGGCGCACTGGATCGACGAATCGGACTTCGACGACGAAGACTGAGCACGGCGTGCGCCGCAATGGCGCACGCGGCTCCAATGAGAAAACGGCTCGTGAGCAATCGCTCGCGAGCCGTTTTCGTTTTCAGGTCGCTTGCCCGGGCACGACGCGTGGGCAGCGGCCGCTTACGCGCCGACCAGCGTGCCGTTCTCGATCCGCACGCGCTGACCCTGGCCGAACGGCGGCGGGTTGTGGTACGTGAACGTACGCGTCGCGCCGCTTTCCATCTGCACTTGCACCTGATAGTCGGTTTCCGCGCGTACCTGCTTCTCGACCTGGTTGCCGGCGAGACCGCCGCCCAGCGCGCCGATGATCGTCATCGCGGTGCGGCCGTTACCGTTGCCGAACTGGTTGCCGAGCAGGCCGCCGGCAGCGGCACCGCCAACGGCGCCGATCCCCGAGCTCTGGCCCGGCGTGCGCGTCTGCGTGATCGCGACGACCGTGCCGCAGCTCTGGCAGTAGGCTGCCTGGGCGGGCGCCGACGGCTGCTGCGCATATTGCGGCGGCTGCGGTGCCTGCGTATGACGGCGGTGCGTCGTCGCCGGGCGCGGCGCGGGCTTCGGTTCGGCCTGCGCGATCGCCTTCTGCTGCGCGGCGGCTTGTTCGGCCGCCTGCTGCCGGGCTTGCGCGGCCAGCGCGGCGCTGGCGGCCGCGGCCGTATCGACGGCCGGCTGCGACGCGATCAGCGCGGCCTGGGTCTGGCCGTTCTGTTCGTTGCTGCTGCTGGCCTTCGGGAATACGCCCGTGATCGCTGCTGTCGCCGCGAGGCTGGCGACGATGACGGCGCCCGCTGCAGTGGCGATCAGCGGATGGAGGCGTTGCTTTTGCGGCGTGGTCTGATTCTGGTTGTCCATTTTTTTCTCCAATGTCGATCCGGATCGGCACGTCGGCGCCGGGCCGGATCCCACGCTTCGGGATCGAGCAGACTCGGCGTTCCGGCGCCTCGTTCTGGTCCCGTTGTCATGCGTGGTGACGCAAAAGGAGTGTCGTCGAGCGGCGAGGGGCGCACCGTATCAAGGTGTAACGAATTGCAGCAGGGCGCCGGCGATTGTTGCCGGGAAAACCCTGAGCAGGCCGTCGCGACAAGGGAATAAAACGGGGGAGGAACGAAGGCCGGCGGACGCCGGCTGGCGGGATTTACGCGTCGTTACAAAGCTGAGGCGTGCGCGCCACGGGGTGCGGCGCGCACGGGCGCGGCCGTCAGTCTTCGCGGCGCAGATGGGGGAACAGCAGCACGTCGCGGATCGTCGGGCTGTCGGTCAGCAGCATCACGAGGCGGTCGATGCCGATCCCGCAGCCGCCGGTCGGAGGCATCCCGTATTCGAGCGCGCGGATGTAGTCGGCGTCGAAGAACATCGCTTCCTCGTCGCCCGCGTCCTTCTGCTCGACCTGCTTCTTGAAGCGTGCGGCCTGGTCTTCCGGATCGTTCAGCTCCGAGAAGCCGTTCGCGATCTCGCGGCCGGTCATGAACAGCTCGAAACGCTCGGTGATGCCCGGCACCGTATCCGATGCGCGTGCGAGCGGCGACACCTCGACCGGGTAGTCGATGATGAACGTCGGTTCCCAGAGCTGCGCTTCGGCCGTTTCCTCGAACAGCGCGAGCTGCAGTGCGCCGATGCCCGCGTTCAGGAACGCCGGCTGCCCGACGTCGACGCCGAAGCGCTTCAGTTCGGTGCGCAGGTACGCGTCGTCCGACAGCTGGCCGTCGGTGTACTGCGGCGCGTACTTCTGGATCGCCTGCGTGATCGTCAGGCGATGGAACGGCTTCGCGAGGTCGAGCTCGCGGCCTTGATACTGGATCGTCGCGGTGCCGAGCGCATCGATCGCCGCCTGGCGGATCAGCTGCTCGGTGAAGTCCATCAGCCAGCGATAGTCGGTGTACGCGGCGTAGAACTCCATCATCGTGAATTCCGGGTTGTGACGCGGCGACACGCCTTCATTCCGGAAATTGCGGTTGATCTCGAACACGCGTTCGAAGCCGCCGACGATCAGGCGCTTCAGGTACAGCTCCGGCGCGATGCGCAGGAACATCTGCATGTCGAGCGCGTTGTGATGCGTGACGAACGGCTTCGCGGCCGCGCCGCCCGGGATCGGGTGCAGCATCGGCGTCTCGACTTCCATGAAGTCGGCCGAATCCATGAACTTGCGGATCGACGCGATCGTCTTGGTCCGCGCGCGGAACGTATCGCGCGTTTCCGGCGTGACGATCAGGTCGACGTAGCGCTGGCGGTAGCGCATTTCCTGGTCGGCGAGGCCGTGGAACTTGTCCGGCAGCGGACGCAGCGCCTTCGACAGCAGGCGCAGCTCCTTGCACTGGACCGACAGCTCGCCCTTGTTGGTGCGGAACAGCACGCCGCGCGCGGCGACGATGTCGCCGAGGTCCCACTTCTTGAATGCGTCGTAGGTTTCCGCACCGACGTCGTTCGGCGTCACGAAGAACTGGATCTGGCCCGAACCGTCCTGCACCGTCGCGAAGCTTGCCTTGCCCATCACGCGCTTGAGCATCATGCGGCCGGCAACCGACACCTCGACCGGGCTCGCTTCGAGCGCGGCCTTGTCCGAGTCGGCGAATTTCACCTGCAGATCGGCTGCGTGGTGCGTCGGCCGGAAGTCGTTCGGGTAGGCGACGCCTTGCTCGCGCAAGGCGCGCAGCTTCTCGCGGCGCTCGGAGATGATCTGGTTTTCGTCCGCTGCGACGGCGGGCTGCGTTTGGGTCGGTTCGGTCATGATGGTCGGAATTCGGATTGGGTGCGGCAACGCAAACGGGAAGGGCAAGGGCGGCGCGACCTGGCCAGGTGCGCGCCGCGGCGCTTACACGCCCTGTTTGAGGCTCGCGCTGATGAAGTCGTCGAGATCGCCGTCGAGCACCGCACGGGTGTTGCTCATTTCGACGTTCGTGCGCAGGTCCTTCACGCGGCTCTGGTCGAGCACGTACGAGCGGATCTGGTGGCCCCAGCCCACGTCGGTCTTGCTCGATTCGAGCTTGTCCTGCTCGGCCTGGCGCTTGCGCATCTCGACTTCGTACAGGCGCGACTTCAGCATCGCCATCGCTTCCGCGCGGTTGCGGTGCTGCGAGCGGTCGTTCTGGCACTGCACGACGATGCCGGTCGGCATGTGCGTGATCCGCACCGCCGAGTCGGTCTTGTTGATGTGCTGGCCGCCGGCGCCCGAGGCGCGGTACGTGTCGATGCGCAGGTCGGCCGGGTTGATCTCGACTTCGATCGAGTCGTCGATTTCCGGATACACGAACACCGACGAGAACGACGTATGGCGGCCGCCCGACGAATCGAACGGCGACTTGCGCACGAGACGGTGGATGCCTGTTTCAGTGCGCAGGAAGCCGTATGCGTATTCGCCCGAGACCTTGACCGTCGCGTTCTTGATGCCGGCGACGTCGCCGTCGGACTCTTCGAGTACTTCGGCCTTGAAGCCCTTGCGTTCGCAGTAGCGCAGGTACTGGCGCAGCAGCATCGACGCCCAGTCGCACGCCTCGGTGCCGCCGGCGCCGGCCTGGATGTCGATGAAGCAGTTGTTCGGGTCGGCCGGGTTCGAGAACATCCGGCGGAATTCGATGTCGCCAACGCGTGCCTCGAGCTTCGCGGCATCCTCTTCCGACGCGACGAGCGTGTCCTCGTCGCCTTCCTCGCGGGCCAGCTCGAACAGGTCGAGCGCGTCGCGCAGGTCGCTATCGAGCGCCGTCAGCGTCGTGACGACGCCTTCGAGCAGCTTCTTCTCGCGGCCGAGTGCCTGGGCGTTCTTCGAATCGTTCCAGACGTTCGGGTCTTCGAGTTCCTTGTTGACTTCGGTCAGACGCGCAGCTTTGGCGTCGTAGTCAAAGATACCCCCGGAGCTCGCCCGCGCGGTTGCGCAGGTCGAGCAGGGAGCTTTCGATCGCGTTGAGACGTTCCGCTTCCATGATCGTTCGCTTTTCTTGCTTCGTAAAAAAGCGGAATTATAGCCGATCGGCAGGGTTGCCCGGTGACGCAAACGGTGCTCGCACGCGTGCCGCGGCCCCGTCCGGTGCGGCGTGCATGCATCGGCGGGCACTGCGGGCCGGGCGGCCCGTGCTCAGCCGGCCGCGTGTTCGACGATCAACTGGACGCGCGTGACGCCGTTCCACGTGTCGGCGACGAGGCGGTACGCGATCAGCGCGCTCGCCGGCAGCGGCTCGGTGTGGTTGAACCAGATCGCGTTGAAGCGCTGGCGGCCGCGCGCAAGCTGCAGCTTCAGGTGCTTTTCCTTCACGAGCGATTGCGACACGACGTCGAATTCGCCCGAGAAAAGCGGGGCCGGAAAGCCTTGCCCCCAGACGGCTTCGTCGAGCAGCCCGACGAACTGCGGCGTGAAGTAAGCGTCTTCGAGTTCGCCGTCGGTCTCGATCACGCGGGCGAGCGCGTCGTCGGACAGCCATTCGCGTGCGACGGCCTCGAACGCGGCCGCGAAGCGCGGCACGTTCTCGGTATCGAGCGTGAGACCGGCCGCCATCGCATGGCCGCCGAACGCGACGATCAGGTCCGGTTCGCGTTTCGACACGAGGTCGAGCGCGTCGCGCAGGTGGAAGCCGGCGATCGACCGGCCCGACCCCTTGACCCGCTTGCCTTCGTCGTCCGCGTGCGCGAACGTGAACGACGGGCGGTGGAATTTTTCCTTGAGCCGCCCGGCGACGATGCCGATCACGCCCTGGTGCCATGCGGGGTTGAACAGCGTGATCGTGCACGCGTCGGCCGGGTCGACGTCGGCGAGATCGGCGAGCGCCTGCTGCTGCATGCCGGCCTCGATCTCGCGGCGCTCGCGGTTCATCACGTCGAGCTGCTGCGCGAGATCCCACGCACGGCCGATGTCGTCGGTGATCAGGCATTCGATGCCGAGCGACATGTCGGACAGCCGCCCCGCGGCGTTGAGCCGCGGACCGAGGCCGAAGCCGAGGTCGAAGCCCGACGCGGTGCGCGCTTCGCGCGCGGCGGCGCGGAACAGCGCGGCGACACCCGGCTGCATGCGGCCGTTGCGGATCCGCTGCAGCCCCTGTGCGACGAGCACGCGATTGTTGCCGTCGAGCCGCACGACGTCTGCGACGGTGCCGAGCGCGACGAGGTCGAGCAGGCCGTCCAGGCGCGGCTCCGCTTCCTTGCTCGCGAATGCGCCGCGCCGGCGCAGTTCGGCGCGCAGCGCCAGCAGCACGTAGAACATCACGCCGACGCCGGCGATGTGCTTGCTCGGGAACGCGCAGCCGGGCTGGTTCGGGTTGACGATCGCACGGGCAGCGGGCAGCGCGTCGCCGGGCAGGTGGTGGTCGGTCACGAGCACGTCGATGCCGCGCGCGTTCGCGGCTTCGACGCCCGCGACGCTCGCGATCCCGTTGTCGACGGTGATCAGCAGGTCGGGTTTGCGCGCGGCCGCGAGCTCGACGATCTCGGGCGTGAGGCCGTAGCCATATTCGAAGCGGTTCGGTACCAGGTAGTCGATCTGAGCGCCGAACATCCGCAGGCCGCGTACCGCCACCGCGCACGCGGTCGCGCCGTCGCAGTCGTAGTCGGCGACGACGAGCAGGCGTCGCTTGTCGGCGATCGCGTCGGCAAGCAGCGACGCCGCGTCGGCGCAGCCCTTCAGCTCGGTGGGCGGGACGAGGCGCGCAAGCGCGGTCTCGATATCGGTCGGGGACTGCACGCCGCGCGACGCATACAGGCGCGCGAGGACGGGATGCAGGCCGTGGCGCGCGAGCACTTCGGCGTCGGCGGGCGCGACGGGGCGGGTAACGATCCGGGTCATTCGGGGTCTGCTTGTTATTCGAACAGGGAGGCGAGCGCACGGCGGCGCCAGAACTTGCGCAGGTCGCCGCGCGTCGCGTGCAGCGTCACGGAGCTTGTATCGCCGCACAGCGTGAATTCGACGCTGGCGAGCGCGCCGTTCTGCAGCGCGGCGAGCACCGGCGCGAACCAGTCGCGCTCGAGCGCGGCGAGCCCGTCGTGCCAGCGCGCCCAGTCCTGTTCGATGAATGGGGTGGTCAACGCCGGCAGTTCGACGAGCGTCGCGCCGTCGCCGGCGGGCAGCGCGTCGAACGCGGCGGGTGGGGCGCCGGCTTCGGCCTGCGCGGCGCGCGCGAGGCCGAGCGCGGCGGGCGACGCGGACAGCACGCGCGCGAACGGCTTGCCGACCGGCTTCAGCGTGCCCTGCGCATGGAACCAGATCGAATTGACGGCCGGCAGGCCACGCGCCTCGCGGGCTTCGTTGACCGGGTGCTGGAACCACGCCATCTGCACTTCGTTCTGCAGTTTCATCCACATCCGCGAGCGTTCGCCCGTGTGTGCCTCGTGCGGCAGCCAGATCTCGATGTTGCGGCCGCTCGCGCGCAGCGGCGCGGCGCCGGCGAGCCGTGCGAGCTGTTCGCTCGACAGGTACCAGCGCGCGGGGTTCGGCGCTTCGAGCCGCACGCCGAGCTCCTCGATCAGCGGCCGCGCGACCGCGAGCAGCGCGGCCGCGTCGCCGTCGTCGAGCGCGAGGGCTGCCGGATCGACGAGCACCAGGTGATCGTGCGCGATTTCGACGTGCACGGGCTCGACGCATGCCCATGCTTGTGCGCCGGGGTCGCCGCCGTCCGCCAGCAACATGTAGGGCGCGAGCGGCGCCTCGTCCGCGGCGTTGCCCTGGGTCGCGCCGAACTGGCGGGCCAGCCAGCGCTCGTGCGGCAGCGTGCGCTGGAAGTCCTCGCCGGCCACGCGCTCGACGAGGCGTGCGCGGGCGAGCAACTTTTCGAGCGCGGGGCTGTCCAGCGTGTGCAGGGACGAGGCCGCATCGGCCGCCGACGGCAGCGCGAACGGAACGAGAAAATGGAGGCGTCGGTCGTGCATGATGGTGCGCATTGTATGGCAAACTGCGCGCGTGATCGGGCCGGCAGACGGCCCGTTCGCGTCCGGCGGCCGTTTTTCGACCGGGCCCGGGCCGGTGGCCGCCGCCGGGCGGCGGTCCGGCCGCGGGGCGCCTTCCCGCCGTAACCAGCAGAAAGGATTCGCTTGAAACTTCCGTACGAATGGCAGATCGGCTGGCGCTATACGCGCGCCGGCAAACGCACGACCGGCAACGGCTTCATTTCCTTCATCGCCCTCGTATCGATGCTCGGCATCGCGCTCGGCGTCGCGGCGCTGATCGTCGTGCTGTCGGTGATGAACGGCTTCCAGAAGGAAGTGCGCGACCGCATGCTGTCGGTGCTCGCGCACGTCGAGGTGTTCTCGCCGACGGGCTCGATGCCCGACTGGCAACTGACCGCGCAGGAAGCGCGCCGCAATCCGTCGGTGGTCGGCGCGGCGCCGTACGTCGACGCGCAGGCGCTGCTCACGCGCCAGGACGCGGTGAGCGGCGTGATGCTGCGCGGCGTCGAGCCGACGCTCGAGCCGCAGGTGTCCGACATCGGCAAGGACATGAAGGCCGGGCAGCTCGGCGCGCTCGTGCCGGGCCAGTTCGGCATCGTGCTCGGCGACGCGCTCGCCGGCAACCTCGGCGTAACGGTCGGCGACAAGGTCACGCTGGTCGCGCCCGAAGGCTCGATCACGCCGGCCGGCATGATGCCGCGCCTGAAGCAGTTCACGGTCGTCGGCGTGTTCGAGTCGGGCCACTACGAATACGACAGCACGCTCGCGATGATCAACATCCGCGACGCCGAGGCATTGTTCCGGATGGCTGCGCCGACCGGCGTGCGGCTGCGGCTGACGGACATGCAGAAGGCGCCGCAGGTCGCGGTCGAGCTGTCGCATACGCTGTCGGGCAGCCTGTACATCCGCGACTGGACGCAGCAGAACAAGACGTGGTTCTCGGCCGTGCAGATCGAGAAGCGGATGATGTTCATCATCCTGACGCTGATCATCGCGGTGGCCGCGTTCAACCTCGTGTCGTCGCTCGTGATGACCGTGACCAACAAGCAGGCCGACATCGCGATCCTGCGCACGCTCGGCGCGCAGCCGGGGTCGATCATGAAGATCTTCGTCGTGCAGGGCGTGACGATCGGCTTCGTCGGCACGGCGTCGGGCGTCGCGCTCGGCTGCCTGATCGCGTGGAGCATCCCCTGGCTGATCCCGATGATCGAGCACCTGTTCGGCGTGCAGTTCCTGCCGCCGTCCGTGTACTTCATCAGCGAGCTGCCGTCGGAACTCGTCGCGAGCGACGTGATCCGGATCGGGCTGATCGCATTCGCGCTGTCGGCCGTCGCGACGCTCTATCCGAGTTGGCGCGGCGCGAAGGTGAAGCCGGCGGAGGCGCTCCGCTATGAATGACCGCGCAACCGCATTCGCGGATTCAGAACAACACAACAGACAGGATTCGGCAGGTATGCAGGAATACGTGCTTCAGGCGCGCGGGATCACGAAGGCGTTCGTGCAGGGTGGCTTCAACGTGCAGGTGCTCAACAATACCGAACTGACGGTGCGGCGCGGCGAGAAGCTCGCCGTCGTCGGTGCGTCGGGTTCGGGCAAGAGCACGCTGCTGCACGTGCTGGGCGGGCTCGACGAGCCGAGCGCGGGCGAAGTGTCGCTGCTCGGCAAGCCGTTTACGCAACTCGCCGAGCGCGAGCGCAACGAGTTGCGCAACCGCGCGCTCGGCTTCGTCTACCAGTTCCATCACCTGCTGCCCGAGTTCACCGCGCTCGACAACGTCGCGATGCCGCTGCGCATCCGCCGGATGACGACCGAGGACGCGCGCGCGCAGGCCCAGGCGATGCTCGAACGCGTCGGTCTCGGCCCGCGCGCGAAGCACCGGCCGGGCGAGCTGTCGGGCGGCGAGCGGCAGCGCGTCGCGATCGCGCGCGCGCTGGTCACGAAACCCGCGTGCGTGCTCGCCGACGAGCCGACCGGCAACCTCGACGGCACGACGGCAGACACGGTGTTCAACCTGATGCTCGAACTGTCCGAGACGCTCGAAACGAGCTTCGTGATCGTCACGCACGATCCCGATCTCGCCGCGCGCTGCGACCGCATCATGCGGCTGCGTGACGGCGTGCTGCACGAGGAGCCGGCGCTGCCGGTGTAAGCCAACACCCCTGGCCGGGCCGCCGGGTTCGTCCCGGCGCGGCGCGAGGGGTACAGGAATGCCGTCATGTGGATCGATACGCACTGCCATCTCGATGCCGCCGAGTTCGACGCCGATCGTGACGCGGTCGCGCAGGCGGCACGCGCGGCCGGCGTGTCGCGCATCGTGATCCCGAGCATCGGGCGCGATAACTTCACGACGGTGCGCGAACTTGCGCAGCGCACGCCGGGCGCCGTCTATGCGCTTGGCATCCATCCGATGTATACGCCGCACGCGCGTGACGAGGATCTCGACCGGCTGCGCATGGAGATCGAAGCGAGTCTCGACGATCCGCGCTTCGTCGCGATCGGCGAGATCGGCCTCGACTATTTCGTGCCGGGGCTCGACGAAGACCGGCAGCAGTTCTTCTACCAGGGGCAGCTGAAGCTGGCGCGCGAATTCGACCTGCCCGTGCTGTGCCACGTGCGCAAGTCGCAGGACCGCGTGCTCGCGGGGCTGCGCCGCTTCGGCGTGCGGCGCGGCATCGCGCATGCATTCAACGGCAGTTTCCAGCAGGCCGAAGCGTATCTCGCGCAGGGGCTGCATCTCGGCTTCGGCGGCAACGTGACATTCACGCGCGCGTTGCAGATCCGCCGGCTTGCGGCGCAATTGCCGCTCGACGCGATCGTCGTCGAGACGGACGCGCCCGACATCGCGCCCGAATGGGCGTACAAATCCCGCAACACGCCCGACCAGGTGCCGCGCATCGGCGACGTGCTCGCCGAACTGCGCGGTATCGACGCCAGCTCACTCGGCCTATCCACTTCGGCTAACGCGCTCGCCGCGCTGCCGCGACTCGCACTTTCGTCCGCATAATCGTTGCCGGAAGGCGCCGCATTCGCAATGGCGGCGCCAGGTCGACGAGGAGGCGCGATGCGCGTGTGGTGGATCGCGTTCGCGCTCGGCGTCGTCGTGCTGCAGCGGCAGGCGGCGTTGCCGGGCGCGATCGCATGGACGATCTGTGCGGTCGTGCTTGCCGGTTGCGAGGCGCTGGGTGCGTGGTGCATGCGTCGCCGGCGCACGCGCACGACCATCGCGCTCGGATGGATGCTGTGCGCGCTCGCGGCCTGCGTGGCGGGGTTCGGTTACGCGGCGGCGCGGGCCGAATGGCGGCTGCGCGACAGCTTGCCCGTCGACTGGGAAGGGCGCGACATCGTCGTCACCGGCGTGATCCGGGGGCTGCCCGTCGTCGACGACACGGGCGCGCGGCTGCTGCTCGCGGTCGAGTCGAACGATGCGGGGTTGGCCCGTTTCCCGCCATTGATCCGGCTGTCGTGGCGCGTGTATGGCGCATCCGCGACGCGCAATCCGCTTCCCGAACTGCGTGCCGCGCAGCGCTGGCGCTTCGTCGTGCGCCTGAAGCGCCCGCACGCCGAGGCCAATGCCGGCGTGCGTGACAGCGAGGCGGCGTGGCTTGCCGCAGGCATTCGCGCGATCGGTTACGTCAGCGCGCCGCGGCGGTCGGTATTGCTCGATGCGCATGCATCGGGTTGGCGTGCATCGATCGATCGGCTGCGCGACGTGCTGCGGGCGCGCATCGGCGAGACGCTCGGTGTCGACGCCGGCCATCGTGGCATCGTCGCCGCGCTCGCGATCGGCGACCAGTCCGGCATCGGCGACGACGACTGGCGCGTGCTGCGCAACACGGGTACGAGCCATCTGGTCGCGATCTCCGGCCTGCACGTCGGGCTCGTCGGCGCGATCGCGGGCGGGCTGGTGTCGATGGTCTGGCGCCGGCTGCGCTGGCGTGCGCGGGCCGCGACGCTCGTGTTGCCGGCGCCGTATGCGGCATCGCTTGCCGCGCTGGCGGCCGCGGCCGGCTATGCGGCGCTCGCCGGTTTCAACGTGCCGGCGCAGCGTGCGTGGTGGATGATCGCGGCCGGCGGCATCGCGTATCTGGCCGGGCGCAGCGTGCCGACGTCGGCGGTGCTGTGCGCGGCGCTCGGCGGCGTGCTGCTTGCCGATCCGTGGGCCGTGCTGTCGGCCGGGTTCTGGCTGTCGTTCGGGGCGGTCGCCGTCATTCTGCTGACCGTCGCCGGCTGGCGCGCGGCGCGCGAGGTCGACGCGCAAGGCGAGGAGGGCAACGACACGGCCGGCCTGTCGAGCCGGTTGCGCGCGTGGGGCACGCGCGCCGCGCGCCGTATCGCCGAGGCCACGCGCGTGCAGTACGCGGTGACGATCGGTCTCGCACCGCTGACGGCGGCGTGGTTCGCGCAGATTTCGCTATCTGGCCCGTTCGGCAATGCATTCGCGATTCCCTGGGTGAGCACGGTCGTGACGCCGATCGTGCTGGCCGGCATCGCACTGCCTGCACCTCTCGATGCGTACGCGTTCCGGCTTGCGCATGCGGCGCTCGAACCGATGATGACGCTGCTCGGGTATCTCGCCGACTGGCCGGCCGGCGTGTTCTGGCTGCGCATGCCCGACTGGCCGGTGCTGGCGCTTGCGTGCGTGGGCGTCGCATGGGCGCTGATGCCGCGCGGCTGGCCGTTGCGCTGGGCGGCGCCGCTCACGTGGCTGCCGCTCGTCGCGCCGGCATCCGATGCACCGCCGCCGGGCGGCTTCCGGCTGACCGTGCTCGACGTCGGGCAGGGCGCGTCGGTGCTGGTGGAGACCGCACGCCGAACCTTGCTGTTCGATGCGGGGCCGGGCGCGGAGTCGACGCATGCCGGCGCGCGGATCGTCGCGCCGGCGTTGCGCTCGCGCGGCATCGCGGTGATCGATTCGCTCGTGCTCAGTCACGCGGACGCCGATCACGCGGGCGGCGCGCCGGCCGTCTATGCGGCAGCCGACGTGCGCCAGCTGCTGGCCGGCATTGCGCCGAAGAACCGGCTGTGGCGCGACGCGACGGCCGCCGGCGTCGTCGACCGGCTGCCGTGCGCGGCCGGGCAGCGCTGGACCTGGGACGGCGTCGTCTTCACGATGCTCTGGCCACCGGGCGGCCCGGGCACGGGCGCGTCGAACGGGCAATCGTGCGTGCTGCGCATCGACGCGGGCGGCACGTCCGCGCTGCTGACGGGCGACATCGAGGCACGCACCGAACGCCAGCTCGTGGACGCCGCGCGCGACGCGCTGGCCGCGCAGATCCTGGTCGTTCCGCACCACGGCAGCCGCACGTCGTCTGTCGAGCCTTTCCTCGATTCGGTCGGGCCGCGCGTCGCGGTATTTCCTGTAGGCTATCGCAATCGTTTCGGACATCCGCACCGGACCGTCCTCGCGCGCTACGAGGCACGCGGGATTCCGCTGCCGCGCACCGATCGCGACGGCGCCGTGCGGTTCGACGTCGCACCGGCCGACGGCGGGTTCGCATTCGAGCGTTATCGCGACGTACGGCGGCGGTACTGGATGGACCGTTGAGCGGGGCGAGGGCCGGTTTATAGAGAATGCAGGGGCCCCGCGAAAAGTGCCGAAGCACGGGCCCGGCAGAACGCGAAGCATGGGGCGGGAGTAGGTGCCAAAGCACTCACTCCCGTCGACAAAGGAGACATCGGCATTTGAAGGACATCCTCCACTTCTCGCATGCGAACGGCTTTCCGGCGTCGACGTACCGGACGATCTTCGCCGAACTGGCCGACGACTACGAGCTGCGCTACATCGAGCGGATCGGCCACGACCGCCGCTACCCGGTGACGCGCGACTGGCCGCATCTCGTCGAGCAACTGCTCGACGACATCGGCAGCCGCTACGAGCGTCCCGTCTGGCTGGTCGGCCATTCGCTCGGCGGCTACCTGTCGCTGATGGCCGCACTGAAGAAGCCGCAATGGGTGCGCGGCGTTGTGATGATCGATTCGCCGATCATCGCGGGCTGGCGTGCGGGCGCGTTGCGCGCGAGCCAGTGGGCGGGGCTCGACGAGCGGCTGTCGCCGGCCGCCGCGACCCGCAACCGGCGCACGCACTGGGTGAGCCGCGACGAAGTCTGGCGGCATTTCCGCGAGAAGCCCGCGTTCGCGCGCTGGGACGAACGGATGCTGGCCGACTACATCGACTACGGCATTCCGCAGGCCGGTGCCGACGGCGAGCGTGCGCTCGCGTTCGACCGGCAGGTCGAATACCTGATCTACCGGACGCTGCCGCACACGCTCGGCCCGCGGCTCGCGCACGGCGCGCCGGTGCCGATCGGTTTTCTCGCCGGCACGCGTTCGCGCGAGGTGCGGCAGGTCGGGCTCGACGCGACACGCCGTGCGGCGCGCGGGCGCGTCGAATGGCTCGAGGGCAGCCACCTGTTCCCGATGGAGCGGCCGCTCGAGACCGCCCGTGCATTGCAGCGGATGCTGAATTCGCTGAAGGCGGAAGAGGGCGGTGTGTCGCAGGGCGGCGCGCCGCTCGCGAGGCGCGCCTGACGCTTCGTCCGGCGGCTGGTACGCGCCGCGGCGGGTGCCCGCCGCGCCGACCGGCCGGCCGGTTCTCCCCCCGGCGCGCGGTTGGCGCGGGTCCGCCCGAAAGGGCGCGATCATCACGTCAGTTGCTGAGAAAAGGGCGGGCTTTACGGTATAATCCGTTTTTCCCGCGAGCATCCAGCGATGACCAAATATGTTTTCGTCACCGGCGGCGTAGTTTCTTCCCTTGGCAAGGGCATTGCCGCCGCTTCCCTCGCCGCGATCCTCGAATCGCGCGGTCTGAAAGTCACCCTCCTCAAACTCGATCCCTACATCAACGTCGACCCCGGCACGATGAGCCCGTTCCAGCACGGCGAAGTGTTTGTGACGGAAGATGGAGCGGAGACGGACCTCGACCTCGGCCACTATGAGCGCTTCATCAGCACGAAGATGCGCAAGGCCAACAACTTCACGACCGGCCAGATCTACGAATCGGTGATCCGCAAGGAACGCCGCGGCGACTATCTCGGCAAGACCGTGCAGGTCATTCCGCACATCACGAACGAGATCCAGGCGTTCATCGAGCGCGGGGCCGCATCGGCCACCTGCGGCGAGCCGGATGTCGCGATCGTCGAGATCGGCGGCACGGTCGGCGACATCGAGTCGCTGCCGTTCCTTGAAGCTGCGCGCCAGATGAGCCTGCGCCTCGGCCGCAACAGCGCGTGCTTCGTGCACCTGACGCTGGTGCCGTACGTCGCGACGGCCGGCGAGCTGAAGACGAAGCCGACCCAGCACAGCGTGCAGAAGCTGCGCGAGATCGGCATCCTGCCGCACGTGCTGCTGTGCCGCGCGGATCGCCGCATCCCCGACGACGAATCGAAGAAGATCTCGATGTTCTCGAACGTGCCGGAAGACGCCGTGATCTCGGTGTGGGACGCCGACAGCATCTACAAGATTCCGCAGATGCTGCACGACCAGGGCCTCGACAAGATCATCTGCGACGAGCTGAAGCTGACGCCGCACGATGCCGACCTGAGCATGTGGTCGGAACTCGTCGAGAAGCTGGAGAACCCGAAGCACGAAGTGACGATCGGCATGGTCGGCAAGTACGTCGACCTGACCGAATCGTACAAGTCGCTGATCGAGGCGCTGCGTCACGCGTCGCTGCACACGTCGACCAAGGTCAACATCGAGTACATCGACTCGGAAGAGATCGAGACGAACGGCGTCGACAGCCTGAAGCACCTCGACGCGGTGCTGGTCCCGGGCGGTTTCGGCCGTCGCGGCACCGAAGGCAAGATCGCGGCGATCCGCTATGCGCGCGAGGCGAAGGTGCCTTATCTCGGCATCTGCCTCGGCATGCAGCTCGCGGTGATCGAGTTCGCGCGCGACGTCGTCGGCCTGAAGCAGGCGAACAGCACGGAATTCGATCCGGACACGCCGGAACGCGTGGTCGCGCTGATCACCGAGTGGTACGACCGCGACGGCAAGGTCGAGACGCGCACCGAGGAATCCGATCTCGGCGGCACGATGCGCCTCGGCTCGCAGCGCTGCCCGATCAAGCCCGGCACGATGGCGGAAGAAATCTACGGCAAGGACGTGAACGAGCGTCATCGCCACCGTTATGAAGTCAATAACCGCTTCGTGCCCCAGCTCGAAAGCGGCGGCCTTATCATCAGCGCGCGTACCCCGAGCGAGGATCTGCCGGAAATGATGGAGCTGCCGCGCTCGATGCACCCGTGGTTCGTCGGCGTGCAGTTCCACCCGGAATTCACGTCCACGCCGCGTGACGGTCATCCCCTGTTCAAGTCGTTCGTCGAAGCCGCGCTCGCCAACAAGCAAGCGCGCGGAGTGAAAGCATGAAGCTGTGCGATTTCGAGGTCGGTCTCGACAAGCCTTTCTTCCTGATCGCGGGTACCTGCGTCGTCGAATCGGAGCAAATGACGATCGACACGGCGGGCCGCCTGAAGGAGATCTGCGCGAAGCTGAACGTGCCGTTCATCTATAAGTCGTCGTACGACAAGGCGAACCGCAGCTCGGGCAAGTCGTTTCGCGGCCTCGGAATGGACGAGGGCCTGCGGATCCTGTCCGAGGTGAAGCGCCAGCTCGGCCTGCCGGTGCTGACCGACGTGCATTCGATCGAAGAGATCGAGCAGGTCGCGTCGGTCGTCGACGTGCTGCAGACGCCCGCGTTCCTGTGCCGCCAGACCGATTTCATCCACGCATGCGCGCGCTCGGGCAAGCCCGTCAACATCAAGAAGGGCCAGTTCCTCGCGCCGCACGACATGAAGAACGTGATCGACAAGGCGCGCGACGCGGCACGTGAAGCGGGGCTGTCGGAAGACCGCTTCATGGCGTGCGAGCGCGGCGTCTCGTTCGGCTACAACAATCTCGTGTCGGACATGCGTTCGCTCGCGATCATGCGCGAAACGAACGCGCCCGTCGTATTCGACGCGACCCACTCGGTGCAACTGCCGGGCGGGCAGGGTACGAGCTCGGGCGGCCAGCGCGAATTCGTGCCGGTGCTCGCGCGTGCGGCGGTCGCGACGGGCGTCGCGGGCCTCTTCATGGAAACGCACCCGAATCCGGCCGAGGCGAAGTCGGACGGCCCGAACGCGGTGCCGCTGAACCGGATGGGCGCGCTGCTGGAGACCCTCGTCACGCTCGACCAGGCGGTGAAGCGCAACCCGTTCCTGGAAAACGATTTCAATTAAAGATCGAATGAACCTTGCGGCGGCTTCGCGCGTCAGTAGCGAAAGCGGTTCCGGCACGCGCGCCGTCGCAGTTTGAAGAATCCATCGTCATTCTCAGAGGAAACCCATGAGTGCAATCGTAGATATCATCGGCCGCGAGATTCTGGATTCGCGCGGCAACCCCACCGTCGAATGCGACGTGCTGCTCGAATCGGGCACGATGGGCCGCGCGGCGGTGCCGTCGGGCGCGTCCACGGGCTCGCGTGAAGCGATCGAACTGCGCGACGGCGAAGCCGGCCGCTACAACGGCAAGGGCGTGCTGAAGGCAGTCGAGCACATCAACACCGAAATCTCCGAAGCCATCATGGGCCTCGACGCGTCGGAACAGGCGTTCCTCGACAAGACGCTGCTCGAGCTGGACGGCACCGACAACAAGTCGCGCCTCGGCGCGAACGCGATGCTGGCCGTGTCGATGGCCGTCGCGAAGGCTGCCGCCGAAGAGGCAGGCCTGCCGCTGTACCGCTATTTCGGCGGTTCGGGCGCAATGCAGCTGCCGGTGCCGATGATGAACATCGTCAACGGCGGCGCGCACGCGAACAACAGCCTCGACATCCAGGAATTCATGATCGTCCCGGTGAGCCAGCCGACGTTCCGTGAAGCCCTGCGTTGCGGCGCGGAAGTGTTCCACGCACTGAAGAAGATCCTGAGCGACCGCGGCATGAGCACGGCAGTCGGCGACGAAGGCGGCTTCGCGCCGAACTTCGGCAGCAACGACGAGTGCCTGTCGACGATCCTGCAGGCGATCGAGAAGGCCGGCTACCGTGCGGGCGAGGACGTGCTGCTCGCGCTCGACTGCGCGGCATCCGAGTTCTACCACGACGGCAAGTACCAGCTCGCGGGCGAAGGCCTGCAACTGTCGTCGGCCGAATTCACCGACTACCTCGCGACGCTCGCCGACAAGTTCCCGATCGTGTCGATCGAGGACGGCATGCACGAAAGCGACTGGGAAGGCTGGAAGCTGCTGACCGATCGCCTCGGCAAGAAGGTGCAGCTCGTCGGCGACGACCTGTTCGTCACGAACACGCGCATCCTGAAGGAAGGCATCGAGAAGGGCATCGCGAACTCGATCCTCATCAAGATCAACCAGATTGGTACGCTGACCGAAACGTTCGCGGCGATCGAAATGGCGAAGCGCGCGGGCTACACGGCCGTGATCTCGCACCGCTCGGGCGAAACGGAAGATTCGACGATCGCGGACATCGCGGTCGGCCTGAACGCCGGTCAGATCAAGACGGGTTCGCTGTCGCGCAGCGACCGCATCTCGAAGTACAACCAGCTGCTGCGCATCGAGGAAGATCTCGGCGACATCGCGAGCTACCCGGGTAAATCGGCTTTCTATAATCTGCGCTAACGCGCTAATATCGGGTTCGTCATATCGACGCCGCTCTGTGCATGTGCGCGGAGCGGCGCTTCTTATATCTGCGTCTCTTACATGCGGCTTGTCACTGTCGTCCTGATTGCCTTGCTGGCGCTCATTCAGTACCCCCTATGGTGGGGACACGGCGGCTGGCTGCGGGTGCATGAATTGCGTCAGCAGCTCGGCGACCAGCTGCAGAAGAATGCGGACGAGAAGCTGCGCAACGAGCGGACCGCAGGCGAAGTGCAGGATCTGCAGGGCGGTACAGCGGCCATCGAGGAGCGCGCGCGCTACGAGATGGGCATGGTGAAGGACGGCGAAGTATTCGTGCAGTTCGTGTCGCCGAATGCACCGGCGGTGCCGCTGAACAACACGCCTTCGAACACGTCGACGCGCGGTGCCGTGTCGGCGGCGCCGGTGCGTGTCGTGCCGAATCCGCAGTCGATCGCGAAGCCGTCGCGGCATCATGGCGGCGACAAGGGCAAGGCCGCGCATCACTGAGCGCGGCAGCTCGAACCCATTGAAAAAGCGCGGGAAATGCCGCGCTTTTTTATTTCCTGCGGGTGTTCAATCGTCCGGGCGATCGCTTACCACCACCAGCCCGGATAGCCGTAGCCGATGCCCGTTCCCCAGCGATTTCCCCATCCGCCGTAATACCCGCCATAGACGGTCACGGGCGGAGGCGAATAATAGGCCCACGCGCGCGCGGCTGCCTCGGCCGCCATCGCGCTGTTCTGTTCGCGCAGCACCTGCCGGTCGATCTCGTCGTAGCGCTTGCGTTCGGCGCTCGACAGCGCGGGCGGCTGGCCGCCCGATGCGCCCGGTTCGGGCAGGCGGCTCAGGATCGTGGAGGGCGGCGGCGGCATCGCGCAGCCGGCAAGCGCGAGCGTGCCGGCGGCAACGCTCGTCAGGACGATGGTGCGAAACGGGCGATTCATGTGTTTCTCCTGCAGCGCGCCGACGGCGGGAAGCGGCTTGCGCCGAAGGCCGAGCCTTCGGCGTCGTGCGTGCGGCGCTCGTGCGTCATTATGCGCCCGCGCCCGGACGGCGGGCATCGGGCGCGCCGCTCAGTGACGCTGGCCGGTTGCCGGCGCGATGCCGGTCTCGACGCCGGGCGCCGCGAACAACTGCGCGACGTCGACGGGATCGAATTCGTAGCGCTGGTTGCAGAACTCGCAGTGGATCTCGACGTGGCCGCGCTCGACGATCACGCTGTCGACTTCGTCGCGGCCGAGCATGCGCAGCATCGCACCGACCTTCTCGCGCGAGCAGGAGCACTGGAAGCGCGTGCCGGCCGGCTCGAAGTGCTGCACGTTCTCCTGCCAGAACAGCCGGCGGAACACGACTTCCGGTTCGACTTCGAGCAGCTCCTTCGCGGACAGCGTGCCGCCGAGCGTGCAGACGCGCTCCCACGTGTCGATATCGGTTTCTGCGTTGCGCGGCACGATGCCGCCGTCACCCGGCAGCTTCTGCAGCAGCATGCCGACCGCACGGTCGCGATCGGCCGCGAGCCACAGCCGCGTGTCGAGCTGCTCGGAGTGGTGCATGTAATGCTCGAGCACCTGCGATACCGATTCGAGCGGGCCGTCGACACCGTTCAGCGGCACGATGCCCTGGTACGGCTGCTGGCCCGGCAGCTTGTCGGCCGGGTCGAGCGTGATCACGCAGCGGCCGTGGCCGCTCGCGTTGACGAGCGACGCGAAACTCGTGTCGTCGCCGATCGTTTGCGCCGCGTCGCCGGAGAACTTCGCGGTGGCCCGCATCGACAGATCCGAACCGCACTGGACGACCAGCATCTGGACCGGCCCGTCGCCGAAGATCTGCATGATCAGGGTGCCGTGAAATTTCAGGTTCGCGGACAGCAGCGCGCACGCGGCCATCATCTCGCCGAGCACCGTGCGCACGGGGGCAGGGTAGTCGCGGCGGGCGAGCACTTCCTGCCACGTATTGCGCAGCGAAACGATCTCGCCGCGCACGGGCGCCGCATTGAACATGAATTTCTGTAACTGGTCGCTCACTCTTCTTCCTTGAAATCCGCGCGAATCACCCGATCCGCACGAGTTGCTCCTTGAAATGCGCACGCCGCTCGACGTATGTCTTCGCGTTCGCGCGCAGCCGCGCGATGTCTTCCGCCGACAGCTCGCGCACGACTTTCGCCGGTGCGCCGAGAATCAGCGAATTGTCCGGGAACGTCTTGCCTTCCGTCACGACCGCACCGGCACCAACCAGACAGTTGCGGCCGATGACCGCTCCATTCAAGACCACCGCCTGAATACCGATCAGCGAACCTTCGCCGATCGTGCAGCCGTGCAGCATCGCCTGGTGCCCGATCGTCACGTTTTCGGCAATCGTCAGCGGAAAACCGGGGTCCGTGTGCAGTACCGCGCCTTCCTGGACGTTGCTGCCGGCGCCGACGGCAATCGTCTCGTTGTCGCCGCGTATCGTCGCGCCGAACCAGACGCTCGCGTTTTCCTCGAGCACGACCTTGCCGATGATGGCCGCCGTATCGGCGACGAATACGCTTTCGTGGATCGTCGGGGCCGTATCGCCCAGCTTGTAGATCGTCACGGAGTCTCCTTGTCTCTTCGGTGATGGGCGCCGGTAGAATGGCGCGTCTGGTTTGCCCGGCGCATGGCGCCGCGGAACGATCGCATATTGTAAACCGTCGCGTGCGTGCGCTCCCGCGATGCGCATGCAGGGTGTCCCCGTTTATGAGCATGGAGTCTTCTTCTTTCGGTCATGCGCCGGTTTGCGTGCGCCACGCCGCGCTCGACGCGCTGCGCGCATCCGAACCCGCGGCCAAGGCCGCGCAGGTGCGTTCGCTGTACGACGCGCTGCTGGCCGGGCAGGCCGCGATCGCACCGTCGCTCGAACTGCGTGAACCGGCCGGCCTGCCCGGGCGCCCGGAACGTCCGACGCTGGTCGAGCCGCGCCAGCTCGAGCGGCGCAGCATGCGTTCGCCCGAAGGGCGCGCGGTGCTGCTGCACGCGCTCGCCCATATCGAATTCAATGCGATCAATCTGGCGCTCGATGCGGTCTGGCGCTTTGCGGGCCTGCCGGACGCGTTTTATGCGGACTGGCTGAAGGTCGCGGCCGAGGAGGCCTATCACTTCACGCTGCTGTCCGACCGGCTGGCAGCATTCGGGCATGCGTACGGCGATTTTCCCGCGCACAACGGGCTGTGGGAGATGTGCGAGCGGACCAAGGGCGATGTGCTGGCGCGCATGGCGCTCGTGCCGCGCACGCTCGAGGCCCGCGGGCTCGATGCTTCGCCGCCGATCCGTGCGCGGCTCGTACAGGCGGGCGACGATGCGTCGGCTGCGATCCTCGATGTGATCCTGCGCGACGAGGTCGGTCATGTCGCGATCGGCAACCGCTGGTTCCGGCATCTGTGCGACGAAACCGGCCGCGATCCGGTGTCGGCCTACCGCCAGCTTGCCGAGCAATACCACGCGCCACGACTGCGCGGCCCGTTCAACTTCGATGCGCGTCGTGACGCCGGATTCGAGCAGGCCGAACTCGACGAACTGGCCGCGCAGGACGCAGCGGCCGGAAATGCGGCGCGTTAGCCGGATCGCGTCCGGCTGCGTATCGTTTGTCGCCGCACGCGTGCCGCCGCCGGCCGGCCCGCTCGCCCGGCGGATCGCGTTTCCCGGCGGGACGCGCGGCCGGTCCGGCCGGCCCTCGCACCGCCGCTACGCTAGAGAAGTGCCTCGAATGCCGACCGCCTGAACTGTGGCACCACCGCTATAATCGAACGATCATTCTTTTTTCTGGCGGCTGCAATGAGTGCGTCGAGTTCTGTTTCCGATTTCGTCACGGTGCGCGGCGTGAAGCTGCATGTTCGGCGCTGGGGCCGGCCCGATGCGCCGACGCTGTTCATGCTGCACGGCTGGATGGACGTCGCGGCGTCGTTCCAGTTCGTCGTCGATGCGCTCGCGGGCGACTGGCAGGTGATCGCACCCGATGCGCGTGGCTTCGGGCTGTCCGACTGGCCGGTCGCGCGACAGGGCGGCGGCCACTACTGGTTCCACGAATACCTGGGCGACCTCGATGCGCTCGTCGATCACTATGCGCCGACCGGCGAAGTCAACCTGGTCGGACACAGCATGGGCGCGAACGTCGTGTGCCTGTACGCGGGCGCGCGGCCGGAACGCGTGCGGCGCGTGGTCGACCTCGAGGGTTTCGGGCTCGCGCCGGCGCGGGCCGGGCAGGCGCCGCGCCGGCTGCGCGGCTGGCTGGACGAACTGCGCGAGCCGCCCGCGCTGCGCCCGTACGCGTCCCTCGACGACGTGGCGGCGCGCCTGACCAGGACCAATCCGCGGCTCGACCCGCGCCGCGCCGCGTTCCTCGCCGCGCACTGGTCGAAGCGCGGCGACGACGGCCTCTACCACCTGCTGGCCGACCCCGCGCACAAGATGCCGGGGCCGCTGCTGTACCGGCTCGACGAGGTGATGGCCACCTGGGCGCAGGTGCGCGCGAAGGTGCTGCACGTCGAGGCCGTCAATTCGCCGACGCTCGCGCACCTCGCCGGCGACATCCCGCTGCCGGAATTCAAGGCGCGTTTCAACGCGTTCCCCGACTGGCGCGAGAAGCTCGTCGAGGATGCCGGCCACATGGTGCATCACGACCAGCCCGAGCAGATCGCGGCGCTGATCGAGGCATTCTGCGCGTAGGTCCGCGACGGCGGCGGCGGGGCAGGCTGGCGGTGCAATTGCCGCATTGCAGTAGAATGAAGCCTTACCTGCCATGCCGACAATGAACGCCGATCTCCACTGCCATTCGAATGTTTCCGACGGGTTGCTGTCGCCTGCCGACGTCGCGCGCCGCGCCCATGCCGGCGGCGTGACCCTGTGGGCGCTGACCGACCACGACGAGATCGGCGGCCAGGCGGAGGCGCGCAGCGAGGCGGAAGCGCTCGGCATGCGCTACCTGAGCGGCGTCGAGATTTCGGTCACGTGGGCATCGCGCACCGTGCATATCGTCGGCCTGAACATCGATCCCGCGAACCCGACGCTCGTCGACGGCCTGTACCGCACGCGCCACGGCCGCGCGGCGCGCGCGGTGGCGATCGGTGCGCAACTTGAGACGCTCGGCATCCCCGGCGCGTACGAAGGCGCGCTGAAGTACGTATCGAATCCCGACCTGATCTCGCGCACGCACTTCGCGCGGTTTCTCGTCGAGCACGGCCACGCCGAATCGACGTCCGACGTGTTCGACCGCCTGCTCGGCGACGGCAAGCCCGGGTTCGTCCCGCATCGCTGGGCCGCGCTGTCCGATGCGGTCGGGTGGATCCGCGCGGCGGGCGGCGAAGCCGTGGTCGCGCATCCGGGCCGTTACCGCTATACGCCCGTCGAATTCGACGCGTTCTTCGCCGAGTTCATCGAGTTGGGCGGCCGCGCGATCGAGGTCATCACGGGCAGCCACACGCCCGACCAGTACCGCGAATATGCGGACGTTGCCCGCCGCTTCGGCTTCGAAGTGTCGCGCGGCTCGGATTTCCACGCGCCGGGCGAGGGCCGCGTCGAGCTCGGCAGCCTGCCGCCGCTGCCATCCGACCTGACACCGGTCTGGGAGCGCTGGCTCTGACACCGGGCGGTTGCCCGTCGCCCGCGTCGTGGCCGACGCGCGCATCCGACTTCTCCCTCTTTACCTGCTTCCATGTCCCAGTTCTTCAGGATTCATCCGGATAATCCGCAGCCGCGCCTGATCAAGCAGGCCGTCGAGATCGTCAGCAAGGGCGGCGTGATCGCGATGCCGACCGATTCGAGCTATGCGCTCGCGTGCCATCTCGACGACAAGGATGCGGTCGAGCGGGTGCGCCGGATTCGCGGCCTCGACGAGAAACAGCACCTGTCGCTGCTCGTGCGCGACCTGTCGGAGCTCGCCAACTTCGCGATGGTTGACAACCGCCAGTACCGGCAGATCAAGTCGGTGACGCCGGGCCCGTACGTATTCATCCTGCAGGCGACGAAGGAAGTGCCGCGCCGGCTGTCGCACCCGTCGCGCAAGACGATCGGGTTGCGGGTGCCCGATCACGCGATCACGCTCGCGCTGCTGGAATCGCTCGGCCAGCCGCTGCTCGGCACGACGCTGATCCTGCCGCCGGACGACGAGCCGCTCAACGATCCCGAAGACATCCGTGCGCGGCTCGAGAAACAGGTCGATCTCGTGATCGACGGCGGCGCGTGCCCGCGCGAGCCGTCGACGGTGATCGACCTGACGGGCGACGCGCCGGAACTCGTGCGCGCGGGGCGCGGCGCGCTCGAACCGTTCGGACTCTCGGCCGCGTAAGCGCGCGACGTTCCGTTTTTTGCGCGAAGGCGCTTGTTACAATAACGCGATATGGATGCTTCCCTGATACAGACCATCGCCGTCTACGCGCTGCCCGTGATCTTCGCGATCACGTTGCACGAGGCCGCGCACGGCTACGCCGCCCGCCTGCTCGGCGACAACACCGCCTACGTAATGGGGCGCGTGTCGTTCAATCCGATGCGCCACATCGATCCGATCGGCACGATCGCGATCCCGCTCGCGATGTATTTCCTGACGGGCGGCGCGTTCCTGTTCGGCTATGCGAAGCCGGTGCCGGTTTCGTTCGGCAACCTTCGCGATCCGCGCTGGGGCAGCCTGTGGGTAGCGCTCGCGGGCCCGGCCTGCAACTTCGTGCAGGCGCTGATCTGGGGCCTGCTGACCCTCGTGCTGCCCGCGGTCGGCGTCGACGAACCGTTCTTCACGCGGATGGCGTTTGCCGGCGTCAGCGCGAACCTCGTGCTCGGCGTGCTGAACCTGTTTCCGCTGCCGCCGCTCGACGGCGGCCGCATCCTGGCGGCGCTGCTGCCGCCGAAGCAATCGATCGCGCTGTCGCGCATCGAGCCGTACGGTTTCATCATCGTCCTCGTGCTGGTCGCGACGGGCGTGCTGACGAACTTCTGGCTGCGCCCGCTCGTCAACGTCGGCTATGCCGTGCTGAGCGCCATCCTGTCCCCATTCGCCTCGCTTTTCTAACGACAATCATGTTCCCAGAACGTATTTTCTCCGGCATGCGACCCACCGGGTCGCTGCACCTCGGTCATTACCACGGCGTGCTGAAAAACTGGGTGAAACTGCAGTCCGAGTACCCGTGCTTCTTCTGCGTCGTCGACTGGCATGCGTTGACGACGCACTACGAGACTCCCGAGGTCATCGAGAAGAACGTCTGGGACGTGCTGATCGACTGGCTCGCGTCCGGCATCGATCCGGCGCAGGCGACGCTGTTCATCCAGAGCAAGGTGCCCGAGCATGCGGAGCTCGCACTGCTGCTCGGCATGAGCACGCCGCTCGGCTGGCTCGAACGCGTGCCGACCTACAAGGAGCAGATGGAGAAGCTGAAGGACAAGGATCTGTCGACCTACGGCTTCCTCGGCTATCCGGTGCTGATGGCGGCCGACATCCTGCTGTATCGCGGCTCGCTCGTGCCGGTCGGCGAGGATCAGGTGCCGCACGTCGAGATGACGCGCGAGATCGCGCGCCGCTTCAACTACCTGTACGGTCGTGAGCCGGGTTTCGAGGAGAAGGCGCTCGAGGCCGCGAAGAAGCTCGGCGGCAAGCGCGCGAAGCTCTATCACGAGCTGCGCAACGCGTATCAGCAGGAAGGCGACGACGAGGCGCTCGAACAGGCGCGTGCGATGCTGCAGGAATCGCAGAGCCTGTCGATGAGCGACCGCGAGCGCCTGTTCGGCTATCTCGAAGGCGCGCGCAAGATCATCCTCGTCGAGCCGCAGGCGCTCCTGACCGAAGCGTCCCGGATGCCGGGCCTCGACGGCCAGAAGATGTCCAAGTCGTACGGCAACACGATCGGCCTGCGTGAAGACGCCGACACGATCACGAAGAAGGTCCGCACGATGCCGACCGATCCGGCGCGCGTGCGCCGCACCGATCCGGGTGATCCCGACAAGTGCCCGGTGTGGCAGCTGCACCAGGTCTACACGGACGAAGCGACGCACGAGTGGGTGCAGAAGGGCTGCCGCTCGGCGGGCATCGGCTGCCTCGACTGCAAGCAACCGGTCGTCGAAGGCATCCTGCGTGAGCAGCAGCCGATGCTCGAGCGCGCGCAGAAGTACATGGACGATCCGTCGCTGCTGCGCGCGATCGTCGCGGACGGTTGCGACAAGGCGCGCAAGTACGCGACGGAAACGATGCGCGACGTGCGCGACGCGATGGGCCTGTCGTACAACTGATCCGGTCCGCGCGCATGAACGAATCCGTCATCGCCGCCGCGGGCGGCCACGTCGCACAGGCCGAGCCGTCGCGCTGGGTCGCCCGGTGGTCGACGCTCGTTCCGACGGGCGGCGCGGTGCTCGACGTCGCTGCGGGCGGCGGCCGCCATGCGCGCTGGTTCGCGTCGCACGGGCATCCGGTCGTCGCGCTCGACCGCGACCCGGCCGCGCTGGCCGCGTTGCGCACAATCGTGGGCGTCGATGCGCGCGACGCCGATCTCGAAGGCGCGCCGTGGCCGCTGCCGGCCGACGAGCGGTTTGCCGCCGTGATCGTCACCCATTATCTGCATCGTCCGCTCTGGCCCCATCTGCTCGATGCGGTTGCGCCGGGCGGCGTGCTCATCTACGAAACTTTCGCGCAAGGAAACGAAACGGTCGGCAAACCGTCCAACCCCGCGTTCCTGCTCGCCCCGGGCGAGCTGCTGGACGCCGTGCACGGCCGCCTGCGGGTGGTCGCGTACGAGGACGGTTTCGTCGCCGCGCCGCGCGAGGCGTTCGTCCAGCGTCTCTGCGCGGTGCGCGAGGGCGCGACCCCGAAGGCGGGGGCGGGAATTCCACGTTACGAACTGCCCGGCTAATCCGCTACAATCTCAACGTTTACCGGTACACATTCAATCGCGTTTCATGGCTAACGGCACCCAAGACGGCATTCAAATCCGCGGCAGCATCCCCGCGATCGTCACCCCGATGCTCGAAGACGGCAGTCTCGACCTGCCGGCGTTTCGCAAACTGATCGACTGGCACATCGCGGAAGGCACCGATGCGCTCGTCGTCGTCGGTACGAGCGGCGAGTCGGCAACGCTCAACGTCGAAGAGCACATCCTGATGATCCGCACGGCGGTCGAGCATGCGGCGAAACGCATCCCGATCATCGCGGGCGCGGGCGGCAACTCGACCGCCGAGGCGATCGAGCTGACGAAGCACGCGAAATCGGTCGGTGCGGACGCGACGCTGCAGGTCGTGCCGTACTACAACAAGCCGACGCAGGAGGGCATGTACCGTCACTTCAAGACGATCGCCGAAGCGGTCGACCTGCCGGTGATCCTGTACAACGTGCCGGGCCGCACGGTCGCCGATATGGCGAACGAGACGATGCTGCGTCTCGCGCAGGTGCCGGGCATCATCGGCGTGAAGGAAGCGACCGGCAACATCGATCGCGCCGCGCACCTGATCAAGGCCGCGCCGAAGCATTTCGCGATCTACAGCGGCGACGATCCGACCGCGATCGCGCTGATGCTGCTCGGCGGCCACGGCAACATCTCGGTGACGGCGAACGTCGCGCCGCGCGCGATGAGCGAGCTGTGCCGCGCGGCGCTGGCCGGCGACGTGCAGACGGCCCGCGAACTGCACATGAAGCTGCTGTCGCTGCACAAGAACCTGTTCATCGAGGCGAACCCGATTCCGGTGAAGTGGGCACTGCAGGCGATGGGCAAGATGCAGGGCGGCATCCGGCTGCCGCTCACGGCGCTCGACGAGCGCTACCACGACGCCGTGCGTTCGGCCCTCGTCGAGGCCGGCGTCCTCGCCTGATGCCGAGGCGGCCGCGTCCTGCGGCCGCCGGCTCGACCCCTGATCAACCCGCACCGGCCGGCTCCGTCCGGCGCCGCTCCTGACGAGCGTTCAAGCAAGACGAAGGATTTCATGAAACGTTTCGCCTTTTCCTCTCGCGCCATCCAGATGTCGATGGTGGCGCTGGCGCTGGGCGCGCTCGCTGGCTGCGATACGCTGAACGACTACCTGGCTCCCGACCGGGTCAACTACAAGAACACCGGTTCGGCGCCGCCGCTCGCGGTGCCGAGCGACCTGAAGCCGGTGCCGACGACCCAGCAGTTCGTCGCGCCGCCGACCAACGCGGGGCTCGGCACGCTGCCGCCGCGGGCCACGACGCAGGCCGGCAACGCGACCGACGGCATCCCGAGCGCGCAGGATCCTCTCGGCATGCACATCGAGCGCGACGGCGATCGCCGCTGGCTCGTCGTCGATGGCCGGACGCCCGAGCAGCTGTGGCCGATCCTGAAGGAGTTCTGGCAGGAGAACGGCTTCTCGCTGAAGACCGACGCGCCGTCGACGGGCATCATGGCCACCGACTGGGCCGAGAACCGCGCGAACATTCCCGACGACTGGTTCCGCCGCACGATCGGCAAGGTCATCGATTTCGCGTACTCGTCCGGCACGCGCGACCGTTTCCGTACGCTCGTGAACCGCACGTCGGACGGCAATACCGACATCTCGATCACGCATAGCGCGATGGAAGAAATGATGGTCGGCCCGCAGGGCGGCACGTCGTCGCGCTGGGAAGAGCGTCCGCGCAACCCGGTGCTCGAAGCCGTGTTCCTGTCGAAGCTGATGCAGAAGTTCGGCTTGACCGACGCGCAGGCGAAGCAACTGCTGACCGATGCACGTCCCGCGACGGCGCCGGCGCAGGTCGGCGACACGAGCAGCGGCGCAGCGACGCTGCAGCTGGCCGAGTCGTTCGACCGTGCGTGGCTGCGCGTGGGCCTCGCGCTCGACCGTACGAACTTCACGGTCGACAATCGCGACCGCGAGAAGGGCGTATATACCGTGCGCTATGCGAATTCGATGGAAGAGCTCAAGCGCGACGGCCTGTTCGGCAAGCTGTTCTACGGCGGTCCGTCGGCGGCGAAGCCGGGCCGGGAATTCCTGGTCAACGTGCGCGCGCAAGGCGGCGGTACACAGGTCGCGGTGGTCGGCGCAAACGGGCAGGTCGACAACTCGTCGGACGCGCAGCGGATCATTTCGCTGCTGCATGCGCAGCTGAACTGAGCGCGTGCGATTCGCCAGCCTCGGAAGCGGCAGCGAAGGCAACGCGCTGGTCGTCGAGGCCTCGAGCGGCACGACGACCACCCGCGTGCTGCTCGACTGCGGCTTTTCTGCCAAGGAGGTCGAGCGTCGGCTCGGCCGACTGAATCTCGGCATCGATGATCTCGATGCGATCCTCATCACCCATGAACACAGCGACCACGTCGGCAGCGCGCTGACGCTCGCCCGGCGTGCGTCGCTGCCGCTCTACATGAGCTGGGGCACCGCGCGCGCGGTCGGCGCGGACGAGGCCGATGTCGATCTCCACGTGCTGTGGGGCGACGAGACGGCCGCGATACGCGATCTGGCCGTCATGCCCTATACGGTCCCTCACGATGCGCGCGAACCGCTCCAGTTCGTCTTCATGGACGGCTGCAGCCGGCTCGGCGTGCTGACGGACGTCGGAATGGCCACGCCGCACATCACGGCCGTCCTGAGCGGCTGTGACGCGCTGGTGCTCGAATCCAACCATGACCCCGCGATGCTGGCCGCGAGCCGCTATCCGCAGTCGCTGAAGGCGCGGATCGGCGGCAACCACGGCCACCTGAGCAACGACGCGGCGGCCGACATCCTCGCGTCGCTCGAACGCAGCCGCCTCAAGCACCTGGTCGCGGCGCACCTGAGCCAGCAGAACAACCTGCCGGAACTGGCGCGCCGGGCGTTTGCCGGCGTGCTGGGGACGAGCGGGGAGGAGGTGGTCGTGGCCACGCAGGACGCGGGATTCGACTGGCTGATGCTCGGATGAGCGGGGCAGGGCCGCTGCGGCGGCCCGGTGCGGCGGACGGGCGATCGATCCGGAACCTGCAGACGTAAAAAAACCGGCCCTCGGGCCGGTTTTTTTTCAGCTGACGCTGAGGCTTACTGGCTTGCGCCCGAAGCCGGAGCAGCCGTCGCTGCCGAAGCAGCCGACGCCACTGCAGCAGCAGCGTCGCTCGCAGCAGCCGTTGCCGACGAAGCAGCAGCCGAAGCGTCGCTCGCAGCACCAGCAACTGCCGAAGCAGCCGACGAAGCAGCAGCAGCTGCGTCGCTTGCAGCCGACGAAGCAGCTTGATCAGCGCTCTTGTTGCAAGCAGCCAGTGCAACAGCAGCCAACAGGGAAGCTACGAGGAGGGATTTCTTCATGATCACGTCCTTTTATGGTTAAAGGTAAGCAACAGCGCGAAACAATACCGGTAATGTGCTCCAACACCGACCTGGGCCGCTGGTGGAGACGCACTTCTAGAGCGTGAATCTTCCCTACGGCTTGGGCGGAAATTATATGCACTTTCCTATCGACCGTCGACAAATGCGGGGTCAATACGTTGTCTTTCCCATACAGAATTTGATCTGTATGGGCATACGGGGCGACTCACACTAATTCCGGCTTCCGACCCGTATCCAGCCCGCACGATACCACTCGTGCAACAAGGCTGTCATCGAGGGAACCTGAGATAGTGTTACAAACCGTTTCGCCTCCACCTGGCGTTGATTGGCCAGTTCGGGCAGCCATTCGCCGGCCTGCTCGAGCGGTCCTTCCTCGCCATTAATGAAGTACGATCGCGCGTTATACATCAATGCGGCCCTTCTGTCGAGACATACGCCGCGGCGTGACGCTTGCGCGACGAACGCGGCCTCGGTCAGCGGACGTGCGGGTGGATCGAATACGACGTTCGGCTTGGGCTCGCTCAGGTAGCAGCCGAGGAATTCGGCGACGTCGCGCTTGCGCCAGCGGATTGCGTCGACGATCTCGGCGACGCGTTCGACCATCGCCGGAGGCAGCTGCGCGGGCGTGTCGACGGCCGGCTGCTTCGGATCGCGGTAGAGGTCGTCGCCGTTCCCGTCGCGCAGGCCGCCGCGCTCCGCGAGGTAGTACAGGAACTGGGCGCCCAGCTCGCCCGCGGACGGGGCCCGGAAGCCGATCGAGCAGGTCATGCATTCGCCTTCTGCGACGCCGTCGTGCGCGATGTGCGGCGGCAGATACAGCATGTCGCCGGGCTCCAGCACCCATTCGTCGCTCGGTTCGAAGTTTTCGAGAATCTTCAGCGGCACGTCCGGTTGCAGCGACAGGTCTTTCTGCGCACCGACGCGCCAGCGGCGCCGGCCTTCGACCTGCAGCAGGAATACGTCGTATGAATCGAAGTGCGGGCCGACGCCACCGCCGTCGGTCGCATACGAGATCATCAGGTCGTCCAGCCGCGCGTCCGGGATGAAGCGGAAGCGGTCGAGCAACGCGCGTGCCGCGTCGACATGCAGGTCGAGCCCCTGCACGAGCAGGGTCCAGGACTTGCGCGTGACGGCCGGCAGCGAGTCGGGCTCGAACGGCCCGTGCGCCAGTTGCCACTTGTTACGAAAATGGGTGATCAGTCGCGATTCCGCGTCATAGTCGGATGCGAGCTCGAACAGCGCATCGCGCGTGACCGGCGACGCAACGCCGGGGATCGCCTGGCGGATCAGGAGCGGCTTCTTTTGCCAGTAGCCGCGCATGAATTGCGCCGGCGTGAGACCGCCGAGCAATGGTGTGGGAAGATCGGAAGGCGGCGCGCCGAGCGGGGCGGCAGCGGCATCCCGCGGTTCGGCTTGAGACCGGTTGCGCATCGTATAATGAGACTTGTATTTGGGAGAATTGGATGAAAATCGCAAAAAACACCGTCGTATCGGTCACTTACAAGCTGTCGGATGCACAGGGCAATCTGATCGAGGAAAGCGACGAGCCGATGGTCTATCTGCACGGCGGCTATGATGGCACGTTCCCCAAGATCGAGGAACAGCTCGACGGGCACGAGCCGGGTTACCAGGCGCAGATTCAGCTCGAGCCGCAGGACGCGTTCGGCGACTACGATCCCGAACTCGTGAAGATCGAGCCGCGCGATCGCTTCCCCGAGCCGCTCGAAGTGGGCATGCAGTTCGAAGGCACGCCGGAAGACGGCGACGAGGACGTCGATTCGCTGATCTATACGGTCACCGACGTCGCCGAAGACAAGGTCGTGCTCGACGGCAATCACCCGCTGGCAGGCATGGCGCTGCGTTTCGCACTCACGGTGAAGGACGTCCGCGAAGCAACCGAAGACGAAATCGAGCACGAGCACGCGCATGGCGCGGAAGGGCTCGAGATCGTCGACGAGGACGAAGACGAAGACGGCGAATCGCCGTCAGGGCGCACCCTGCACTGAGCTCGCAGGCAGGCCGGGCGCCGACCCCGATGCAGGGGGCGGTGCCGGCCACGACGCGCCGCCGGGTGCGGCGCCGTCACCCTGCAGCGGCGGCGCGACCGCCGACGAGTCGGGCAGCGCCGGCAACGCGGGGATTTCCGGCATCTGCGGCAGCGGGACATCGTCGTGCGGCACGAGCGGCAGCGCGGGCGGCACAGGCAGGTTCTTCGGTACCTCCTGCAGGCTCACGTTGAAGATCGTCTGCCGTGCCGGCGACACGCTCACCTTTACCCACTGATTCACCGGATGGCGCGGTCCGATCGCGACGCGCGTCACGTTTCCCACCAGGTCGCCGTCGTCGGTCCGCAGCGGTCGATCGATCAGAAAGCCGTTCGCGAGCGGTTCGCCGCTCGCGTGCAGCACCAGTATCGGGCCGCGGAACGTCGTCGCCGCCTTCACCAGCGTTCGTTTCAACTCGCGGAAGCCGTCGCGCACGCGCGGCCGGTTGAAACGCAGCCACGCGAACCGCTCCGAGCGTTCATAGCGTTCGAATTGCGGATCGCCTTCGAAAATCACCACCATCGCACGCGCTTCGCGCCGCTTCGCGTATTCGGCTGCGTGATCGATCCAGAACCCGTTCGCGATGACGCGGTCCTCGAATTCGCCGTTGCGGCCGCCGGCCGTCAGGAAGTGGTTGTTCGGCGCCGGTGCGTTGAGTGCGACATAGACGATGTCGTCGCGCATCCAGCGTGCGTTTTCGCGATACGGCCGGAACCGGGCGATCTCGCTTTCCCGCGTGATCTGCAGCGCGCCCGGGTCGGGCAGCGCCGAATCGGCGAGCAGCGTCTGCCGCAGGAAGTCGAGCCGTTCGACCGGATCGTAGTTGCCGCCGGCCACGGTGTTGCACGTTACCCAGTCGTCGTGGCCGGGGATGAAGACGAGCGGCACGCGTGCGGCGTCCAGGATCGCGCCGCGCTGCGAATACAGCGCATCGCGGCACGCTTCCTTCGAGCCCTTGAGATCGCCCGCATAGACGACGAAAGCGAGGTTGCGCTCGCGCGCGATCGAATCGAGCAGCCGCTGGGTCGCCGGTTCGTCCGCCGGTACGTTGATGACGCCCGACACGACCGCGAACGAGTAGGGCGCGGTGGCACGCTTCGGCGGCGCTGCCAGCGCGCCGGCCTGCGCGAGCGCCAGTACCGCCGCGGCGAGCGTGGCGGCGGCGCGGGCCGGCAGGCGCCGCGGGATGCGCTTACGCGTGCCCGTCGGCATCGTGCGACCGGACCAGCGTGCGCAGCTCGTACAGCAGGTCGAGCGCTTCGCGCGGCTTGAGATCGTCGGGGTCGATGTCGCGCAGCTTCTCGAGCGCCGGATGCGGTGTGTCGGGCAGCGCCGGCGCGTCCGCGCATTCGAAATCGTCGGCGACCACCGGCTGCGCGCTGAACAGGTCGAGTTGCGGCGTGTGCTGTACCGCCGACTGCTGTTCGAGATAGGCGAGGTGCTTGCGCGCGGCGCGGATCACGGGCGCCGGGACGCCCGCGAGCTGCGCGACCTGCAGGCCGTAACTCTGGTTCGCCGGGCCTTCGTTGACCGCGTGCAGGAACACGATGCCGTGGCCATGCTCGACGGCCGACAGGTGCACGTTGGCTGCGTGCGGGAATTCGGCCGGCAGTTGCGTCAGCTCGAAGTAGTGCGTCGCGAACAGCGTGTAGCAGGCGTTGTGCGCAAGCAGGTGGCGCGCGATGGCCCATGCGAGCGCCAGGCCGTCGAACGTCGACGTGCCGCGGCCGATCTCGTCCATCAGCACGAGGCTTTGCGGGGTCGCGTCGTTGAGGATCGCCGCGGCCTCGGTCATCTCGACCATGAACGTCGAACGGCCGCCCGCGAGATCGTCGGCCGCGCCGATGCGCGTGAAGATCCGGTCGATCGGACCGAAGCATGCGGACTTCGCCGGCACGTAGCTGCCGACGTAAGCCATCAGCGCGATCAGTGCGGTCTGCCGCATGAACGTCGACTTACCGCCCATGTTCGGACCGGTGATCAGCAGCAGCTTGCGTTCGGTGCCGAACCGGCAGTCGTTCGCGATGAACTGCTCGACCTGCGCTTCGACGACCGGGTGGCGGCCTTGTTCGATTTCGATGCCGATCTCGTCGGTGAAGGTCGGCGCGACCCAGTCGAGCGCGCGTGCGCGTTCTGCGAATGCGGCGAGCAGGTCGAGCTCGGCGAGTGCCGACGCGACGCGCTGGCACTCGGGGATGAACGGCAGCAGCGCCTGCAGCACCGCGTCGTACAGCGCGCGCTCGCGCGCCAGCGCGCGTTCCTGCGCGGACAGTGCCTTGTCCTCGAAGGTCTTCAGTTCGGGCGTGATGTAGCGCTCGGCGTTCTTCAGCGTCTGGCGGCGGCGGTAGTCGTCGGGCACCTTGTCGGTCTGGCCGCGCGTGACCTCGATGTAGAAGCCGTGCACCTTGTTGTATTCGACGCGCAGGTTCGCGATGCCGGTGCGCGTGCGTTCGCGCGCTTCGAGATCGATCAGGAATTGCCCGCAGTTCTCCGAGATGTCGCGCAGCTCGTCGAGCTCGGCGTCGTAGCCGCGCGCGATCACGCCGCCGTCGCGCACCATGGCGGCCGGCTCGGGCGCAATCGCGCTCGTCAGCAGGTCGAGGCATTCGGCGGGCGGCGCGAGCGCCGCGTCGACACGGGTGAGCGCATCCGCATTCGCGACGATCGCGCCGATGCGCTCGCGCAGCGCCGGCAGCGCGGCGAACGTGTCGCGCAGGCTCGACAGGTCCCGCGGGCGCGCGGACAGCAGCGCGAGACGCCCGGTGATCCGTTCGACGTCGGCGATCTGGCGCAGCGCGCTGCGCAGTGCGTCGAGGCTTGCATTCGCCGGCGCATCGAGCAGCGCGCCGATCGCCTGCTGGCGCGACTGCGCGGCGACCGACGCGCGCGGCGGGTGATGCAGCCAGTGACGCAGCAGGCGGCTGCCCATCGTCGTGCAGCAGGTGTCGAGCAGCGAATACAGCGTCGGCGACTCGGTGCCGCGCAGCGTCTCGGTCAGTTCGAGGTTGCGGCGCGTGGCCGGATCGAGCCCGATGTATTCGGTTTCGTTCTCGACCTTCAGACTGCGCACATGCCGCAGTTGCTGGCCTTGCGTGGCTGCTGCGTAGAGCAGCAGCGCACCGGCCGCGCCGCAGGCGCTCGTCAGCGAATGCGCACCGAAACCGTCGAGGCTCGCGACATCGAGCTGGTCGCACAGGCGTTGCGTGCCCGACGCGATGTCGAAGTGCCACGCCGGCACGCGCTTGGTTGCGCCCGTGCCTGCCGGCACGGCGTCGGTTGCGCCGTCCGCCGTCAGGATTTCGGCCGGCCGGATGCGCTCGAGCGCGGCGCCGAGCTGCTCGGGTTCGATTTCGGCGAGCCGCAGCGCACCGCTTGCGAGGTTCAGCCACGCGAGGCCGATGTTGACCGCGACGCCGCGCTTGTTGTGGCCCGTGCACATCGCGAGCAGGTAGACGTCGTTCTTGTCGGACAGCAGCGCGGCATCGGTCAGCGTGCCGGGCGTGACGACGCGCACGACCTTGCGCTCGACGGGGCCCTTCGACGTGGCCGGATCGCCGATCTGCTCGCAGATCGCGACCGATTCGCCCATCTTCACGAGCTTCGCAAGATACTGCTCGACCGCGTGATGCGGCACGCCGGCCATCTTGATCGGCGTGCCGGCTGTGGCGCCGCGCTGCGTGAGGGTCAGGTCGAGCAGGCGCGAGGCCTTTTCGGCATCTTCGAAAAACAACTCGTAGAAGTCGCCCATCCGGTAGAACACGAGGGTGTCGGGATGGTCGGCCTTGATGCGCAGGTACTGCTGCATCATTGGAGTGTGGCCTGCAAAGGCCTCGGGCGACAGCGTGGTCATAGGTCAGGCATGAAGTTGTTGCTTGGGTTGCCCGAGTTTACCAGTGGCCCCGACGATTACGCTCGAAGTTGGCCGATCGGCCTGTGGATCGCTCGATACGACTATGTGCGTCCTTTGACAAGATGACCCGTCCGAGGGCGAGATGCGAGACCGGGTGCATGGGGTGGGGCGGGGCACAAGCACCCCGCGGCGACACGAGGAGTGCGATCGCGAGTCTGAACGATCATCCCGACATTCGGTGGACGTTCGATGAATTCCATATCGAGACTGTACCGAGCCAGTACACCGTTGGCGGAGGGGGGCGGACTGCTGAACGAAACGAGTCGATTATCTTCAGTTGGGATGACGCGGCGCAGCCTGTAGGGTTGTTCTCACCGATGATGCCGGCGCAACGGATCGCACCGGCATCGCGCTTACAGATCCTTGAAGGCGGGGAGGAGATCTTGCTCAACGAGTCGGATCTCGATCCGGTTTGCCGTCTCGATGTGCTCGGGGTTCTTCATCGAGAACGGGGCATCGGTTGTGCTGACGATGATGGTGCCGGTCTGCAGTTTTCCTGCCTCCGGAACCGGGATGAGATCGCGGGCTTCTGGCACCTGCTGTTGCGTGATGACCTTTGGCAAATAGATCATCCACCCGACTCCCGGCTTGTCGTCGAATACCTGCTTAGTGGCGTAGCTCCGTGGTGAGACGGAAACGTAAGCGGGATTGAATGCAACCACCGTGGCTTTAACAATTTGCTGAACTGATGCAATGTTCGTTAGCACCGCAGCATCGGAAATTTTTGCATCGAATGAGTTTGGGCCGACATTCTCGCCGACGTGGCACGCGAGGGACGCACCTTGCCCCTTGTTCTGATTCCCATTCCACAGCGCAACGAACGTGAGCGACGGATCGGCTGAAAACTCATGCTTTAGGACCGCGAGGAGGGCAGTCGACGGCTTGCCGTCTTCGAACGCCGGGTAGAGTAGTGCTTCGTCTACGCTCTCGCCTTGCGCAAACCATGTCCCTAGGTTCGGATCGATTGCACCCATCGTGGAGGTGACTACGTGAATGCGCGACAGAATCTGTTCGAAGTCTGTCGGGGCAAGTGAAGCGTCCCTGAACTGAAGGCTGAAGTCCATCTTGATATCGGGTTACGGTTGTACAACGGAAAGGACCGAGTTTCGCATCAACTCTTTGAGCAGAAACTCTCGCACCTCTGATTCTTCAAAGTACCACGTCAATCGCGTTGGCGGGAACGGCTTGATCGCGTTGGCCTGTCGCGAAATGTCCGAGATGGTCGTGGGCCAGCCTTTGAACCAATCGGCGGGTTCAAGTTCGCCGTCGTCATCGCGCTGAAGGAACCTGGCATAGCGCGACTTGGCTTCTTGGAGCATGCAGTCTGCTGGCAAAAAGCCGTCGAAATAAACGCCTTGGAACAGCCATTCTTCGTTCCATCCACCCTCGTTGCTGTACGGCCGTCCCGTGATGCGACCTTGATACTCGCGAGCGTGGTTGGACATATGGTGCCTCTTGTTCTCTGCCTTGCCCGTTTCCTCCGGCGGGCACTTCTTGCACTTCTCTCCGGTACGCGGTACGGCCTTGGCGTCGGTCTTTGCCTTGCTCTCGTCCTTCGGCGTGTCACTTGACAGGCTCGCTGTCCCCGCCAGTCCTACCCCACCCAACAAGGCGGCGCCAGCTCGCGCCAAGACCGGCCCAAGTTCCGCCAATACCCCCTCCAGTAGTGGAAGTGCTGCTGCCATTCTCAAGTCCCCCGTTGTATTCCGGATGTTCGACACGCCACTTTATGACGCGAAGGTAATCGTGAAACCGTTCGTCTGGTGATCGGCCGGGCCGCATGAGCCACGCTCGCGTGGCTGGCTTCGTGTAGAAGCTCGGCGCGTACGCTTCGATTCGCAGAAACGCCTCGACGTTTTCGTCTGCATGGATGCCGAGCTGACGCGCAGCTACGTATGCGTTCCAAAGCCGCGTGGGCAGTGTGCTGTCGTCGGCGAGTTTTGGATCAGCTTTGACGAGATCCTGCCTGACGCGCTCGACGTATCCGCGCGCGTCGATCTCGGCAAGGCCGGCGACCTGTTCGCTTGTCAGCTCAAGCATGCGGGTGTACTCCCCTTAGTTTTCCATTCACTTCGACGAGCCAGTTGAACGTCGGCACGAAGAATTGCATGCGCTGCGTGAATTCCATCAGCGACGCGACGTCGGCCATGATGCGGGCATCGTAGAAGCGGAGCAGGGCGGTGCGCCCATCCGGCAAGCGTACGTCGAGATGGTGGCGCAGCTCGTCGGCGAGCGATTCAATCGGATATGCGCTGATCAGCCAGGACACGCCCGTGGAGCTGCCGGCCATGGCAGAAAGCGTCCGGCGGGTATTGCCGGATGCGCGCTCGTAGTCGACTAGCCACGGTCCGGCATCGGCCAGCGACGCGTCGGGTGTGCTGTCGAACAGAGCGGCGGCCGACTGTGATCGTTGCAGGGATGAACCGTCGGCCGCGTCGGCGTAAAGAAGGCCGTCGACAAGCGCGTACAGGTGCACCTGCATGGTCAACTGCTGTTGCCGCTTGAAGAAGAATGCTTCGATCGAATTTCCGGTCATGTGCTACCCGCGCGCGATCATCGTCGCGGCATTCTCGGCCGCAGCTTTCAGGCATTCGAGGCAGAGCGTTGGCGAGGGGGTGAGCGCTGCTGCAGTAGCGGCGACGGCCGCGACTGCGCCGCCAGTCGTCGCTTCGCCAGATCCGACGTCGTCGAGCGTGGCGGACGACTGCGATGCGATCAGTGTCGCCCCGCACGCGGTCTTCATGCCCTCGATGGCGGTTTCGCGCCCGTCAAAAGTGTGTGGATATCGCCGACCTGTCGCGGGCAGGATCGGAAAGACCCCCTTGCACTGCGGGCAAAGTACCTTGTGCCCGACGCCGGCAATGGGTTTCCCGTCAATGGTTGCGGTCGCGGTGCCCTCCAGCACGCGGCCGCCATGCGTCGTCGTATCGCCGACGCAGATCATGGCTCGGGCCATATGTTCTCTCGTAGGTCTGGTTTTCGTATGAATTTACCATTTTCGGGAGAACAGTCGATCGTCAGGGAGGGGCGGGGCCCGTCAACTCGTGTTAACGGAGCCTGCTGAACGTGTTGTCATCGCTCAGACATATAGTTGTTATTCGCTGGTCGGGTTTTCCTCGTAGCTTCGACGGCATTGCATGAGTTGGGATTTCCGGTCTGTTTCACGCCGCGCTTGCAAATATGCCCGTCCAATTTAGTATGCGGAAAAGGCCCAGCGTCCGGCGAGGCTCATTTTGCGATGAGGAGACCATGCATTCTCGGAAGGCGGCCCCCTATTTGATCGTGCCAGTCGGCATCGTGATCGCCTGCGCGCTGATGGGCCTGTGCGTGCTGCAGCTGTTCCAGAGTCGCCACGACGCGCTCGAACGCGCCAGCGAAACATCGCGCAATCTCGGCCTCATGGCCGAGCGCGACATTGAGCGTAACTTCGAACTCTACGACCTGTCCTTGCAGCAGGTGATCCATGGCTTCCAGCGGCCTGACGTGATGGCGGCAGCGCCCGCGGTGCGCCGAGCCGTGCTGTTCGACCACGCAATGAGTGCCAAATTCATCGGTTCAATGCTGGTGCTCGATGCAGGGGGCAACATCATCCTGGACTCGGCCAACGACGTGCCGCGCAAGGGGAATTTCGCCGATCGGAAGTACTTCACGGTGCATCGCGATAACCCGAATATTGGTCTTTATGTCAGCGATCCGTTTGCATCGCGCCTGCGCGGCGGCACGCCGAGCATTGCACTGTCGCGGCGCATCTCGAACCCGGATGGCTCGTTTGCCGGCATCGCGCTGATCGGCCTCAACCTTGAGTACTTCCACCAACTGTTCTCTGGCCTGTCGCTCGGACAGCACGGTTCGATTTCACTGATCGGCACGGACGGCATCATGGTGATGCGTCAACCGTACAAAGAGGGTATCGTCGGCCGCGACATCAGCAAGGCCGCGACTTTCCAGCGGTTCAAGTCCGCACCAGAGGGGGTGTTCTCGGAGACCGCCTCAATCGACGGCGTGCGCCGGCTCTACTACTTCAAGCACCTGCCCAAGCTGCCGCTGATCATCATGGTGGCAGAAGCCGAGCAGGACATCTATGCCGCGTGGCGGCACCGCGCCGTAACAATCGGCGCATTAGTAGCCACCTTCGGCGCTGCTTTCATCGCGCTGTCGATCTTGCTCAGTGGGCAACTGCGGCGTCGTATGCGTGCTGAGTCCGAACTGGTGCTGCTTGCACGCACCGACGGGCTCACTGGCCTGAACAATCGCCGCAGCTTCGGGGAGGTGTTGGACCGGGAGTGGCGTCGCGCCAGACGCGCGCATTCTGTCTTCTCGCTGCTGTTCGTCGACGTCGACCGCTTTAAGGCTTACAACGATACTTACGGCCATCAGGCAGGGGATGATGCGCTGGCTGCGGTCGCCCGTTGTATCGGCGAGAGCATCCGACGCCCGGTCGATACAGCGGCTCGCTATGGCGGGGAGGAATTCGTCGTGCTGCTCCCAGACACGCCGCAGACCGGAGCCGCGCAGATTGCCGAACGGATTCGTGCAGCGATCGACGATCTGGCACTTGAGCACGCCGGCAGCGAATATGGACGCGTGACGGCCAGCATTGGCCTGGCGACGTGGACGTCGGATCAAGATGGTGAGCCAAGCGCGGTGATCAAGGTGGCAGACGAGGCGCTGTACTACGCAAAGTTAACCGGGCGGAACAAGGTCGCTACGTCGCACGTAGCAGCTTGATGGGGCGATTTGGTAGGTTCAAGAATACGAAAGCCCGCGTCGAGCGGGCTTTTTTGTGTGCTACAGATTTGCTACAGCAAGGGGCGGAAGCCTTGCTGGACAAGCCTTACGCTTATCATTCCATCCCCTGAACTATGGGGCGCATTGGACGATGGCAACCGACCTGATGGTGGTGGCGGGAAAGTCGCTTTGGTCGCCGTACCGCGTTTCCATGCGCGACGTCCTAACTTGACTGCCATGGTTGCCGCCGACTTACACTAGTTGCCATAGTTGACAGGTAGTTGGCAATCACGATTTGAGGCAACCAACCATCGAGGATTCGAATGCTCGGGCAATGGATAGGGGATTTTGCGGCAATGGGCTGGTATGGAAGGGTTACTATCGACGCAGAACGTGTTGATGCTAGCAAGGTCGGTGGTAGTGTCTCGTTGTTTCCGGGGAGAGGGAGCGCTGGCGCGATCACGATAGGGCGAATAGTTCCGTTCGAGCCACAAGGCAGTCCGGAGCAAGTGCTCATTTTGGTAAATCCGATGCATCCGGTAACCCATCAGGCCGTCCCGTGGCATGAGCTTGAGCGGGTGTTTCCCAACATGCGATTCGGCACGATTATCCAAGCAGCTGTCAATTGGCAGCAGGTGCAGATGACCGTCGACTGGAACTCCAATATTGGCACGCATGGC
>NZ_CATKIF010000013.1:0-114744 GCF_949752865.1 Burkholderia sp. IT-111MI5 | reverse complement strand
CAGGTCTGCATGGTCCTTCAGAGCCATACCGGCCAAACCCGCTTCCACCCGTCTGTCATCGAGCAGTTTGCGCACGGTGGCTGTGTCGAATATCAGCGTCAAATGGAGATGAAACCCGCCGGCCGCCGAGGGCAAAATCGCCCAAACGAACCCGGGCTTGTACGAGAAGAGCGCCAGCTTTCTTCGCATGCGATCGAAGAGCTTGGTGCGGCAATCCCGTAGTGCTTGAAGCTCGGAACGATGATCCCCCTCGACCGCAGGATCACACAGCAGCCGAAGGTGCAAAACAGTCACACTAGAGTGTGGGAGGGGGAACAGGCTATCCAGGTACGCATGCAACCTCATCAGGTTCTCCCGACTACCAAGATTCCAGTTGAATCGCTCCCGGCGCAACAACTTACTGTCGCGCATGGCCTGGCGGAAGCGATCCACCAAATCGTTACAGTTCTTCGCCACGCTGAGCCCCGTGTCATCAACGAGCGCCTTGGAAGCACGCAACAGAGAGCGGCTGATTGGATGCTCTAAAAATAGGTCGCGCAGCAATCGGAGGTGCGGCGGATAGAGCAGGTGTTTTGCCGATGGATGCGTCGCCAGGTAGTCCTTGATAAAAAACAGCAGTGTCACCAGTTGAGTCGCTCCACGGAATGACGGATTCGGGCAAGTTGCTACTGCGATCGTCGGCAACAGGGCATCACGCGGCTGGCCACTGGCATCCCATTCGCGTACGTTTCTCAGGTACGTCTCGCCTTGGACATGAAATGGTGAACACGTTGTTTCCATTGCCGTCCAAACGAAGCTATCAAGCGATACCAGAAGGCCGATCCTGGGACCGTCACAGATCTCGGCACCGCCGCCCGGAGTCACCCGGAAACTCATGCTGCGTTTAATGTGCTGAGCCAATCCGTCGAGGATCTGCGGATCGATGTTGTTGGATAGATTTGGCTTGTTCATTGAAAGAATTTCGGCACGTATGGGCCGTTATTGGAGCCGCACAGTCATGCTGTCCGACCGACAGAAGAAAATGCCCGCCACCGGATCGTGGACGGGCATCCGGAAGGGATCAGATGAGTCCCCACGAGGTCTGCCGAAACGCTGCGGGATGCGCCATCAACTCGACGTTGATGACGCGACGGCCGTTTTCGGTGCGCTGGATGACCTGAGCCAGACCATGCCCACAGATAATCTTGATCACTTCGGCCATCTCCGCCTTGGTCCAACCGAAATTCGGAGCCTGCACTTCGAGGTCGGATTTGCGGTGGACAAGAATCGGCTTCCCGTTCTTGTCCCTCAGGTCGTATAGCCACTCCAGAAAACGCTGCGCACGTTGCTCGGCATCGGACATCAGCTTAGGTGGAAAGACGATGTCCATCCACTGGCCAAGCAGGTACTCCGCCACGACCGTTGCTGCCGACATCATTTCTCGCGTGATAACGCGCCCGTTGCCCTCGTAGAGTTGAAAGAGCGCAGCAAGAACGCTCACACGCTCGTGATAGCGAGCGGCCACGGCAGGAGCTTGGTGAAACACCCCCTGAGCGGACATGGAGTCGATACGCTGCTGCGCCTGCTTCAGCACGTAACCAGCATCCGCGGCCACATCCATCGCAAACAGATTCGCAAGTCCGTTGTTACCGTTCCCCTTGCTCAGCTTTAGCAGTTCGGTGACACGCTCATCCCACTCCCCAAGGGCACCCTCGAACTGCGGATAGCGGCCGATGGCGCTCTTGTCACTCATTGAGTGCGATAGAACCATCCAAACACGCGCCAGGAAGCCGGACCCCAGGCCCTTCTTACGGTACTTTTCCAACCATTCCTCGTAGCGGTCCGGTTGGTGGAGCACGAGAATCGTGAAGCGCGTCACCCCCTTGCTCTGGCGATCGTCGTCCCGCCTCTTGGCCCGCGTGACGACCGGAACAAACCCGTCACGCAGACTGATCTGCAGAGCGAAATCCCGCCCGAAAGGAGTCTCAAAGAATGCGTCACCTTCCTCGTGCCCACAAAATCCGAGCGTGGGCGACTCACGCTTGATACCCTGCGGTGTCGAATCATCGAACTCCCACTGATACGGCCAGTCGCGCATCTCCGCTCTGACCGACTGCATCAGGCGATTGAAGGTCGCTGATTTCCCACTAGCGGGCGCACCAACGACGTGCACGATGACGCTCAGAGGCATGGGATCGCCCTTGCTGTCGCACACATTACACACGCCCTGGCTGACGAAGCTCAAGATGCCAAGTAGATTGCCCAAGGCGATTTCCAGCGGAACGCCGTAATGGTTGTGAAGACCCCAGACAACCTTTTTCAAACGTGGAGGCAACGCCTCTACCGCGTCAAGCACACCGGCAAACCGGTTGAATGCCGGTGGCTGATAGAGGCAAACAGGCTGCTGCGGGACGACGTTTTGCGAGGGCATAAAGCCCCCGCCATACGGTTTGGCGAGGGGGCTCATTACGTGGTCACCTCTTCTTTCGTGCTCGTTTGCGGCGCATTCGTCGATTCGGTGGCGAGCATGTTGTCGGCGCTCGCCACGGCGTCCTTGCCCGGTACCGGTTCGCCCCGGCGCCTAGCTTCAGCTTCCAGGAGTTCGTCGAAGATCACGTTGCTGATCGACACGCCATGGTCATTCAGTTTCTTGATGATCGCGGTTTTCGAAACGTCCGCCTTGAGCTGCTCGGAGATGTCCGGATAGAGTTCCGAGAATAAGGCGAAGCGCTCACGGTCACGCTTGGCCTTGGGTGACTCCAGCGCGCGGATGGCGTTCTTGAGCGATTCAAGGTCGACCTTCGCGGCTTCGGGAGAATTTTGCTTTGCCATAGTCGCCCCCTCACACCATGATCTGTTGATCTGCCACGGCACGGACGCACATCGCCGACCAGAAGAGCGCCGGATTGGCCGAGACCGAATCAAACTTGCCATTAATTCCGCACGTTCCGATTTGACCGTAGGAACGCAGCACGATCACGGCACGGAGCACCGCCATGGTCGTCAGGCCGTAGTTAGGCGCGAACTCCAGAACGGTCTCGATACTGATCACCTCTCTGCCGGTGCCAGAGACGTAGTCATGCAACGCTTGCGCAAGGCGCATCGCCTCGATTCGCCCGCGCGGCACTCCCCTCGCCTTAAGTTTGCGGGCGAAAGCTTCAACATCGTCTGTCGGCATCATCGTGCTCTTCGTAATTTCCATTTGGATTCCTTAATTTTGTAAATTGACATCCATCGAATTCTCATCGACTTCGACTACGTCACAACTTTCCCAGAAGCGGTTCCGCCTCGATCAGCCAAGCTCTGATATTTGCGTCACGGGGCTGATGGGTAGACAGAAGCCATCGTTGTATCGCTTGTAGATTCACCCCCCTCGATCAACGCACGGACAAGATCGGCTCTCCAGTACAGCCGACGATTTGCCGCTTTCCGTGGAATTACATTTAAATAGCAGCCGAAGTTGCAATATGCCTTGCGCAGAGTCTGAGGACGGAGACCAAGGAAATCTGCAGCCTCTTCAGTCGTGAGGTATTCACGCCCGTTCGAAGCTGGGGAAGTGTGTATCGAGGTGTCGTTCCGGGAACGAGCAGATTCGATCTCATCGGAACAGTTGTCGGCGTAGTGGACAACCGGACGCGGCGGCTCAATTACAGGTTGACGGCGATCAGGAATGGTCGCTGGCTTGATGGCGTTCTGGCGCATCTATCGCTCCTAGCAAAGTACGAAACAAGAGGGGTTTCGCGCCGCAAGAGCTGGGTGTAGATCAACTTCATTCGATCTAGATCGTCCCAGATCACTTGCGATCAGCTTGGAGCGAAGCTTACCGATCTCGCCTCGAATATAGAGCCTTATGTCTGGTTATGTTGGTTTATGTATTGCGACTTACGGATTACCCGCATCCGGCTCTGCATGTCGTCGATCGTAAACGACTGAGTCTTACCTTTACGGTTCATCCAATAGACCTCTTGTCCGTCGTCGCTTACCCCCATGAGTGGTATGGGCGGTGGAGCCTGTTTGGCGAGGTTCGCAAGCGCAAATAGCATGGAATGAACATCGTTTCGGTCGCGCGCGGCCTCCCACGCCCTAACGAGAACCTCAGCCAACATCCCGCGAAATCGAGGAGGTTCGTCCGCCCGAGGTTGCACGCGCGCAGAATTCAGAGATGGGACGAGTTCCTGCTCGACTATAGGAAGCACCGACACCAGCGTGTTCGGAATTCGTTGCACCAGGAGAAAGTCGATGAGTTCGTCTGGATCGAAACCGATCAATCGGATCCGCGGAGTCGTCGGCAGATCACGGAACCGCGGGGCAGACGAAGGCTCATGGGCCGACCAGCGCGAACCATTGAACATGGCTTGGCGACGTTGCGCTTCGCGCGCCGAGGACTCCCATTTCGCCATGTCCGCCAGAAGCGCTAGCCCCTCTTCGCGCGCCGCGGTACTCTGCCAATAGGTTTCCCCTCTTCCAGTCGTCACGTCGAACCAGCGCAAGCGGTGACCAGCCGGTGTGTTGGCAATGTTCACGCCAAGTATGTCGGCTGCTCGTGAGGTTCGAAATAGCTGTTTGCGGGAAGTTGCAGCAACTCTTGCTTCAAAGGCGGCAACATCCCCCAGCTCCTTGTCCGCCAGTACAACCTGATCGAGTTCATTATCCGAAATTTGGATGCAATTGGCGACCATCTGTATCGTTTCGGATAAAGACAGAAAATTGCGATAGAGAGACTCTCGCTCCCCCATCCTCTTCCGTTCACCTGCCTCTGCTCTAGCGGCAGCAATGCGTTCTTGTTGCGATTTTGTATCTGTCATGGCCCCGTCGTCGCATTGGAATAATTGGCGGCGCCGGGTCGGCACCGTCATCCACGGATTTTACGTGTGCCAAACTAACAATGAGACGAGCTACGGTCGGCCAGCGAGCGTCTTCTCGCTGGCAGCAGCAAGTGCGCTTGGGGACGGGTAGCGCTCAAGCAGATCGAGCACCGCAGGATGGTCGAGGCGCGGTCCGAGAACTCGCTCGAGCGCCGGATGGATTTGAGTAAGCAAGCCGCGAATGCGGTTGCTGGTCTGCGTGACCTGAGCGGCGAGGTCGTCATCGAAGCCGCACAGCATGGTGAGCTCGGCGAGTTGCTCGTCGGCCAGTCGAAGCGAGCGCAGCGTATGCGGCATCGAGCGAGCGGCTTCGGCGATGATCGCGGCATCGCGGGCATCGGTCTTGGCTTCGCCAGTGTGCAGATCGGCAATGCGGCGCATGGCCAGTCCGGGTAGATAGGCGACGAGTACGCCCTCAGCTCGGGCGACGGCTACAGGAAGTGCACCGATGGTGGAAGGCTGATCGACGACGAATAGCGTGGATCAAGGCAGACCGAAAATGCCTACACAACACCTACACCGAACTCATAAAACAAAAAGCCCAGCCATGTAGGCTGGGCTAAGTGCTTGTTTTATATGGTGCCGGCTGCAGGACTCGAACCCGCCACCTGATGATTACAAATCAACTGCTCTACCAGATGAGCTAAGCCGGCGTAAGCGCGAGATTCTACCTCATTTCACGATCTTGAGGCGAGGTCTGCTGCCGCCTTTCGAGCCGTCGCCGTCGGTTTTCGGCGGTTCGTCGGCACCTTCGGAGGGTTCCTCGTTCGCGCCGCTGTCGGCGACCGGCGTCAGCGTGGCCGAAGACTCGTCGCGCTGCACGTCATCCGCCTGCGCGGCTTCATCGTCGAACGTGCCCGAATCCTCACCTTCGCCCGCGACCGCATCGACCTGGAACGCCATCCCCTGCCCGTTCTCGCGCGCATAGATCGCGAGCACGTTGGCAACCGGAATCTCGATCTTGTGCGCCTTCCCGGAGAACCGGGCAGTGAACTCGATCCACTCGTTGCCCATCTGCAACTGGCTCGTCGCCTCGAAGCTGATGTTGAGCACGATCTCGCCGTCACGCACGAACTGACGCGGCACGCGCGTCGAGTTGTCGACCCTCACCGCGATATGCGGCGTGTAACCGTTATCGGTGCACCACTCGTACAACGCGCGCAGCAGATAAGGCTTCGTTGAAATCTCTTGCATCACAATCCTCGAACCCGGAGCGGGCGCGCGGCACGCCGCGCCGCCCGCTCCGTCTTGCCTTCATTGCATCATCAACGACGCATGACCTTTTCGGACGGCGTCAGTGCTTCGATATAGGCCGGACGGCTGAAGATCCGCTCCGCGTACTTCATCAGCGGCGCAGCGTTCTTCGACAGCTCGATGCCGTAGTGATCCAGACGCCACAGCAGCGGCGCGATCGCGACGTCGAGCATCGAGAACTCCTCGCCGAGCATGTACTTGTTCTTCACGAAGATCGGCGCGAGCTGCGTCAGGCGATCGCGGATCGCGAGGCGTGCCTTCTCGTGATTCTTCTCCGCTGCCTTGCCCTTCTCGTTCTCGAGCGTGCTGACGTGAACGAACAGCTCCTTCTCGAAGTTGAGCAGGAACAGGCGCGCGCGTGCGCGCTGCACGGGGTCGGCCGGCATCAGTTGCGGATGCGGGAAGCGCTCGTCGATGTACTCGTTGATGATGTTCGATTCGTACAGGATCAGGTCGCGCTCGACCAGGATCGGCACCTGACCGTACGGGTTCATCACCGAAATGTCTTCCGGCTTGTTGAACAGGTCGACGTCACGGATTTCGAAGTCCATGCCCTTCTCGAACAGCACCAGCCGGCAACGCTGGGAGAACGGGCAAGTTGTGCCGGAATACAGAACCATCATATTTGCGTTTCCTCAAAAAAGCCGAGGGCCGGCACGCGGCGAAACCCCTTTCACGGGTTCCGCGTTGCGCCGGCCCCACGCCGGTCAGGCGTGTTTACTTGATATCTTTCCAGTACGCGGCATTGAGCCGCCAGGCCAGGAAAGTCAGGACACCGAGAAAGACCAGCACCCACACGCCGAGGCGCTTGCGGGTCTGCTGGGCCGGCTCGGACATCCATGTCATATAGGCCACCAGGTCGGCAACCGCAGCGTCGTAGTCCGGCGACGACAGCGTCCCCGGCGTGACCTGCTGGAAGCCGACGAGCGTGTGGACCTTCTCGCCCGTCTCCTCGTCCGTCTTGTCTTCGAATTTGGCAATGCGCTGCCCCTGCAGTTGCCACAATACATGGGGCATGCCGACGTTCTCGAACACCGCGTTGTTCCAGCCGGTCGGCCGCGTATCGTCACGGTAGAAACTCCGCAGATACGTATACAGCCAGTCGCGGCCGCGCGCGCGCTCCACGACCGACAGGTCGGGCGGCGAGGTGCCGAGCCAGTTCTTCGCGTCTTCGGGCCGCATCGCGACGGACATCGTGTTCCCGACCTTGTCGGTCGTGAACAGGAGATTCGTTTCGATCTCCTTCTGGGATATGCCCAGATCCGTCAGACGGTTGTAGCGCATCAGGTTCGCGCTGTGGCAGTTCAGGCAATAGTTTACAAACAATTGCGCGCCGTGCTGAAGCGAAACGAGATTTTCCGTGTTATCGGGCGCCCGGTCGAGCGGAAAATTACCTTCCGCCCGCACGGCCGGCGCCGCCAGCAGCGCACACGCGGTCGCCCCGATAAGCGCGAGTGTCGAAAGCAGTTTCTTCATGTCGTTCTCTCCTCGCTCACGTTAATGGGGCTTGAAGCGCACCCGCTCCGGCGGCTGCTTGAACGTGCCAAGCGGCGTCCAGACGGGCATGCCGAGGAAGAACGCGAAGTAGATCAGCGCGCAGGCCTGCGCGATCAGCGTCGCAGCCGGCGATGGCGGCCGCGTGCCGAGGAACGCGAGGGTCAGGAACGCCGCGACGAAGATCCCGAGGAACACCTTGTGGAACAGCGGCCGGTAGCGGATCGACTTCACCGGGCTGCGGTCGAGCCACGGCAGGAAGAACAGCGTGATCACCGCCGAGCCCATCACGACGACGCCCCAGAACTTCGACTCCGTCAGGTACATGAACACGACGATCGCCGCGGCCAGCACCGGCAGCCCGGCCTTCCACTTGCCGCGTGCGCGGATCAGCGCAAGCACGCCGAGCACCGCGATCACGATCATCAGCACGAGCTTGAACGGGTCGGTGGTCGCGCGCAGCATCGCGTAGAACGCGGTGAAGTACCAGACCGGCGCGATCTCGGGCGGCGTCTGCAGCGGGTTCGCCGGGACGAAGTTGTTCGCCTCGAGGAAGTAGCCGCCCATCTCCGGCGAGAAGAACACGATCAGCGCGAACACCATCAGGAACACGCACACGCCGAGGAAATCGTGCACCGAGTAGTACGGATGGAACGGAATGCCGTCGAGCGGAATGCCGTTCTCATCCTTCTTCGCCTTGATCTCGATGCCGTCCGGATTATTCGACCCCACTTCGTGCAGCGCGACGAGGTGCGCGATCACGAGGCCGACCAGCACCAGCGGAATCGCGATCACGTGGAACGCGAAGAAGCGGTTCAGCGTGACGTCGGACACGACGTAGTCGCCGCGAATCCACAGCGACAGGTCCGGGCCGACGAACGGGATCGCCGAGAACAGGTTCACGATCACCTGCGCGCCCCAGAACGACATCTGGCCCCACGGCAGCAGATAGCCGAAGAACGCCTCGGCCATCAGGCACAGGAAGATCGCGCAGCCGAAGATCCACACGAGCTCGCGCGGCTTGCGGTACGACCCGTACAGCAGCCCGCGGAACATGTGCAGGTAGACGACCACGAAGAACATCGACGCACCGGTCGAGTGCATGTAGCGAATCAGCCAGCCCCACGGCACCTCGCGCATGATGTACTCGACCGACGCGAACGCGAGCGTCGAGTCGGGCTTGTAGTTCATCGTCAGGAAGATGCCCGTGACGATCTGGTTGACGAGCACGAGCAGCGCGAGGGAGCCGAAGAAGTACCAGAAGTTGAAGTTCTTCGGCGCGTAGTACTCGGAAACGTGCTTCTTCCACGTGGACGTGAGCGGGAAGCGCTGGTCGATCCAGCCGGTGAGACCTGTCGTGGAGACTTCCTTGTTGTCGGCGGCCATCACGCTTCTCCTTTCTCGTCCTTGCCGATCACGAGGGTCGTCGCCGACGTGAACATGTAGGGCGGGATGTCGAGATTCTGAGGCGCCGGCTTGTTCTTGAACACACGGCCGGCGAGGTCGTAGGTCGAACCGTGGCACGGGCACAGGAAACCGCCCGGCCAGTCGTCCGGCAGGTTCGGCTGCGGCCCCGGCGTGAAGCGTTGGCTAGGCGTGCAGCCGAGGTGCGTACATACGGCCATCACGACGAGAATGTTCTTGCGATCGGTCCGCGCGCGATATTCGTTCGCGCAATACGCGGGCAACGGCATCGAATACGGGGACTTCGTGGTCGGATCGGCCACTTCCTTGTCGGCCTTGACCACGTCGGCCAGCATCGAATCGGTGCGATTCAGGATCCAGACGGGCTTGCCGCGCCACGGCACGGTGACCATCTCGCCGGGCTTCAGGCTGCTGATGTCGACCTCGACCGGTGCACCGGCCGCTTTCGCTTTCGCGGACGGCGCAAGCGACGCCGCGAAAGGTATGACGGTGGCTACGCCTCCCACGCCACCTGCTACGGATGTCGCAATCAGCCAGGTACGGCGGCCGCTGTCGACGCGTTTCTCTTCCTTGTCTCGCATCACACGCCCCACTTCTGAGTTGGATTTTCCGTCACGACTTTCCATTCCGCCGCTAGTTTGCTCGAATGGAGTCGTCATTTACAAGGCCCGGAGATGAAAATCCCTTCGAAGTGTTTGATAGTTAAGGGTTATCCCCCACTATCGGAGCGATTAAATCATTCCTCTTTTAAGCGCCTGCTACATTTCGGAATTTCGATGCGCTGCCGCAAATCCGGCGTTCAGACCGGATTATGAATATCGATAAAAAGGTGTTCGAGATCGAATTCTTCCGACAAGTGGGCGCCAAGCGCCTGGATTCCGTAACGTTCGGTCGCATGGTGCCCTGCCGCAACGAACGCGACACCGCTTTCGGCGGCCGTGTGCGTCACGTATTCGGACACCTCGCCCGTCAGGAACACGTCCGCGCCGGCGTCGATCGCCGCGTCGAAATAGCTCTGCGCAGCACCCGTGCACCACGCGATGCGGCGCAATTGCAGGTCCGGATCGCCGAACACGAGCGGCGTGCGGCCGAGCGTGCGCTCGACCTTCGCGACGAAGTGCTCGAGCGTGACGGGCATCGGCAGCGTCGCCATCCAGCCGAGGTCGCCGTCGCCGAAACGCTGCTCGCCGATCAGCCCGAGCTTCTCGCCGAGCTGCGCGTTGTTGCCGAATTCGGGATGCGCGTCGAGCGGCAGGTGGAACGCGAACAGGTTCAGGTCGTTCGCGAGCAGCAGCTTCAGGCGCTGGTACTTGCGGCCCGTGATCTGCGGCGCCTCATTGCGCCAGAAATAGCCGTGATGGACGAGCACGGCATCTGCCCCCCATTCGAGCGCGGCTTCGAGGAACGCGAGCGACGCCGTCACGCCGGTGGCGATCTTCTCGATCTTGCGGCGCCCTTCGACCTGGAGACCGTTCGGGCAATAGTCCTTGAAGCGCGCGGTTTCAAGGGTATTGTTCAAGTACAATTCAAGTTCGATCCGATCCATATAAACCTCTAATCCATTCAGATGCTTAGACGCTTCTGGCTGTTCTTCGCGCAGGCGGTTACCGTGCTGCTCGCGCTGATGTTCATCGTCGTGACGCTCAAGCCGCAATGGCTGCAACGGCAAGGACAGCTCGGCAAGCAGCTCGCGACGCCGATCGTTGCGCTGCGGGAAGTCGCGCCGGGCATCGGCGGCGCGCCGGCGACCACGTCGTACGCCGAAGCCGCGCAGAAGGCGATGCCGGCCGTCGTCAACGTATTCTCCAGCAAGGACGGCTCGCTGCCGCCCGACCCGCGCGCGAAAGATCCGCTGTTCCGCTACTTCTTCGGCGACCGCAACGCCCGCAAGCAGCAGGACGAACCGGCAGCCAACCTTGGCTCGGGCGTTATCGTGAGCCCTGAAGGTTACATTCTAACGAACCAGCACGTCGTGGACGGCGCCGACCAGATCGAGGTCGCGCTCGCCGACGGGCGCACGGCCACGGCGAAGGTGATCGGCAGCGATCCTGAGACCGACCTCGCCGTGCTGAAGATCAACATGACGAACCTGCCGACGATCACGCTCGGCCGCTCCGACCAGTCGCGGGTCGGCGACGTCGTGCTCGCGATCGGCAACCCGTTCGGAGTCGGCCAGACGGTTACGATGGGGATCATCAGCGCGCTCGGCCGCAACCACCTCGGCATCAACACGTTCGAGAACTTCATCCAGACCGACGCACCGATCAACCCCGGCAACTCGGGCGGCGCGCTGGTCGACGTGAACGGCAACCTGCTCGGCATCAACACGGCGATCTACTCGCGCTCGGGCGGCTCGCTCGGCATCGGCTTCGCGATTCCGGTATCGACTGCGCGCACCGTGCTCGAAAGCATCATCACGACGGGTTCGGTCACGCGCGGCTGGATCGGCGTCGAGCCGCAGGACGTCACGCCGGAGATCGCCGAGTCGTTCGGGCTCCAGCAGAAATCGGGCGCGATCGTCGCGGGCGTGCTGCAGGGCGGCCCGGCCGACAAGGCCGGTATCAAGCCGGGCGACATCCTGGTCACGGTCAACGGCGAGGAAATCACCGATACGACGAAGCTGCTGAACGTCGTCGCGCAGATCAAGCCGGGCACGCCGACCAAGGTGCACGTCGTGCGCAAGGGCAAGGAGTTCGACGTGAACGTCGTGATCGGCAAGCGCCCGCCGCCGCCGAAGCAGGCGCTCGACGAACAGGACAGTGATACCGAATGACGTTCGGCGGGCGGCGCGTCGACGCGTGCCGCCCGCCAACGGAAATGAAAAAAGGGCAGCCGGTGGCTGCCCTTTTGCTTTGCATCGAAGACCTTGTTGCCGCGGACATGGCTTCAACGCCCGCTTTCCCGCCCACAACGCCACCGGGCCGCACAGGCATGGCCGGAAGAAGGCCATCCGCCGCGCGCTGCCCGGCGCACCGTCGTCAACTCGCGGCTTCGCCGTTCTCCGCCTCGCCCTCTTCGGCCCGCTTTTTCGGTACGAAGAACCGCGCGGCCAGGATCCCGGCCTCGTACAGCACGATCAGCGGCAGCGCGAGCATCAGTTGCGAGAACACGTCCGGCGGTGTGACGACCGCGGCGACGACGAACGCGCCGACGATCACGTACGGCCGGATCTCCTTCAGCTTCTTCACCGTCAGCACGCCCATCCGGACGAGCAGCACGACGACGATCGGCACCTCGAACGTGACCCCGAACGCGATGAACATCCCGAGCACGAAGCTCAGATAGTTGTCGATGTCGGTCGTCATCTCGGCGCCGAGCGGCGCGTTGTAGTGCGCCATCACGCGGAAGATCGTCGGGAACACGAAGAAGTACGCGAACGCCATCCCGCACAGGAACAGGAAGTAGCTGCTGCCGACGAGCGGCACGACGAGCTTCTTCTCGTGCTGGTACAGCCCCGGCGCGACGAACGCCCAGATCTGGTACAGCACGACCGGCAGCGCGATCACGAGCGCGACGAGCATCGTGACCTTCATCGGCACGAAGAACGAGCCGGTGACGTCGGTGACGATCATCTTGCCGTCCTTCGGCAGGTTCTGCATCAGCGGCCGCGCGAGCAGCTTGAAGATGTCGGGCGCCCAGTAGACGAGCCCGAGGAACACGACGATCACGGCCAGCCCCGCGCGAATGATGCGATCGCGAAGCTCGACGAGATGGGAAATGAAGGTTTCTTCCGGGGCGTCGCCCGGGTTCTGCTGGGGGTCGCTCACACCGGCCCTCGGTAGGATTGACGAGCGAGCATGCGCTCGACTCAGAAGAAGCGCGTCGGCCGGCGCAGGCTGGCCGGCTGGTGGCGCGCGACACGCGCGGCGCCCGACTGCACGTGCGTGCGGCGGGTGATCGCGCGCTTGTACCAGACAGGCGTCGCCGCCTGCTTGACACGCCAATTGCGGCGCTTCGGCGCGAGCGCGGCCGTACTGCCGCGCCACGACGGCGCCGCCGGCGTATCGGAACCGTACGACCCGGCATCGCCGGAAGCGTCGTTAAGACCGCCGACCGCGGAATGCCACGTGTCGTTCAGTTCCTTCTCGTGCTCGCGCAGGTTGTCGTGAATCGTCGTCTCGACATTGCGCGCGGCCGACTCGAAATCGGTCTTCATCGTCCGCAGCGCGTCGAGTTCGATTTCGCGCGAGACCTCGGCCTTCACGTCGTTGATGTACCGCTGCGCGCGGCCGAACAATGCGCCTGCCGTACGCGCGACGCGCGGCAGGCGCTCGGGGCCGAGCACCACGAGCGCGACGACGCCGATCAGCGCCATCTTCGTAAGACCGAGATCCAGCATCGCGAATGTCTGTCAGCGTGCCGGCGTTACGCCTTGTTCGAATCGGAACGCGTCGTTTCCTTCGCGTTGACGTCGACCGAGCCCGAGCGCGGCAGTTGCTGCGCGTCGGCCGGCGTTTCGCCTTCCTTCATGCCGTCCTTGAAGCCCTTAACCGCGCTGCCGAGATCGTTGCCGATGTTGCGCAGCTTCTTCGTACCGAAAACCAGCGCGACGATCAGCAGCACGATCAGCCAGTGCCAAATGCTCAATCCACCCATGATGAAACCTCTCCTCAACCACGCCGCTGCGCGGCGCAAATCGCCGGCGACGCGCCGGCTTCGACTATCGATGCGGGGAAAACGCCCCGCGCCGTCAACCCATCCGATGCCACGGACGCGGGCCGGCCAGGATATGCGCGTGCAGGTGGTAAACCTCCTGCCCGCCGCCGGGGCCCGTGTTGATCACCGTGCGAAAACCGGTTTCGCCTCCCGTATACGCGACGCCGAGCTGGTCGGCGAGGCGCGCGACGAACAACATCAGCCGGCCGAGCATCGGCGCATCGCCGTCGCTCACCGCCGACAGCGTCGGCAGGTGCCGACGCGGAATCACGAGCACGTGCGTCTCGGCCGCCGGGCGGATGTCGCGGAACGCGACGAATTCGTCGTCCTCGTGCACCTTCGTGCTCGGGATCTCGCCTGCCGCGATCTTGCAGAACAGGCAATTCGGATCGTGACTCATGTTGCTCCTGCGAAACGCCCGCCGCGGCCGGTCAGAACCACGCCTGCGGATCGAGCGTCTTGTTGTCGTTCAGGTACAGCCAACCTTTGATGATACGGTACAGCGTCCAAATCCATGTGACAAACATCACTGCGAATCCGACCACCACGAACGCCAGCGCGAACCCGATCACATAGGCGATCAGCGCGCGCCAGAACGTGCGGATCTGCCACTCGAAGTGATCGGCGTACGGCGTGCCGGCCACATCACCGCGCTTCACGTAGTTGATGATGATCGCGATGATGCCCGTGACGCCGCCCGTCAGCCAATGAAACGCATAGAGGCCATAGAGCACGTGAGTCAGCGTGCGCAACCCGTTCAGGCGTTCGGCGTCCGCGGCCCCCGGCACCGACGGCGGCGGAAACTGGCTTGGCGTATCGGTCATGATGCTACCCCCGTTAGATGACAATTCTTACAGCTTACCGCACTGTCGCCACCGCGGCGGGCCGATGCGTGTCACCCGCCGTTTTCCTCGCGCTCGCGGCGCTTGCGCAGCGCCTTCTCCTCGATGCCCGACAACCCTTCGCGGCGCTCGAGCTCGGCGATCACGTCGGCCGGGCTCAGGTCGAAGTGCGACAGCATCACGAGGCAGTGGAACCACAGGTCGGCCACCTCGCCGACGAGCGCGGTCGGCGCGCCGCCCTGGCGCACGTCTTTCGCGGCCAGCACGACTTCCGTCGCCTCTTCGCCGATTTTCTTCAGCACCGCGTCGTCGCCCTTGTGGAACAGGCGCGATACGTACGATTGATCGGGGTCGCCGCCCTTGCGGCTATCGATCACGGCCGCGAGGCGCAGCAGCGTGTCTTCGGTCGATTGCGTCATTTGTAGATGTGTTCGGGATCTTTCAGCACCGGTTCGACCGCGACCCAGTCGCCGTCGTCGACGGTGCCCTCGAATTTCTGGAAGAAGCACGAATGCCGGCCGGTGTGGCACGCGATGCCCGACACCTGCTCGACCTTCAGCAGCACGACGTCCTCGTCGCAGTCGAGCCGCACCTCGTGCACGTGCTGCACGTGGCCCGACTCCTCGCCCTTGAACCACAGGCGCTTGCGCGAGCGCGAATAGTAGACCGCGCGCTGCGTCTCGATCGTCTTCGCCAGCGCCTCGCGGTTCATCCACGCGAACATCAGCACGTCGTTCGTCGATGCTTCCTGTGCGATCACCGGCACGAGGCCGTGGTCGTCCCAGCGGACCTTGTCGAGCCACGCGGGCAGGGATTTCGTTTCCGTATTCATCACAGCCTCACCGGGATGCCCTGGTCGGCCATGAAGCGCTTCGCCTCGCCGACCGTGTGCTCGCCGTAGTGGAAGATGCTCGCGGCCAGCACCGCGTCGGCACGGCCGTCCTTGATGCCGTCCGCGAGATCCTGCAGCGAGCCGACGCCGCCCGATGCGATCACCGGCACCGGCACCGCGTCCGACACGCCGCGCGTGAGCGCGAGGTCGAAACCCGATTTCGTGCCGTCGCGGTCCATGCTCGTGAGCAGGATCTCGCCCGCGCCGAGCTCGGCCATCTTGCGCGCCCATTCGATCGCGTCGAGGCCCGTGCCCTTGCGGCCGCCGTGCGTGAACACTTCCCAGCGCGGCGTCTCGCCGTCGGCCGATACGCGCTTCGCGTCGATCGCGACGACGATGCACTGCGAGCCGTACTTGTCGGCCGCGTCGCGCACGAGTTGCGGGTTCGCGACCGCCGACGAATTCATGCTGACCTTGTCCGCGCCCGCATTCAGCAGGCGCCGCACGTCCTCGACGGCGCGCACGCCGCCGCCGACGGTCAGCGGAATGAACACCTGCGACGCCACCGCCTCGATGATCGGCAGGATCAGGTCGCGCTGGTCGGACGTCGCGGTGATGTCGAGGAACGTCAGTTCGTCGGCGCCCTGGTCGTCGTAACGGCGGGCGATTTCGACGGGGTCGCCCGCGTCGCGCAGCTCGACGAAATTGACGCCCTTGACGACACGCCCGGCGGTCACGTCCAGGCAGGGGATGATGCGTTTAGCTAGAGCCATGATGTTGCGCCAAATGCCGCGATGGGACGGCCGGTTACGGAAGCCTCGCGCGAGGCTTCCGGTCGGGGCCGCCCTGCGGGCAGCCCCGGCGAACGGGACAACCGCGCTTACGCGTTGTCGAGCTCGCCGTTCAGTTCGTCCGCGCGCTTTTGCGCGGCCGCGAAATCGAGATCGCCGGAGTAGATCGCACGGCCGCAGATCACGCCTTCGACGCCGTGCTCTTCCACTTCGCACAGGTTCTCGATGTCCGTGAGGTTCGACAGGCCGCCGCTCGCGATCACCGGAATGCCGACCGCCTGCGCAAGCTTCACGGTCGCCTCGATGTTGATGCCCTGCAGCATCCCGTCGCGGCCGATGTCCGTGTAGACGATCGACTCGACGCCGTAGTCCTCGAACTTCTGCGCGAGATCGATCACTTCGTGGCCCGTCAGCTTGCTCCAGCCGTCGGTCGCGACCTTGCCGTCCTTCGCATCCAGCCCGACGATGATGTTGCCGGCGAACGCGGTGCATGCGTCCTGCAGGAAGCCCGGATCCTTCACGGCCGCCGTGCCGATGATCACGTAGGACAGGCCCGCGTCGAGATACTTCTCGATCGTCTCGAGGCTGCGGATGCCGCCGCCGAGCTGTACGGGGATTTCATCGCCGACTTCGTCGAGGATCGCTTCGATCGCCTCGAGATTCTTCGGCTTGCCGGCGAACGCGCCGTTCAGGTCGACCAGATGGAGCCGCCGGGCGCCGAGATCGACCCATTTGCGGGCCATCGCCGCCGGGTCCTCGGAGAAAATCGTGGCCTGGTCCATATCGCCCTGTTTCAGGCGCACACACTGACCGTCTTTGAGATCGATGGCCGGAATCAGCAACATAGCAATCGGGTATCGTCGTGGAGGAAGAAAAGAATCCGGCGCGTACCGGCCAATCCGGTACCGCGCCGTCTCGCTAGTTTAGTACAACTCTTTCGGCGCTTAGGCGCGCGAGCCCCGCAAGACGGGCCTCTCCGGCCCGCCGATTGTGACACGCACGCGACGTTCACGGTTTCCAGTGTACGAAGTTGCGATACAGACGCAACCCGACCTCCGCGCTTTTCTCGGGGTGAAATTGGGTCGCGAAGAGGTTATCCCGCGCGACCGCGGACGTAAACGGCGCACCGTAGGCCGTTTCGCCGACCGTATGCGCCGGGTTGTCCGGCGTCACGTAATAGCTGTGCACGAAGTAGAAATACGCGTCGTCGGGCACGCCGTCCCACAGCGGGTGCGGCTGCGTCTGACGCACGCGGTTCCAGCCCATCTGCGGCACCTTGAAGCGCGAGCCGTCGTCCTGCAGCCGGCCGTCGAGCTCGAAGCGCACGACCTTGCCCGGCAGCAGGCCGAGGCCCTTCGTGTCGCCCTCCGCGCTCCAGTCGAACAGCATCTGCTCGCCGACGCACACGCCGAGCAGCGGCTTCGTGCGCGACGCCTCGATCACGGCCTCCTGCAGGCCCGATTCGCCGAGGCAGCGCATGCAGTCGGGCATCGCGCCCTGGCCGGGCAGCACGACGCGGTCGGCCGCGCGAATCGCGGCCGGCGTGTCGACGATCGCCACGTCGGCGGCCGGTTCGGCCTTCTTGAGCGCCTGCGCGACCGAGCGCAGGTTGCCCATCCCATAATCCACAATCGCAATCGAAGTTTTCATCTCAGTGCAGGCAGTAGCGCCCTCAGTCCATTGACGATGAATTCCACCGCCAGCGCCGACAGCATCAGACCCATCAGCCGCGTGGCGATGTTGATGCCCGTGCGGCCGATCCAGTTCGCGATCGGCTCGGCGAGCCGCATCGCGACGAAACACAGCAAAGCCAGGACCGCGCCGATCGCAATCAGCCCCGCCCGCTCATACCAGTGACGCGAGTTCGCCGCATAGATGATCACCGTGCTGATCGAGCCGGGGCCCGTGAGCAGCGGAATCGCCAGCGGCACGACCGCGATGTTGTCCTTCAGCTCGGCCTCGTGGCGCTCCTCCGGCGTCGATCGCGTGTTGCCGATCTGCGCGTTCAGCATGTTGATCGCCATCAGCAGCATGATGATCCCGCCGCCCACTTCGAGCGAGCCGACCGAAATGCCGAAGAAGTCGATGATCTGCTGCCCGAGCAGCGTCGTCACCGTCATCACGCAGAACACCGACACCGACGCGATCCGGATCGTGCGGCGCCGCTCGATGTCCGTCTGCTGCGCCGTCAGGCTCAGGAAGAACGGCACCGCGCCGATCGGATTGATCAGCGCAAGCAGCGAAATGAACGATTTGAGCAGATCCATCGCAAGCCGGCGCGCGCGCCGAAGCCGTGAGGTTGTCCTTGGCGTCCGTCCGTTCGGAAGTTCAGAGGCTGCCCTTCGTCGACGGGATCTGCCCCGCCGCACGCTCGTCCAGCTCCACCGCCGCGCGCAGCGCACGGCCGAAAGCCTTGAACACCGTCTCGAGCTGATGGTGCGCGTTGATCCCGCGCAGGTTGTCGATGTGCAGCGTGACGCCCGCGTGGTTCACGAAACCGCGGAAGAACTCGATCGACAGGTCGACGTCGAACGTGCCGATCCGCGCACGCGTGAACGGCACGTGGAATTCGAGGCCCGGCCGGCCCGAGAAGTCGATCACGACGCGCGACAGCGCCTCGTCGAGCGGCACGTACGAATGGCCGTAGCGGCGAATGCCCTTGCGGTCGCCGATCGCCTTCGCGACGGCCTGCCCGAGCGTGATGCCGACATCCTCGACCGTGTGGTGGTCGTCGATATGCGTGTCGCCATGCGCTTCGACCTCGAGATCGACCAGACCGTGTCGCGCGATCTGGTCGAGCATATGGTCGAGAAACGGCACGCCGGTGGCCAGCTTCTGCCGGCCGGTGCCGTCGAGATCGAGCTTCACACGGATCTGCGTTTCGCTGGTATTGCGAACGACTTCCGCCACACGCATGGCAATTCCTTGATTGAGTCTGATGTAAATGGGGATTGATCGTCGCGCGCCGCCGCGCCCTGGGCTCAACCGGGCAGCGCGAGTTTCAAAGCGGCCAGCAGGCGGGCGTTTTCGTCGGGAGAACCGACGGTCAGCCGCACGCATTCGGCCAGTAACGGATGCATTTTACTCACGTTTTTGACCAGCACCCGCTCGGTGAGCAGCGCGTCGAACACGGCGGCCGCGTCCGGCACGCGCACCAGCAGGAAATTGCCGGCGCTCGGGAACACCGTCGCGCCCGGCAGCGCGGCCACGGCCTGCGCGAGGCGCGTGCGTTCCGCGCGCAGTTCGGCCGCCTGCGCGTCGAGCACGTCGAGGTGGTCGAGCAGGAAATCGGCGGTCGCCTGGGTCAGCACGTTGATGTTGTAAGGCGGGCGCACCTTGTCGAATTCGGTCAGCCACGCGTGCCGCCCGACCAGATAACCGAGGCGGATGCCCGCGAGGCCGAGCTTCGACACCGTGCGCATCACGACGACGTTGTCGAATTCGGCGGCGCGCGGCAGCCACGAGCGCTCGGCGAACGGCTGGTACGCCTCGTCGATCACGATCAGGCTGTGCCGCGCGGCCGCGACGATCCGCTCGACGTCGGCATCGTCGTACAGCGTGCCGGTCGGGTTGTTCGGGTACGCGAGATAGACGATCGCCGGGCGGTGCTCGGCGATCGCCGCGAGCATCGCGTCGACGTCGAGCGTCAGGTCGGCCTTCAGCGGCACGCCGACGAATTCGAGCTGCGCGAGCTTCGCGGACAGTTCATACATCACGAAGCCCGGCACCGGCGCGAGCACCTTCGCGCCCGGCTGCGCGCACGCGACCGAGATCATGCTGATGATTTCGTCCGACCCGTTGCCGAGCAGCACGTCGCATGCGGCCGGCACGCCCATCGCGTGGCGCAGCTTGTCGAGCAGCGCGGCCGGGCGCGGTGCCGGATAGCGGTTCAGCGCGACCTGCGCGAGACGCTCGCCGAGCGCCGCGGCGAGCGGTTCGGGCAGCGGATACGGGTTCTCCATCGCGTCGAGCTTCACGAACCCGCTCGCGTCCGGCACCGGGTAGCTCGTCATCGCGAGCACGTCGCGGCGGATGATGTCTTGTGGCGTCGTCATGGTTTCAAGCCGGCGTGCGTCGCGCCGGCATCAAATGGTCGGCAAGGCGGCGGCTGCCGCCCTGCGCTGCGTCTCCTCAACCGGGGGCGGCGCGTCGGCGCCCGCCCCGGCCCCGCGCAGAGCGCGCGGGTTACCCCTTCATCCGGAATTCGGCGCTCTTCGCGTGCGCCTGCAGCCCCTCGCCGTACGCGAGTTCGGACGCGATCTCGCCGAGCGTCTGCGCGCCTTCGGCGCTGACCTCGATCAGGCTCGAGCGCTTGATGAAGTCGTACACGCCGAGCGGCGACGAGAAGCGCGCGGTGCGCGACGTCGGCAGCACGTGGTTCGGGCCCGCGCAGTAGTCGCCGAGACTCTCGCTCGTGTAGCGGCCGAGGAAGATCGCGCCCGCGTGGCGGATCTGCTGGCCCCATTGCTGCGGCTCCAGTGCCGAGATTTCCAGGTGCTCGGGCGCGATGTCGTTCGCGATCCGGCATGCCTCGGCCATGTCGCGCACCTTGATCAGCGCGCCGCGGCCTTCGAGCGACGCGCGGATCACGTCCTGGCGCGGCATCGACGGCAGCAGCTCGTTGATCGCCTTCTCGACGCGCTCGAGGAACGCGGCGTCCGGGCACAGCAGGATCGACTGCGCGAGTTCGTCGTGCTCGGCCTGCGAAAACAGGTCCATCGCGACCCAGTTCGGATCGGTCGTGCCGTCGCACAGCACGAGGATTTCCGACGGCCCCGCGATCATGTCGATGCCGACCGTGCCGAACACGCGGCGCTTCGCCGACGCGACATACGCATTGCCGGGCCCGCAGATCTTGTCGACGGGCGGCACCGTTGCCGTGCCGTACGCGAGCGCGCCGACCGCCTGCGCGCCGCCGATCGTGAACACGCGATCGACGCCGCCGAGCAGCGCCGCGGCGAGCACGAGGTCGTTCTTCACGCCGTCCGGCGTCGGCACGACCATCACGATCTCGCCGACGCCCGCGACGCGCGCGGGAATCGCGTTCATCAGCACCGACGACGGATACGCGGCCTTTCCGCCCGGCACGTACAGGCCGACGCGGTCGAGCGGCGTGACCTTCTGGCCGAGCACCGTGCCGTCGCTTTCCGTGTATTGCCAGCTATGCGTGCCGCACTCGATCTTCTGCTTCTCGTGGTACGCGCGCACGCGCGCCGCGGCCGCTTCCAGCGCCGCGCGCGCCTTCGGCGCGAGGCCGTCGAGCGCCGTCTGCAGTTCATCCTGCGGCAGTTCGAGCGCGGCGACGCTGTCCGCGTTCAGCCGGTCGAAACGGTTCGTGTACTCGAGCACCGCGGCGTCGCCGCGCGATTTCACGTCGGCGAGTATCTGCGCGACCGATTGCTCGATCGCCTCGTCTTCGCTCGCTTCGAATGCGAGCACCGCACGCAGCGCGGCGTCGAAGCCGTCGCTCGTCGAATCGAGTTTGCGGATGGTGATGGCCATGGGAGTTCCGTTACGGTGATGCGCTCAACCGCCATTCTGCGACGCGCGTTCGAACGCGTCGAGGATCGGCTTGAGCGCCGCGCGCTTCAACTTCAGCGCAGCCTGGTTCACGACGAGGCGCGACGAGATCGCCATGATCTCCTCGACCTCGACCAGATTGTTCGCCTTCAGTGTGCCGCCCGAGCTGACGAGGTCGACGATCGCGTCGGCCAGGCCGACCAGCGGCGCGAGTTCCATCGAGCCGTACAGCTTGATCAGGTCGACGTGCACGCCCTTCGCCGCGAAGTGCTCGCGCGCCGTTTCGACGTACTTCGTCGCGACCCGCAGGCGCGCGCCCTGGCGCACCGCGTTCGCATAGTCGAAGCCGGCCGGCACGGCCACCGACATCCGGCAGCGCGCAATGTTCAGATCGATCGGCTGGTACAGGCCCGAGCCGCCGTGCTCGACCAGCACGTCCTTGCCGGCCACGCCGAAATCGGCCGCGCCGTATTCGACATAGGTCGGCACGTCGCTCGCGCGCACGATGATCACGCGCAGGTTCGGGTCGGTCGTCGGCAGGATCAGCTTGCGCGACGTTTCCGGATCCTCGGCCACCTGCACGCCGGCTGCGGCGAGCAGCGGCAGGGTTTCCTCGAAAATCCGGCCCTTCGACAGGGCGAGGGTCAGCGGCACGCTCATGCTTGGCTCCCGGAGAGGCGGCGCACGTTCGCGCCGACGGCGGTCAGTTTGGCTTCCATGCGGTCGTAACCGCGGTCCAGGTGATAGATGCGGTCGACGATCGTTTCGCCGTCGGCACGCAGCCCGGCGATCACGAGGCTCGCCGACGCGCGCAGGTCGGTCGCCATCACGTTCGCGCCCGACAGTTTCTCGACGCCCGTCACGAGCGCGGTGTTGCCGTCGATCGTGATGTTCGCGCCGAGCCGGTTCAGCTCCTGCACGTGCATGAAGCGGTTCTCGAAAATCGTCTCGACGACCTGCGCGGTGCCCGTCGCGACCGTATTGAGGGCCATGAACTGCGCCTGCATGTCGGTCGGGAACGCCGGGTATTCCGACGTGCGGATCGTCACCGCCGACGGCCGGCGGTCCATCTTCACGCGCAGCCAGCTGTCGCCTTCCTCGATCGATACGCCGGCTTCGCGCAGCTTGTCGATCACCGCGTCGAGGATATGCGGGCGCACGCCCGTCAGCATCACGTCGCCGCCCGCCGCCGCGACCGCGCACAGGAACGTGCCGGCCTCGATGCGGTCGGGAATCACCGAATGGCGCGCGCCGTGCAGGCGCTCGACGCCCTGGATCACGAGGCGATCGGTGCCGATGCCGTCGATTTTCGCGCCCATCCCGACCAGCAAGTGTGCGAGATCGCTCACTTCCGGTTCGCGGGCCGCGTTCTCGATCACCGTTTCGCCGTCCGCGAGCGTCGCGGCCATCAGCAGGTTTTCCGTCCCCGTCACCGTGATCATGTCGGTCACGATGCGCGCGCCCTTCAGGCGCTTCGCGCGCGCTTCGATGAAGCCGTGCTCGATGCTGATCTCGGCGCCCATCGCCTGCAGGCCCTTGATGTGCTGGTCGACCGGACGCGCGCCGATCGCGCAGCCGCCCGGCAGCGACACCTTCGCCTCGCCGAAGCGCGCGAGCAGCGGCCCGAGCACCAGGATCGACGCGCGCATCGTCTTCACGAGCTCGTACGGCGCCACGAGGTTGTCGACGCGCGACGCGTCGAGCTGCACGCGGCAGCCGTCGGTCTCGCTCTTCACGCCCATCTGGTTCAGCACCTTCAGCGTGGTGCGCACGTCCTTGAGGTTCGGCACGTTGTCGAGATCGACCGGATCGGCGGTGAGCAGCCCCGCGCACAGGATCGGCAGCGCGGCGTTCTTCGCGCCCGACACGACGATCTCGCCGGACAGGCGGCGGCCGCCTTCGATCGCGAGCTTGTCCATCCCATGTCCCTGCAATTCCCCGTTGGCGGCCGGGTGTGCCGTGGCGACGCTCTGGACGGCGTCGCGCTCGTTGACGGTGACTTGCACTCAGTGAATTCCGGTTATGCGTTCTGCCATTCGGCGGGCGTCAGCGTCTTCATGCTGAGCGCGTGGATTTCCTGCTTCATGCGATCGCCGAGCGCCGCATAGACGAGCTGGTGCCGCTGGATCGGCCGCTTGCCTTCGAAGGCCGCCGACACGATCGTCGCGAAGAAATGCTGGCCGTCGCCTTCGACTTCCAGATGCGTGCAGGCGAGACCGCCGGCGATGTATTGCTTGACCTGTTCGGGAGTCGGCAACATGGTGTAAGGCTCCTGTCGGCGCGCGCCGCCCCGGGGCGGCCGCTGCCTGTCGATATCAATGACGCAGTTTGTAGCCGGTCGCGAGCAGCCGCATCGCGACCATCGCGAGCAGCACGAAGAAACCGGCAACGATCGCGAGGCTCGCGAACGGGTTGATGTCGGACGCGCCGAAGAACCCGAAGCGGAAGCCGTCGATCATGTAGAAAAACGGATTGAGACGCGAGATCTCGCGCCACACGGGCGGCAGCGAGTGCGTCGAATAGAACACGCCGGACAGAAACGTCAGCGGCATGATCAGGAAGTTCTGGAACGCGGCGAGCTGGTCGAACTTCTCGGCCCAGATCCCGGCGATCAAGCCGAGCGTGCCGAGGATCGCCGAGCCGAGCAGCGCGAACGCAATGATGAACAGCGGCGCCGCGAAATGCATCGGGATAAACCAGATCGTCACGACGAATACGCCCGCGCCGACCGCGAGCCCGCGCACGACGGACGCGAGCACGTACGCGCCGAAGATGTCGCGGTACGACAGCGGCGGCAGCAGCATGAACACCAGGTTGCCGGTGATCTTCGACTGGATCAGCGACGACGAGCTGTTCGCGAACGCGTTCTGCAGCACGCTCATCATCACGAGGCCCGGCACGAGAAAGCTCACGTACTCGACGCCCGGATACACCTCGACGCGGCCCGACAGCGCTTGGCCGAAGATCGTCAGATACAGCAGCGCCGTCACGATCGGCGCGCACACGGTCTGGAACGACACCTTCCAGAAGCGCAGCAGTTCCTTGTAGAACAGCGTTTGAAAACCGCTCATGCCAGACCCTCGATCACCTCGGCCCCGTTCATCACCTGGACGAACACATCCTCGAGGTCGGCCTTGCGGACCTCGATCTCGTCGAACGTGCAGCCCGCCGCGCGGCACTGCGCGAGGATGCGTTCGACATCGTCGTAGCTCGTGAGGCGCAGCAGGTGCTCGCCCGGCGCGCGTGCGGCCGGATCGGTCTCCAGCCCGCGCAGCTCGGCCGGCAGCGCGCCGGTCGCCAGGCGCAGGTAGAGTTGCAGCCCCGCGAAGCGGCGCAGCAGCGCGTCGGTGCGGTCGAGCGCGACCACTTCGCCACGGCGCAGCATCGCGATGCGGTCGCACAGCGACTCGGCTTCCTCGAGGTAATGGGTGGTCAGCACGATCGTGTGACCCTCGCGGTTCAGGCGCGAGATGAATTTCCACAGCGTCTGGCGCAATTCGACGTCGACGCCGGCGGTCGGCTCGTCGAGCACGATCACCGGCGGCCGGTGCACGAGCGCCTGCGCGACGAGCACGCGGCGCTTCATCCCGCCCGACAGCGCGCGCATGTTCGCATCGGCCTTCTCGGTGAGGTCGAGATTGGCCATCACTTCGTCGATCCAGTCGTCGTTGCGACGCAGCCCGAAATAGCCGGACTGGATGCGCAGCGTCTCGCGGACGGTGAAGAACGGGTCGAAAACGAGTTCCTGCGGCACGACGCCGAGTGCGCGGCGCGCACCACGGAAGTCCTTGACGACGTCGTGGCCAAGCACCGAGATACTGCCTTCGTCGGCCCGGGCAAGCCCGGCGAGGATGCTGATGAGCGTGGTCTTGCCTGCGCCGTTGGGGCCGAGCAGACCGAAAAACTCGCCTTCCTCGACCGACAGGCTGACGCCCTTGAGCGCCTGAAGCGACTTGTAGCGCTTCTTGACGTGACGGATTTCTATGGCTGACATGACTGTGCGCGACGCAATGGCCGCGACGCCTATTCTGTGCTTGCTGCGAAAGAAAATGGGGGCCGGACGCCGATTGGCTGCCCCGCAAAACGCTTGATTATAGGGCAAACCGGCTGGTGGAGCCGGCGCAGAAGGCGCGCGGCCTGAAGCTTGCACGCGCCGGCTGGCGCGGCAGGCTCCGGTCGGACAGCGTCAATGTCGCTCGGCGCCTTCGATGAGCGCGTCGACGCCATAGGCGCGCGCGAGGCTGGCGAGCTTCGGGGGGAGATTGAGGATGTCGAGGGTCGCGCCGCGCGATTTGGCGGCGCGTTGCCATGCAAGCAGCACGGCGAGCGCGGACGAATCGAACTGCGTCAGCGCCGCGCAATCGACGGCGGTCGCACCCGCGCCGACGCGCGCAAGACCGTCCGCGAGCGCGGACTTCGCGCTCGCGACGGTCAGCGAGGAGCCGGCTTCGAAGCCGCTCACGACGCTTGCTTGCCGGAGGCAAGCTGCTGGTTGCGCTGCGTCAGGAACTGGATCAGGCCGTCCACGCCGCTTTGCTGGATCTTCTCGTTGAACTGCTGCTGGTACGTCTGGATCAGCCACGCGCCGAGCACGTTCAGGTCATACACCTTCCAGCCGTTCGACGACTTGTACAGGCGGTAATCGATCTGGACCGGCTGGCCGTTGTTCATCGCGACCGTCTTGACCACGACGTCGGTATCGGCCGGATCCGCGCGGAACGGCGGGTACTGGATCTGCTGGTCCGGCTTCAGCTGCGCGAGCGCGCCCGAATACGTGCGGATCAGCAGCAGCTTGAACTGCTCCTGAATCTGCTGCTGCTGCTCGGCCGTCGCCGTGCGCCAGTTGCGGCCCATCGCGAGCTGCGTGGTGCGGCGGAAATCGGTGTACGGCAGGATGTCCTTGTTGACGATCGTAATGATGCGATTGGTGTCGCCCTGCTTGATCGTCTGCTGCTTGACTTCGTCGAGCACTTGCTGCGTCGCCGTCTTGATCAGCGCCTGCGGGTTCGACTGGTCGACTTGCGCGTGAGCTGCGCCGCCGAACGAGAACAGCGCCGCGAAAACGGGGATCAGGAACAGTTTTTTCATCATAGTGACCTGCATGAATGAGTCGATGCAAAGATTGGAGAAGGTAGCTTACGCGCAAGTTCGCGTGCGCTACCGACTGAATCGTTTCCGGCTGTAACGAATGTAAATCCGTCAGTGCAGCCGGATGCTCGGGAAGCGGAACCCGCCCGGAGACGGCGGCGCCACCTGCATCGCCGGCACGTTCGTTTCGCTGGCCGGGTTCGGCGAAACGGCCGCGCCCGATGCCGGGGCAGCAACCGCCGTGCCCGATGCGCCCGCCGGTGCCACCGCACCACCCACCGCCGCTGCACCCGCCGAACCGGCCGCGCCGGCCGCCGCCGGTGCCGCGCCGTCGTCCGGCAGGTCGTACTTCGGCAGCGCATCGTTGCTTGCCGTCGAGCCTGCCTCGCCGCGCGCGTTGTCGATCAGCATCTGGCGGCGCTGCAGGTACGCGTTGCGCACGAACGAATACTTGTCGAGCGCCGCGGCGTCCAGCACGTCGCCCGCGCCGAGCAGGTTCGAGCGCGTGTTGACGAGATTCACGCCGAACAGGCCCCAGCTCAGGCCGTCCGGCTTCACATAGGTCAGCGGGTTGCCGACGTAGTCGACACCGAGGCCGGCCGTGTCGCGCACCGTGCTCGGGCCGAGCAGCGGCAGCACGAGATACGGGCCCGACGGCACGCCGTAGCGGCCCATCGTGACCCCGAAGTCGGCCGTGTGTTTCGGCAGCTTCGCGATCGTCGCGACGTCGAACAGGCCGCCGACGCCGAACACCGTGTTGATCACGACGCGCATGATGTCGCCGACGCCGTCCGCGATCCGCAACTGCACGATGTTGTTGGCGGCGACGTAGACGTCGCCGATGTTCGAGAAGAAGTTCGTCACGCTGTCGCGCACCGGCTGCGGCACGACCTTCTGGTAACCCTGCGCGACCGGCTTCAGCGCGTACGTGTCGACCGTGTCGTTGAACTTGTACATCGTCCGGTTGAAGCCTTCGAGCGGATCGCCCTTGGTCGGCGTCTGCACGGTCGCGCAACCGCTCAACGCGGCGACTGCCGCCACCGCGAGCGCGGCGTGCCTGATGCGGATCGTCTGCATGGTCATTCCCCTCTTGTATTCTCTCGTGTGGTTATTGCGCTGCCGAACCGGACGCAGCGGACACGGCGGACGCCGGCACCGCCACCGGAGCGGGCGCGGCCGACGCGCCGGCTGCCGGCTTCGCGCCGCCCGCATCGGCGGCCTTGCTGTACAGGAACTGGCCGATCAGGTTCTCGAGCACGATCGCCGACTGCGTCATCGTGATCGTGTCGCCTGCCTTCAGCATTTCGGTGTCGCCGCCCGGATCGAGGCCGATATATTGCTCGCCGAGCAGGCCCGACGTCAGGATCTTCGCCGACGAATCCTTCGGGAACTGATACTGGCCGTCGACATCGATCGTCACGAGCGCCTGGTAGGTGTTCGTGTCGAAGCCGATCGACTTCACGCGGCCGACCACGACGCCGGCACTCTTCACGGCCGCGCGCGGCTTCAGCCCGCCGATATTGTCGAATTTCATCCTCACCGCATAGGTCGGCTGAAACGACAGCGAGCTCATGTTGCCGACCTTCAGCGCCAGGAACAGCACCGCAAGGAAGCCCACCACCACGAACAGGCCGACCCAGAAGTCGAGAGCAGTCTTTTTCATCGTCATCCCAAAATATGGCTTGGCTGAGGCCTAGCTGAACATCAGCGCGGTCAGCAGGAAATCGAGGCCGAGTACGGCGAGCGACGCGAACACGACCGTCTTGGTGGTCGCGCGCGACACGCCCTCGGGCGTGGGCTTCGCTTCATACCCCTGGTACAGCGCAATGAAGGTCACGGCGAACCCGAACACGATGCTCTTCAGCACGCCGTTGCCGACGTCGGCCCAGACCTCGACCCCGCCCTGCATCTGCGACCAGAACGCGCCCGGATCGACGCCGATCAGCACGACGCCGACGAAGTAGCCGCCGAGCACGCCGACCGCGTTGAAGATCGCGGCCAGGAACGGCATCGCGATGATGCCCGCCCACATGCGCGGCGCGATCACCGTCTTGATCGGGTCGACCGCCATCATCTCGAGCGCGGTGAGCTGCTCGCCGGCCTTCATCAGGCCGATCTCGGCGGTGAGCGACGTGCCCGCCCGGCCCGCGAACAGCAGCGCGGTGACGACCGGCCCAAGCTCGCGCACGAGCGACAGCGCGACCAGCAGGCCGAGCGCCTGCTCGGATCCGTAGCGGTTCAGCGTGTAATACCCCTGCAGGCCGAGCACGAAGCCGACGAACAGCCCCGACACGGCAATGATCACGAACGAATAGTTGCCGAGGAAGTGGATCTGCTTCGTGACAAGCCGCGGCCGGCGCAGCAGCGGGAAGAATTCCAGCACGAGGCGCACGAACAGGCGCGTGCCGTAGCCCGTGCGCTCGAGGCCGCCGATGACGTAACGTCCGATCGCGCTGATCATGCGCGCCCTCCGCCGAGCCCGAAATCCGCTGCAAGCGGCGGGCTCGTGTAATGAAATTTGAACGGGCCGTCCGGCGCGCCGTCGATGAACTGCCGCACGCTCGGGTCGGTCGACGCGCGCAGCTCGTCGGGCGTGCCCTGCGCGAGCACGCCGCCGTTGGCCAGGAAATACACGTAGTCGGCGATCGCGAACGATTCCGGCACATCGTGCGTGACGAGGATCGACGTCGCGCCGAGTGCCTGGTTCAGCGTGCGGATCAGGTTTGCGGTGATGCCGAGCGAGATCGGATCGAGGCCCGCGAACGGTTCGTCGTACATGATGAGCTGCGGATCGAGCGCGATCGCGCGCGCTAGCGCGATGCGGCGCGCCATCCCGCCCGACACCTCGGACGGCATCAGGTCGCGCGCGCCGCGCAGGCCGACCGCGTTGAGCTTCATCAGCACGAGGTCGCGGATCAGGTCTTCGGGCAGGTCGGTGTGCTCGCGCAGCGCGAACGCGACGTTCTCGAACACCGACATGTCGGTGAACAGCGCGCCGAACTGGAACAGCATGCCCATCTTGCGGCGCAGCGCATACAGGCCGTCGCGCGTTTGCGCGCCGACATCGGCGCCGTCGAACAGCACCTGGCCACGGCGCGCGCGCACGAGGCCGCCGATCAGGCGCAGCACGGTCGTCTTGCCGCAACCCGACCCGCCCATGACCGCGACGACCTGCCCGCGCCCGAAACGCAGGTTCAGGTTGGACAGGACGAGGCGGTCGCCGTAGCCAAAGTCGACATCGCGAAGTTCCAGCAGGGTCTCGGTAGGAGTGGGGCTCACGGAGCTGACAGTCCTTTTACGCAGAACGCCGAATTATAGGGCCTGCATTGGAATGATGTCGTGACGCCGTTCCGGGCCCTGCGGTCAATGATTGTCAAATTGTCCGGGAAAACATTGCTGCAATGCAATAAGCGCTGTTCGATAGTCGGCTGCTCCCGTGACCGCACTGACCACCGCGACGCTGCCGACGCCCGTCGCCAGCACGCCCGGCAGCCTGTCGAGCCCCACTCCGCCGATCGCGACGAGCGGCGTCCGCGCGCCCGCGAAGCGCGCGTAGCGGGCAATCCGTGCGAGGCCCTGCGGCGGCGCGGCAACTGCCTTGGTCGCGGTCGCGTACACGGGGCCGAGCGCGAGATAGCTCGGGCGCTCGTGCAGCGCCCGCAATATTTCGTAATAACCATGGCTCGACAGCCCGAGCCGCAGGCCCGCGCGCGCGATCGCGGCCAGATCGGCCGTCTCGAGGTCTTCCTGACCCAGATGAACGCCGTACGCGCCTTCATCTGCAGCGATCTGCCAGTGATCGTTGATGAACACGCGCGCATCGGGATAACGACGCCCGGCCGCGGCCGCGCGCGCGATTTCCCGGCGCAGCGCGTCCGGCGCCGCGCCTTTCACGCGCAGTTGCACGGTCCGCACGCCGCAATCGAGCACACGTTCGACCCATTCGGCGTCCGGCACGACCGGATAGAGGCCGAGCTGCGCCGGGCATGGCGCGAACGCGGGCTCGGGCGCGGCCGGCAGCCCGGCGACGCGCGGGAACCGCGCGGCGTCGACCGGCCACGCGTCGGCCGCGCGCGTCTCGTCGCCGTCGCGCCACGCCAGCGCGAGCACCAGTGCGTCGACCGGCGCGAAGCCGCAATCGAGGAATGCGGCGAGCGCCGCGATCCAGTCGTCCGCGAGCGGATGCGCGGCGTCGAGCGCGTAGCGCGCGCCCGCCGCATGCAGCGCCGCGCCCTGCTCGTCGAATTCGATCGCGACCGCATCGGGCGACGCCGGCCGCGACGCGGCCGACGCGCGCGCCTGCGCGGTACGGTCGCCGGCCGACACGATCAGCACGTCGCCGTCGGCCGGCATGTCGGGCGCCGCCATGCAAAGCCGCCACGGTGCCGCAGTGCCCGGCCAGTCGCCGAGCCGTGCGCGAATCCGCTCGGCCGCTTCGGCCAGTTCATCGGCCGGCGGCCAGAATGTGTCGGCGAAACGCGCGCTCATGCGTCGCCCCCGTCCTGGTGCCAGAACGGCATCCCGACGACCGGCGTGCTCGCGTGCGCGGTTTCGCGTGCGTCCATCGGCCCGGCGAGATACGCGGCACGGCCGGCCTCGACGCCCTGCGCAAACGCGCGCGCCATGATCTCGGGGTGCGTGGCCTGCGACACGGCCGTGTTCAGCAGCACGCCGTCGAAACCCCACTCCATCACCTGGCACGCGTGCGACGGCACGCCGAGCCCCGCGTCGACGATCAGCGGCACGTCGGGCAACCGCTCGCGCAGCACGCGCAAGCCGTACGGGTTCACAACGCCCTTGCCCGTGCCGATCGGCGCGCCCCACGGCATCAGCGCCTCGCAGCCGACGTCGAGCAGGCGCCGGCCGATCACGAGATCCTCGGTGCAGTACGGCAGCACCTTGAAACCGTCCTTCACCAGTTGCGCGGCGGCCTCGATCAGCCCGACCGGGTCGGGCTGCAGCGTGTAGTCGTCGCCGATCAGCTCGAGCTTGATCCAGTCGGTGCCGAACACCTCGCGCGCCATGTGCGCGGTCGTCACGGCCTCGGCGACGGTCTGGCAGCCGGCCGTGTTCGGCAGCAGCGGCACCGCGTGGCGCTTGAGCAGGTCGAAGAAGCCGGCTTCGGCCGTGCCGCCCGTCATCTGGCGGCGCAGCGCGACCGTCACCATCCCCGGCCGCGACGCGGCGATCGAATCGGACAGCGACTGCAGCGACGGATAGCGCGACGTGCCGAGCAGCACGCGGCTCGCGAAGGTTTCGCCGTACAGCGTCAGCGCGTCGGCGGATGTGAGGGACGTCATGTCGTTTTCCTGGAAATGCGGGGACGAACCGGCGGCGCTCAGCCGCCCGCGACGGGGTGCACGACGTCGAGCTTGTCGCCCGCCGCGAGCGCGCGCGCCGCATGCTGCGTGCGCGCGACGAAGTTGCCGTTCAGCGCGACCGCGTACGGCGGACGCGCGCCGTACGCGGCGAGCGCGTCGGCCACCGTCGCGCCGTCGGGCAGCGTCAGGGTCTGTTGGTTGATCTGGATATCCATGAGGCTTGGTCGGATTCGGTCGGCGGCGCGCGTCAGGCCGGCTGGCGCGCGTCGTTGCGGTGATGAAGGAGCGTCGGCCAGCGCGCGGCAGCGCGCCACGCGGCAAACGCGTCGGCATCGCCGAACGCGCCGCCGAGTGCGGCTTCGGCGAACGCCGCCGCCGCGTGCGCGACTTCCGGCGCGATCATGAAGCCGTGCCGGTACAGGCCGTTGACGGCGAGCGTCGACGCGCCGTCCCAGATCACCGCCGGGCGATGATCGGGCAGCGTCGGCCGGCACTGCGCATTGAGTTCGAGGATGCGCGCCTCGCCGAACGCCGGATGCACGGAGAACGCCGCGCTCAGCAGTTCGAGCGCGGAGCGCACGCTGACGGGCGACATGTCCTCGCCCTCCACCTCGGTCGCGCCGATTACGTAGAGATCGTCCTGCTTCGGCGCGATATACAGCGGATAGCGCGGATGCAGCAGCCGCACGGGCCGGGTGAGCCCGATGCCGGGCGCATGCACGCGCGCGACTTCGCCGCGGATGCCGCGCAGCGCGGGCAGCGCGGATTTCGCGCCGAGCCCGCGGCAATCGATCGTGAAATGCGCGGCGGGCAGGTTCGCGTCGTCGATCGCGACGTGCCAGTGCAGCTCGACGCCGCGCTCGGCGAGGCCCGCCGCGAGCGCGCGCAGCGCCTGGCGGTTGTCGAGCTGGCCTTCGCGCGGCAGCAGCAGGCCGCGCGCGAAGCGACCCGCGAGCGCGGGCTCCGCCGCATCGACCTGTGCGCCCGCGAGCGTCACGAAGCCGCCGTCGAACAGGTCGGCCGGCGCGTTCGCGCGCACCCGCCGCTCGAACAGCGGCGCCTCCGCACGGTCCGCGTGATGCCAGACGACGAGCGTGCCGTGATGCTGGAAGAAGACGGGTTCGGGCAGCTCGGCGAGCCACTGCGGCCAGCGTGCGAGCGACGCGACGCCGAGCTCGGTGATCAGCAACTCCGCGCTCGCCGCTTCCGCGAGCGGCGCGAGCATCGCGGCCGCGATCCACGCGGCCGACTGCTCGCCGTCCGGGCCGCCGCGCTCGTAGAGCGCGACGCGATGCCCGTCGCCCGCGAGCCGCCATGCGATCAGGCGGCCGACGAGACCGCCGCCGAGCACCGCGAAATCGGGCCGTGCGGGCCGTGAATCCTGGACGTTCATCGCGCACGCTCCTCGCGAACCGCGCGGGCGCGCACGACGAACGTCGACGCACACGCGCCGCCCCGTGCGAACGCACGCGACATCGGGCCGGGAGCCATGCAAAAGACTGAAGATTGTGCGGTCATCATTCCTTCCGTAACGCGCAATGCGCGTACCCAAAGGACGAAACCGGCAGCAAAGGCCGGCCGGGCGGGACTCGGGCGCTGACCATGTGGGATGGCAGCCAGCGCGGCCCGGCGGGATCAGAAACTTCCCTCGCCGGTATTACCCGGATCGGGTGCGAAGGGTCTTTCTCAGCCTCGCCGCACCGCGCTGAACTTCCGCCGGCCGCATGCAAAGCACCCCTGTTTCGTCGTCGGCCATTAGACCATAAAAGCGGAAAGCGCCGCAAACTGTCCCCCTGCGGCAAATTCGCCGGCGCGCTGCGCCGCTCTGGCACAATGCCCGCAGGCCGGCCGCGCGAGCGGCCGGTTGCCGCGTCACCGCCGGCCCTTAAGCGCCGTTTAAGACGCGCGGGCGACCATCCGCAACGCCTGCCGTCAGTCGGCGCCTCGCCCCGGCATGCCGTATCGCGGCGCGCACCCGGCTTCGCCCGGCCCGCGCGCCGGCTACTCATCAGGAAGCACATGACCCAATCGATCGACCCCGTCCGCTCCGCCGCCTCCGACGCGCCGCAGGACGAGCGCCCGGTATCCGCATGGAGCCTCATCAAGCCCTACTGGGTATCGTCCGAATGGAAAGTCGCGTGGGGGCTGCTGGTCACGATCATCGCGATCAACCTCTGCGTGGTGTGGATCAACGTCCGGCTGAACAAGTGGAACGCCGAGTTCTACAACGCGCTGCAGTCGAAGGACGTCCACGACTTCCCGCACCTGCTGATGCAGTTCTCCGCACTCGCGTTCGCGTTCATCATCCTCGCGGTGTACGGCCGCTACCTGCGGCAGATGCTCGGCTTCCGCTGGCGCCAGTGGCTCACCGACCGTTTTCTCGGCCAGTGGCTCGGCGATCGCGCGTTCTACCGGATCGAACGCGACCGCCTCGCGGACAACCCCGACCAGCGGATCACCGACGATCTCCAGTCGTTCTCGACCACGACGCTCGCGCTGTCGCTCGACCTGCTGTCGACGGTCGTCACGCTCGTGTCGTTCATCACGATCCTGTGGTCGCTCGCCGGTGCGCTGACGTTCACGCTCGGCGCCACGCCGATCTCGATTCCCGGCTACATGGTGTGGGCGGCCGCGCTGTACGCGGTGGTCGGCTCGCTGATCATCCAGAAGGTCGGCCATCCGCTCGTGTCGATCAACTACCAGCAGCAGCGCGTCGAGGCCGATTTCCGCTTCGGGCTGATCCGCGTGCGCGAGAACGCCGAGCAGATCGCGTTCTACGACGGCGAGAAAACCGAGACCGGCAACGCGCAAAACCTCTTCATGCGCATCCGCGACAACTGGTGGCGCGTGATGAAGTACACGAAGCGCCTCACGTTCGTGCTGAGCTTCTACGGGCAGATCGCGATCATCTTCCCGCTCGTCGTCGCCGCGCCGCGGTACTTCGCGGGCGCGTTCTCGTTCGGCGTGCTGATGCAGATCTCGTCCGCGTTCGGCACCGTCAGCGATTCGTTCTCGTGGTTCATCAACAGCTACTCGACCCTCGTCGAATGGCGCGCCACCGTCAACCGTCTGCGCGAATTCAAGCGCGTGATGGGCACGTCGCACCTGAAGGAAAGCCTGTCGCCCGCGACCGAGCACGGCGGCATCAACCTGCACTACGTCGACGCGGCCAAGCTGTCGACGTCGTCGCTCAAGCTCGCGCTGCCGAACGGCAACGCGCTCGCGGACATCGGCAACGTGACGATCGAGCCGGGTTCGCGCTGGCTCGTGATCGGCAAGTCGGGTTCCGGCAAGAGCACGTTCATGCGCGCGCTCGCGGGCCTGTGGCCGTTCGGCGACGGCGCGATCGACGCGCCGGTGGGCGCGCGGATGATGTTCGTGCCGCAGACGAGCTATTTGCCGATCGGCACGTTGAAGGCCGCGCTCACCTACCCGGCGACACCCGACACGTTCAGCGACGACGCGTGCCGCGACGCGCTGCGCGCATGCCGCCTCGAGGATTACGTCGAGCGCCTCGACGAAACCGCGCACTGGACACGCGTGCTGTCGCCGGGCGAGCAGCAACGCCTTGCCGGCGCACGCGTGCTGCTGCACAAGCCCGACTTCCTGTTCCTCGACGAAGCGACCAGCGCGCTCGACGCCGACAACGAGGCACGCCTGTACCACCTGTTCGCCGAACGGCTGCCGAAAGCCGCGATCGTCAGCATCGCGCATCGCGAGTCGCTGGCCGCGTTCCACGTCGGCACGATCAACGTCGAGCGCGTAAACGCCGGCGACAAGGTGGCTGCGTGAGCGCACGCGCCGCGCACATCGTGCGGATCGTGCTGATCACCGGCGCAGGCTCGGGGATCGGCGCGGCGCTCGCGCGGCGGCTCGCGGCGCCCGGCATCGCGCTGGCGCTGCACGCGCGCGGCGCCGACGAGGCGGCACGGGCCCGGCTCGCCGAAGTCGAACGCGCCTGCACGGCGGCCGGCGCGCAATGCATCACGCTCACCGGCGATCTCGCCGAGCCGGGCGTCGCGGCCACGCTCGTCAACGCAACCGCCACGCGCTTCGGCGGGCTCGACCAGCTCGTCGCGAATGCGGGCTTCGCCGCGCGGCAGGCCTTTTCCGATCTTTCCGCGGACACGCTCGCGTCCGCCTTCGCGGCGATGCCCGGCGCGTTCTCCGCGCTCGCGGGCCGCGCGCGGCCGCTGCTCGAAGCGTCGGCCGCGCCGCGGATCGTCGCGCTCAGTTCGTTCGTCGCGCACCGCTACCGCGCCGATGCGCCGTTCGCGGCCACCGCCGCCGCGAAAGCCGCGCTCGAGTCGCTGGTGCGCACCGCGGCCGCCGAATTCGCCGCGCGCGGCATCACCGTCAACGCGGTCGCGCCCGGCTTCACGCGCAAGGACCACGGGCCGAGCGCCGGCAACGCCGCCGCGTGGGCGCAGGCCGAACAGGCGACACCGCTCGGCCGGATCGCCGAACCCGACGATGTCGCCGCATTGATCGCGTTCCTGCTGTCGGACGCGGCGCGGCAGATCACCGGCCAGGTCATCCACGTCGACGGCGGCCTGACGCTCTGAAGCGGCATCGCCCCCTCCTTCCCGTCTACCCGCTTTCCCGCACGAACCTGCATCGGCCTTTTTGGCCGGCCGCATCGCGACCGTAAAATAACCGCCACGCGGCAGCGCGATACGAGACGAGAGGGGGCGGCAAGCATGCAGGCATTCCAGTGGTTCAACGAATTGTCGTCGCGCGAGCGCAAGACGCTGTACGCCGGATTCGGCGGCTACGCGGTCGATGCGTTCGACTTCATGATCTACTCGTTCCTGATCCCGACGCTGATCGCCACGTGGGGAATGACGAAGAGCGAGGCCGGGATGATCGCGACGAGTTCGCTGATCTCGTCGGCAGTCGGCGGCTGGGCCGCCGGCATCCTCGCCGACCGCTACGGCCGCGTGCGCGTGCTGCAGTGGACGATCGCGACGTTCGCGCTGTTCACGTGCCTGTCCGGTTTCACGCATTCGTTCTGGCAGCTGCTCGCGACGCGCACGCTGCAGGGCTTCGGTTTCGGCGGCGAATGGTCGGTCGTGACGATCATGATGGCCGAGACGATCCGCTCGCCCGAGCATCGCGCGAAGGCCGTCGGCACCGTGCAAAGCAGCTGGTCGTTCGGCTGGGCCGCGGCCGCGATCCTGTACTGGGCGTTCTTCGCGCTGCTGCCCGAGCAGGTCGCGTGGCGCGCATGCTTCTGGATCGGCATCGTGCCCGCGCTGTGGATCCTGTACATCCGCCGCAACGTCAGCGATCCCGACATCTACACGGCCACGCGCCGCGCCCGCGACGAAGGCCGCGTGTCGGGCCACTTCCTCGAGATCTTCTCGCCGCCGCACCTGCGCGCGACGCTGTTCGGCAGCGCGCTGTGCACCGGGATGCTCGGTGGCTACTACGCGATCACGACGTGGCTGCCCACCTACCTGAAAACCGTCCGCCACCTGTCCGTGTTCAACACGAGCGGTTATCTCGTCGTGCTGATCGTCGGCTCGTTCGTCGGCTACGTGGTCGGTGCGATCCTGTCCGACCGGCTCGGCCGCCGCGCGTCGTTCATCCTGTTCGCGATCGGCTCGTTCTCGCTCGGCATGGCGTACACGATGCTGCCGATCACCGATACCGCGATGCTGCTGCTCGGCTTCCCGCTCGGCATCGTCGTGCAGGGGATCTTCGCGGGCGTCGGCGCGTATCTGTCGGAGCTGTATCCGGGTGCGATCCGCGGCTCGGGCCAGGGCTTCTGCTACAACCTCGGCCGCGGGCTCGGCTCGTTCTTCCCGATCCTCGTCGGCTCGCTTTCGCAATCGATGTCGCTCGTGAAGGCGATCGGCCTCGTCGCGGGCGGCGGCTACCTGCTCGTGATCGTCGCCGCGCTCGTGCTGCCGGAAACGCGCGGCAAGTCGCTCGTCGACGATCCGGCCGTCGCGTCGTGAGCGCCCTCTTCGTTCCGGAAACCGCATGCACGTGATCGTTCTCGGCGCCGGCGTGATCGGCGTCACCACCGCGTGGCACCTGCGCGAAGCTGGCTGCGACGTCACCGTGATCGAGCGCGAGGCCGACGTCGCACAGGCGACGAGCCTCGGCAACGCGGGCGTGATCGCGCCCGGCTACGTGACGCCGTGGGCCGCGCCGGGAATGCCCGGCAAGATCATCAAGTACCTGTTCAAGCCCGCTTCGCCGCTGATCTTCCGGCCGACGCTCGACGCCGCGCAGTGGCGCTGGATCGCGCGCTGGCTGCGCGAATGCGAGTTCGAGCGGTTCCGCGTGAACAAGCAGCGCATGCAGCGCATCGCGTATTACAGCCGCGCGTGCCTGCATGCGTTTCGCGACCGTTATCCGTTCGACTACGGCGCGAGTCGCGGCTACCTGCAACTGTTGCGCGGCGCATTCGACGTCGAGATGGTGCAGCCCGCGCTGAAGGTGCTGCGCGATGCCGGCATCGCGTTTCGCGAACTCGACGCGGCCGGCTGCACGGCGATCGAGCCGGGCCTGCGCTGGGCACGGCAGGCGCCCGTCTGCGGCATCTACCTGCCCGACGACGAAGCCGGCGACTGCGCACGCTTCACGCGCGAACTGCGCGCGCTGTGCGAAGCGAATGGCGTCACGTTCCGCTTTCGCACCGCGATCCGCGCGCTCGACGTCGCCGGCAACAGCGTGCGCGGCGTGAGGATCGATTCACTGGACGAAGGCGCCGCCGCACGAAGTGATGCCCCGCTCGCCGCCGACGCGATCGTCGTCGCGCTCGGCGTCGACAGCGCCGGCCTGCTGCGGCCGCACGGCATCGACGTGCCGCTGTATCCGGTGAAAGGCTACTCGGCGACGCTCGCGGTCGTCGACGATGAAAAGGCGCCGCACGCCGCGCTGATGGACGAATCGCTGAAGACGGCGATCACGCGCTTCGGCCCGACGCTGCGCGTCGCGGGCACCGCGGAGCTCGGCAACCGGCACGCGGCGCTGCGGCAGCAGGCGCTCGATACGCTGATGAAGGTGCTCGACGACTGGTTCCCGCACGCGGCCGATCGCGCATCGGCGCGTTTCTGGGTCGGCCGCCGGCCAATGACGCCCGACGGGCCGCCGCTGCTCGGCGCGAGCGGGATCGACGGGCTCTGGCTCAACGTCGGCCACGGCTCGACGGGCTGGGCGATGTCGATGGGTTCGGGCAAGGTGGTCGCGAATCTCGTCACCGGACGCGAGCCGGAGATCGACCTGTCGGGCCTGACGCTCGCGCGCTACGGCCGGTAGGCTCGGCGCCGGGCGACACCGTCGACGCGATGCGCTGGCGCGATACGCGCAGCCATCGCCATGCATCGCGAGCACCGCTCACCGCACCGCCCGGCCGTCCGCCCATGCGATCGGCGCCGATACGATCGGCCGATGCGACACACCCTCGTGCGACAGCCGGCTTTCGAACAGCGTCAGCGCTTCGATGCGCAGCACGACCGGCCGCCCGGGCGCGCCGCCGTGCGCGGGCTGTCCGACCGCGTCACGCGGCAGCCGCGCGAGCGTCACGTGCGGCCTGAACGGCCGCCGGTCGACCGGCACGCCGAGTTCAGCCAGCAGCGCCGCCAGCCCGGCATTCAGCGCGACGCAGGCCGGATCGGCCTCGAGTTCCGCGACGATCAGCCTCGCGCGCGGCAGGCTCGGCCACCACGCGATCCGCTCGACCGGCAGCAGCGGCAGCGCATGCGCGGCTGCGAGCGCGGGCAGGTGCGCGGCCAGCGCGTCGCACCGTTCCCGTTCGATCGCGCCGATGAACGCGAGCGTCAGGTGCAGTTGCGCGGGCAGCGTGCGCCGCGCACCGCGGGTGACCGGCAACGCGTGCAGTGCGTCGCGCGACACCGCATCGGGCATCAGCGCGACGAACGCACGGAGCCGGTCGCCGTTCATGACTCGCTCACCGCGGCACGCGGCGCGCTCGCCGCTTCGGCCGAAACCGGACGCTGCGGCAGCGGACCGTGCTCGCCCCACACGTCGGCCGGCAGCACGCGCGCGAGTTCCGGGATCGTGTTGCGCGTGAACACCGGATCGGCGATACCTGCCGCGCGCTGGCGGCGATAGTCGGCCCACGCGGCGTGCGCATACTTGCCGAGCGCGAGGATCGCGATCAGGTTGACGATCGCCATCAGCCCCATGCTCGTATCGGCCATCGCCCACACGAGCGGCAGTTGCCCGACGCTGCCGAACATCACCATCCCGAGCACCGCGACGCGAAACAGCGGCAGCACGCCGCGCCGCTTCGTGATGAATTCGACGTTGCCTTCCGCATACGCGTAGTTGCCGATCACCGACGAGAACGCGAGGAAGAAGATCGCGACGGCCATGTAGATGCCGCCCCAGTCGCCGACGTGGCTCGAGATCGCGCGCTGCGTGAGCGCCGCGCCTTCCATGCCGGTGCCGAGCTCGTACTGGCCCGACAGCAGGATCACGAACGCGGTCGCGCTGCAGATCACGATCGTGTCGACGAACACGCCGAGCATCTGGATCAGCCCCTGCGTGACGGGGTGCCGCGTGCTCGCGGTCGCGGCCGCGTTCGGCGCGCTGCCCATCCCTGCTTCGTTCGAGAACAGCCCGCGCTTCACGCCGATCGCGATCGCCTGGCTGACCGCATATCCCGTCAGGCCGCCCGCCGCCTGCTCGAGGCCGAATGCGCTCTTCACGATCAGCGCGATCACGTCCGGCACCAATGCGATGTGCGTCGCGACCGCGTAGACCGCGAGCCCGAGATAGCCGATCGCCATCAGCGGCACGATCACCTGCGCGACCGTCGCGATGCGGCGGATGCCGCCGAAGATGATCGGCGCGCTCAGCAGCACGAGACCGAGGCCGACCGTCTCGCGGCTCCAGCCGAATGACGTATGGAACGCATCGGCGATCGCATTGGCCTGCACCGCGTTGAACACGAAGCCGAACGCGAGGATCAGCGACAGCGAGAACAGCACGCCGAAGCCGCGCGAACGCAGGCCGGTCTGGATGTAGTAAGCGGGGCCGCCGCGATAGCTGCCGTCCGGGTGCGACACCTTGAAGATCTGCGCGAGCGTCGCCTCGACGAACGCGGACGACATCCCGACCAGCGCCGTCATCCACATCCAGAAGATCGCCCCCGGCCCGCCGACCGTCAGCGCGACCGCGACGCCGGCGATGTTGCCGGTGCCGACGCGGCTCGCGAGCCCGGTCGCGAACGCCTGGAACGACGAGATGCTGCCCGGCTCGCCCTTGCTGCCGACCAGTTTCATGCTGAGGAATAGCGCCTTCAGCTGGATCATCCGGAACCGCACCGTGAACCACACACCGGCACCGAGCAGCAGCGCAATCAGCACGTAGTTCCACAACACGCCGTTGACGGCGTCGATCAGCCCATGCACGAATGCTTCCATCCAGAGTCCTTGTAAATAGAGTCAGTCACATGCGACCACCGCGAACGCGGCCCGAGGGGCGACATGATATGACAGTTTTCAAGGATTATTACAAAACGAAAGGATATGAGATGTCGAAAAATCGCGGCTGGATGTCATCAGGTTAGACGACACTTCGCGAAATTGCGTGTTGTCGGCGCGACCATACAACCGAACTTGGCAGCAGGTTCGCTCACTCGGCTGGAAAATCCGGACGTCGAAATATCTTTCAGATGCCGCTCGCCCGACACCAGACCCGGACACCGTTCCGGATCGCCGAAACGGGGTGCGAGGGGGATTCAACTTCACCGACCAGAACAATCTCCGGACGCGCTCATGATCTCGACCTTCACTCGCCACGCCATTCGTCTCGTACTGATTCTCGGCGCTTCAGCCATCGCGCTCGTCGTGTTGTTCCTCGTCGTCGGGACTGCCAGATACGAGCGGGACGACGGCTATTGTCCCGACGCCTCCGTCGCGGAACTCGAGGCGAAAATTCTCACGTTCGTCAAAGTGCACGGCATCGATCCGGACGCAATCGAATTCGCCGGCATGCCCCGCTACCATGCCGACAAGCTCGGCTGGTGGGCATTCGATCTGAAGTCGCGCGAAGCAAGCTACGTGGCTACGATCGATTGCGAGCATCGCGTCACGGGCTTCGGGAAGATTCAAATGTTTCCGCTCAACCCGGCAGCGCCGATGCAATGACGTCGCTCGCCGGCCGGCATCGAACCGCATGCGGTCGGTCCATCGCCGCCCGCCGGCCCCACAAAAAAACCGGGCGCCCTTTCGGACGCCCGGCTCTCGTCGAAACCCGCTCGCGGTATTCAGCTCAGCGCGGCAGTTCCGAATGCCCCATCAGGTACGCATCGACCGAGCGCGCGCACTGGCGGCCTTCGCGGATCGCCCACACCACCAGCGACTGGCCGCGACGCATGTCGCCTGCCGCGAACACCTTGTCGACCGACGTGTAGTACGAACGATCGCCTTCGGTCGCCGCACGCGCATTGCCGCGCGCGTCCTTCGCGACGCCGAACGCGTCGAGCACGGGCGCTGCCGGCTGCGTGAAGCCCATCGCGAGCAGCACGAGATCGGCCTTCATCTCGAACTCGGAGCCCGGCACCTCCTGCATCTTGCCGTCCTTCCACTCGACGCGCACCGCGATCAGCTTCTCGACCTTGCCGTTCTTGCCTTCGAGACGCTTCGTCGCGACCGCCCAGTCGCGCTCGCAGCCTTCCTCGTGCGACGACGACGTGCGCAGCTTGATCGGCCAGTACGGCCACACCAGCGGCTTGTTTTCCTCTTCCGGCGGCTGCGGCAGCAGTTCGAACTGCGTGACCTGCTTCGCACCGTGACGGTTCGACGTGCCGACGCAGTCCGAACCCGTATCGCCGCCGCCGATCACGATCACGTGCTTGCCCTTCGCGAGCAGCTGGTCGACGAGCTTGTCGCCCGCGTTCACGCGGTTCTGCTGCGGCAGGAAGTCCATCGCGAAATGAACGCCCGCGAGCTCGCGGCCCGGCACCGGCAGGTCGCGCGGCGTTTCCGAACCGCCGGCGATCACGACCGCGTCGAATTCTTCCTTCAGCGTGTCCGGCGAAATGGTTTCCTTCGCGAGGCTGCCGATCGACTCGGGCAGCGGATCCTTGCCGATGAACACGCTGGTGCGGAACGTCACGCCTTCCGCTTCCATCTGGCGCATGCGGCGGTCGATCAGCCACTTCTCGAGCTTGAAGTCGGGAATCCCGTAGCGCAGCAGGCCGCCGACACGGTCGTTCTTCTCGAACACCGTCACGTCGTGGCCCGCGCGCGCGAGCTGCTGCGCGGCGGCGAGGCCCGCAGGGCCCGAGCCGACGACGGCAACCTTCTTGCCTGTCTTGTGCGCAGCCGGCTCAGGCTTCACCCAGCCTTCCGCCCAGGCCTTGTCGATGATCGCGTGCTCGATCGACTTGATGCCGACCGGGTCTTCGTTGATCCCGAGCGTACACGCGGCCTCGCACGGCGCCGGGCAGATGCGGCCCGTGAATTCCGGGAAGTTGTTGGTCGAGTGCAGGACTTCGATCGCCTGCTGCCAGTCCTGGCGGTAAACGAGATCGTTGAAGTCCGGGATGATGTTGTTGACCGGGCAGCCGTTGTTGCAGAACGGGATGCCGCAATCCATGCAGCGCGCGCCCTGGACCTTCGCGTCCGCGTCGGTCAGTGCCGCGACGAATTCCTTGTAGTGCTTCACGCGCGTGAGCGGTGCTTCGTACGCCTCGTGGCGGCGTTCGAACTCCAGAAAACCGGTTGCCTTGCCCATAAGGTGCTCTTCTGTTCGGTGTATCGGGTGGGGGAGCCGCGCGCGGCAATCATGCGCGCGCGGCATTCGCTATGTCGTTCGTCGCTCAGGCGGCCAGCACTTCCTTCGCCGCCTTCTTCGCACCGATCTCGCCCAGCGCGCGCTTGTATTCGTGCGGGAACACCTTCACGAACTGGCGGCGCGCCGCGTCCCAGTTTTCCAGCAGCGACTTCGCGCGCGGCGAACCCGTGAACTGGAAATGACGCTCGACGAGCCCCTTGAGCAGCGCTTCGTCCGTCGTGCCTGCGTGCCAGAGTGCGCGATCGACCGTGCGCTCCTGCTCGGCCTGCTGCAGCACCGGCTCGAGCGCGACCATCGACTTGTTGCACTTCGCCGCGAACATGCCTTCCGGATCGTAGATGTACGCGAGGCCGCCCGACATGCCGGCCGCGAAGTTGCGCCCCGTCTCGCCGAGCACGACGACCGTGCCGCCCGTCATGTATTCGCAGCCGTGGTCGCCCGTGCCTTCGACGACCGCCGTCGCGCCCGAGTTGCGCACGCAGAAGCGCTCGCCCGCGACGCCGCGGAAAAACGCTTCGCCTTCGATCGCGCCGTACATCACCGTGTTGCCGCAGATGATGTTTTCCTCGGACTTGCCGCGGAAGTCGTTGGTCGGCCGGATAATGATCCGGCCGCCCGACAGGCCCTTGCCGACGTAGTCGTTGCCGTCGCCGACGAGGTCGAGCGTCACGCCCTTCGCGAGGAACGCGCCGAAGCTCTGGCCGGCCGTGCCCTTCAGCTGGATGTGCACCGCGTCGTCCGCCAGGCCGTCATGGCCGTGCTTCTTCGCGATCACGCCCGACAGCATCGCGCCGACCGTACGGTTCACGTTGCGCACCGGCTGGATGAACGACACATGCTCGCCGTTCTCGATCGCGGCTTTCGCCTTCTCGATCAGCACGTGGTCGAGCGCACGCTCGAGGCCGTGATCCTGCACGTCGACGTGACGCGGCGCGACGTCCTCGCATTCTTCCGGCTGGTAGAACACGCGCGAAAAGTCGAGGCCCTTCGCCTTCCAGTGCTCGACGCCCTTGCGCGTATCGAGCAGGTCGGCGCGGCCGATCAGGTCGTCGAACTTCGCGATGCCGAGCTGCGCCATGATCTCGCGCACTTCCTCGGCGACGAAGAAGAAGTAGTTCACGACGTGCTCGGGCTGGCCCTTGAACTTCGCACGCAGCACCGGATCCTGCGTCGCGACGCCGACCGGGCACGTGTTCAGGTGGCACTTGCGCATCATGATGCAGCCTTCGACGACGAGCGGTGCCGTCGCGAAGCCGAATTCGTCCGCGCCGAGCAGCGCGCCGATCACGACGTCGCGGCCCGTCTTCATCTGGCCGTCGGCCTGCACGCGGATGCGGCCGCGCAGGCGGTTCAGCACCAGCGTCTGCTGCGTTTCGGCGAGGCCGAGTTCCCACGGCGTACCCGCGTGCTTGACCGACGACAGCGGCGATGCGCCCGTGCCGCCGTCATGGCCGGCGATCACGACGTGATCGGCCTTCGCCTTCGCGACACCGGCCGCGACCGTGCCGACGCCCACTTCCGACACCAGCTTCACCGAGATGCTCGAGCTCGGGTTCACGTTCTTCAGGTCGTGGATCAGCTGCGCCAGATCCTCGATCGAGTAGATGTCGTGGTGCGGCGGCGGCGAGATCAGGCCGACGCCCGGCACCGAGTAACGCAGCTTGCCGATGTATTCGGACACCTTGTGGCCCGGCAGCTGGCCGCCTTCGCCCGGCTTCGCGCCCTGCGCCATCTTGATCTGGATCTGGTCGGCCGACGCGAGGTACTCGGCGGTGACGCCGAAGCGGCCCGACGCGACCTGCTTGATCTTCGAGCGCAGCGAATCGCCGTCCTTCAGCGGAATGTCGCTGACGATCTCGTCGCCGATCACCGACTTTAGCGTCTCGCCCGACTTGATCGGAATGCCGCGCAGTTCGTTGCGATAGCGCTTTTCGTCCTCGCCGCCTTCGCCGGTGTTCGACTTGCCGCCGATCCGGTTCATCGCGATCGCGAGTGTCGCGTGCGCTTCGGTGCTGATCGAACCGAGCGACATCGCACCCGTCGCAAAGCGCTTGACGATGTCCTTCGCCGGTTCGACTTCGTCGATCGAAATCGCCTTCGCCGGCGACACCTTGAACTCGAACAGGCCGCGGAACGTCATGTGACGCTTGGTCTGGTCGTTGATCAGGTGCGCGTATTCCTTGTACGTCTGGTACGAGTTGCTGCGCGTCGCGTGCTGCAGCTTCGCGATCGAATCCGGCGTCCACATGTGGTCTTCGCCGCGCACGCGGTACGCGTACTCGCCGCCCGCGTCGAGCATGTCGCGCAGGACCGGGCTGTCGCCGAACGCGTCGCGGTGCAGGCGGATCGCCTCTTCCGCGACTTCGAACAGGCCGATGCCGCCGACCTTCGACGCCGTGCCCTTGAAGTACTTCTCGACGAGGTCGCTCGACAGGCCGAGCGCTTCGAAGATCTGCGCGCCCGTGTACGACATGTACGTCGAGATGCCCATCTTCGACATCACCTTCTGCAGGCCCTTGCCGACTGCCTTCGTGAAGTTGTAGACGGCCTTCTCCGGCGACAGGTCGCCCGACAGGCCCTCGGCCATCTTCGCGAGCGTTTCCATCGCGAGGTACGGGTGCACGGCTTCCGCGCCGTAGCCCGCGAGCAGCGCGAAGTGGTGCGTTTCACGCGCGGAGCCCGTCTCGACGACGAGGCCCGTGCTCGTGCGCAGCCCTTGCTGCACGAGGTGCGTGTGGATCGCCGACGTGGCGAGCAGCGCCGGAATCGCGACGTGCTCGGCGTCCGTCTTGCGGTCCGACACGATCAGCATGTTGTAGCCCGACTTCACCGCGTCGACGGCTTCCGCGCACAGCGACGCGAGGCGCGCCTCGATGCCTTCCTTGCCCCACGCGACCGGGTAGCAGATGTTCAGCTCGTACGCGCTGAACTTGCCGCCCGTGTACTGGTCGATCGCGCGGATCTTCGCGATGTCCTTGAAGTCGAGCACCGGCTGCGACACTTCGAGACGCATCGGCGGGTTGATGTTGTTCGTGTCGAGCAGGTTCGGCTTCGGGCCGATGAACGACACGAGCGACATGACCATGTTCTCGCGGATCGGGTCGATCGGCGGGTTCGTGACCTGCGCGAACAGCTGCTTGAAGTAGTGATAGAGCGTCTTGTTCTTGTTCGACATCACCGCCAGCGGCGAGTCGTTGCCCATCGAACCGACGGCCTCTTCGCCCTGCAGCGCCATCGGCGCCATCAGGAACTTCAGGTCTTCCTGCGTATAGCCGAACGCCTGCTGGCGGTCGAGCAGCGCGGCGCCTTGCGTGCGGCCGGCCGCGACTTCCTCGGCCTTCGGCTCGATCTCGTCGAGCTTGATGCGCACGGCGTCGATCCAGCTCTTGTACGGCTTCGCATTCGCAAGGTTGTCCTTCAGTTCCTTGTCGTCGATGATGCGGCCGTGTTCCATGTCGATCAGGAACATCTTGCCCGGCTGCAGGCGCCACTTCTTGACGATCTTCGATTCGGGGATCGGCAGCGTGCCGGCTTCCGACGCCATGATGACGAGGTCGTCGTCCGTGACGATGTAGCGCGCCGGACGCAGGCCGTTACGGTCGAGCGTCGCGCCGATCTGGCGGCCGTCGGTGAACGCGATCGCGGCCGGGCCGTCCCACGGCTCCATCATCGCGGCGTGGTATTCGTAGAACGCGCGGCGGTTCTCGTCCATCAGCGTGTGCTGTTCCCACGCTTCCGGGATCATCATCATCACCGCGTGCACGAGCGGGTAGCCTGCCATCACCAGCAGTTCGAGACAGTTGTCGAACGATGCGGTGTCCGACTGGCCCGGGTAGATCAGCGGCCACAGCTTCGGCAGATCGTCGGCGAGCACGTGCGACGCGATCGCGCCGGTACGCGCGTTCAGCCAGTTCACGTTGCCCTTCACGGTGTTGATCTCGCCGTTGTGCGCGATCATCCGGTACGGGTGGGCCAGTTCCCACGCCGGGAACGTGTTGGTCGAGAAGCGCTGGTGCACGAGCGCGAGCGCCGACACGACGCGCGCGTCCTGCAGGTCGCGGTAATACACGCCGACCTGGCCGGCCAGCAGCAGCCCCTTGTAGACGACCGTGCGCGCCGACATCGACGGCACGAAGTATTCCTTGCCGTGCTTGAGCTTCAGCGCCTGGATGCGGTGGCTCGCCGTCTTGCGGATCACGTACAGCTTCCGCTCGAGCGCGTCCGTCACCATGATGTCCTTGCCGCGGCCGATGAAGATCTGGCGGATCAGCGGCTCGCTCGCCTTCACGGTCGGCGAAATCGGCATCGCATGGTCGACCGGCACGTCGCGCCAGCCGAGCACGACCTGGCCTTCGGCCTTCACCGTGCGCTCGAGCTCCTGCTCGCACGCGAGACGCGACGCGTTTTCCTTCGGCAGGAAGATCATCCCGACCCCGTATTCGCCGGCGGGCGGCAGCATCACGCCCTGCTTCGACATTTCCTCGCGATAGAACGCGTCCGGAATCTGGATCAGGATGCCCGCGCCGTCGCCCATCAGCGGATCCGCGCCGACCGCGCCGCGGTGATCGAGGTTCTCGAGGATCTTCAGACCCTGCTGGATGATCTCGTGGCTCTTCTTGCCCTTGATGTGAGCGACGAAGCCGACGCCACAGGCGTCGTGTTCGTTTTGCGGGTCGTACAGACCTTGTGCGGCGGGCACCGCGGCGAGCGGCTGCTGGTGGTCGTTCATGGGGACACCGTCGTAAAGGGGGCCTGGAGGGCCGTTGAACCGTTTTGTTGTTGCCGTCGATCCCGCTCCCGACGGGAGACGGCGCGGCCGACAGTGGGTGGGCATGCTTCGCCCGGGCCACCGGAATTCGGAATATACGCGACGAATCAAAGGAATAGCAACAAAAACCGCTTGATCGAACCCCAATTAAACGGATGCTTCGATCTGGTGCTGTTTTATTGGGGCTGTATCGTTTTGGTGCAAAAAGAAGCGGCGCCCGCAGCGCCGCTTCCCGGCCGCCGTTCCCGCGTTATTGCTGGATCGGCGGCGTGTTCTCGCGCACCTTTCTGGGGCGTCCGCGCGGCAGCGGCGACACGCGCCGGTTCGCGGTGCGCGCCGCCCACTCGCGGTAGTTCTCGCCGCCGAGCACCCAGCCCTTCAGCGTCGCCTGCTGCAACTGGTCGGCCTGCCGCTCGTCGAGCGGCTGCTCGCACAGCTCCTTGTACGCACGCTGGCGGTCGAACGGTGTGTTGCCGAGCGCCCAGTAGAGCGGATGGTCGGTGATCAGGCTGTCGACGGTGAGCCCGACGTGATGCCGGTAGCTCGACCAGCGATAGGCTTCGGGCGTCGCGACGAGCTGCGAGCGCACCGGGCTCATCTCGACCACGCGGCTCGCGAGCAGGAAATAGCGCTCGCCTTCGATCACGGTCGCGCGATAGCGGCCTTCCCACAGGGTGCCGCGCCGCGAATAGCGCCGGTTGAAATGCGCGACGTAGCGGCGACCGACGGCCTGCATCGCTTTCGGCAGGCTCGCCTCGTCGCTCGGCGTCACGAGGAGTTGCACCTGGCGCGGCAGCAGCACATAGGCATGCACCGACAGGTGATGATCGCGCGCGGCGGCCTTCAGGCAATCGATGAAGAGTTCGTAGTCCTGGTCGTCGACGAACGCGGGTTGCTGATCCAGGCCGCGCAGTATCACGTGCTGCGGCTGGTCGGGAACGTAGAGTCGTGCTAACCGTGCCATGCTGAATGTCCGTTTGAACGCGTTAGGAAATACCCGGAGGTCCGAAAATGCGCACCTGCGTAGAATGCCCGTCCTGTCGGTGCGCGGATACGTACGGTCGTACTAATCCTAGGGTGAAAACTCTAACTTACGAGCTTGTTTGGTTTTAAACGCAGTCGTCATAATGAGCACGCCTTTGATCGGAGGAGACACAATGAAACGAAAACTGGCCATTACGGGGGCCGCAGCGCTCGCATTCACGTTTGCGGGCGGTACGGCACACGCACAATCCGCAGGTGATTTCTACGTCAGCACCGGCTGGCTCCACCTGTCGCCGCAGGACAGCAGCGACCCGCTGTTCGTGTACCGCGTTGGCGGCACGCCCATCAACCAATCGATTCCCAACACGGGCGCCGGCATCAACGACGCCGACACGCTTGGGCTCGCAACTGGCTACTTCGTCACCGACCACATCTCCACCGAGCTCGTTATGGGGATACCGCCGAAGTTCGACATTACCGGCAAGGGTCAGTTCGAAAAGTTCGGCGTACTCGGCCGTGCGTACCAGTGGAGCCCCGCCGTATTGCTTCGCTACCACTTCAACGACGCCAACGCGAAGTTCCGTCCATATGTCGGCGTCGGCGCGACGTATGTCTGGTTCACCGGCGCAAAGATCACGAACGGCACGTTCGAGAACGGCGTGCTCGGCGGCCCGACCAGCGCAACGACCAGCAACCAGTGGGCACCCGTCTTCAACGCCGGCTTCTCGTACAACTTCACGAAACACTGGTTCGCAGGCCTGTCGATCTCGTACATCCCGGTCAGCGTGACCGCGACCTTCACGACGGCCCGCCGGACGCCGGTCGGCACCCTGACCGAAACGTCGAAAGCGAAGATCTCGCTCAACCCGATCGTCACGTATCTGAACGTCGGCTACCGCTTCTAAGCGTAGTCGAATATTTGGGGAATGGTTAATCCTGCTGCAATTTGTAGCGGAATTTTCGTGACGTAACGTCTCCACGATGCAAAACGCCCCGGCGGGATTCCCGTCGGGGCGTCGTTTTTTTGTCTCAGGGTCTTCCCGCACCCGCCATCGCGCGGGACCGGCCCCGCTACGCGATATCGTCCAGCGCATCGGGGGCGATCAGGTCGATCCGGTCAGTGCAGACCGCGTCGACGCCCCAGCGCGCGAGTTCGCGCGCCCGTTCGAGGTCGTTCACCGTGTACACCAGGATGCGCAGCCCGGCCGCCTTGATCGCGCGCACGAGCGGTTCATCGAGCCGTTTGTGGTCTGCATGCAACGATATGCAGCCGAGCGCGTCGACGACCTGCGCATGCCAGTCGTCCGGCACGGCCTCGTAGAGCATCCCGCGCGGCAGCGCCGGCACGGTCGCGCGCGCCTGCTGCAGCGCATCGAACGAGAACGACGACAGCAGCGGTGGGATCTCGGCATCGCGCCAGTACGCGGCCGCGTCGGCCGCCACGCGCTGCCCCGTCTCGCGCTCGCGCCCCGGGCACGGCTTGATCTCGACATTCGCGGCCAGGCCGTGCGCGATGCAGCGCGCCGCCGCCGCCTCGAGCGTCGGCATCCGCTCGCCCGCGAAGCGCGCGTCGAGCCATGCGCCCGCGTCGAGCGCGGCCAGCGCCGCATAACGCATGCCCGCCGCTGCCCCCTGGCCGTTCGAGGTCCGGTCGACCGTGTCGTCGTGCAGCAGGAACGTCACGTCGTCGGCCGACAGCTTCGCGTCGAACTCGACCATCCGGTGACCGCGTCGCGCCCCCTCGTCGAGCGCGGCGAGCGTGTTCTCCGGCGCGAGCGTGCCGCCGCCGCGATGGGCGACGACGCGCGGATAAGGCCAGTCGGTACGGGAAGTCATCGTCAGCCTCTCGGCAAATGCAGCAGGTTCAGCCGGCACGCTTGCCGGTTTCGGGATCGAAGAAATGCAGCCGGTGCGCGGGCAGCGCGGCCGCCAGCGCCGTGCCGCGCGCCGGACGGTCCGCGTGCGGCAGGCGCACCGCGACGTCGTGGTTGCCCCAGCGGCCGTGCGCGAGATTGTCGGCGCCGAGCAGCTCGCACGAGTCGACGGGCAGCGTCGCCTGCGCGACGCCCGGCTGCGGCGTCATGTGTTCGGGGCGTACGCCGAGCACCCAGTCGCGCCCGGTGGCGATCTCCGCGCCGATACCGGGCGCGCCGGCGACCGGCAGCGCGGGGCCGCCGCCCGCGACCGTAAAGGTCGCGCCGTCGTCCGACAGCCGGCCGTGCATCAGGTTCATCGCGGGCGAGCCGATGAAGCCCGCGACGAACACCGTCGCCGGCTTCTCGTACACGTCGACCGGTGCACCGATCTGCTCCGCGTAGCCGCGGTTCATCACGATCACGCGCTGCGCGAGCGTCATCGCCTCGATCTGGTCGTGCGTCACGTAGACGCTCGTCGTCGCGAGCCGCGCATGCAGCCGCTGGATCTCGAGCCGCATCTGCACGCGCAGCTTCGCGTCGAGGTTCGACAACGGTTCGTCGAACAGGAACACCGACGGCTCGCGCACGATCGCGCGCCCCATCGCGACGCGCTGCCGCTGGCCGCCCGACAGCTCGCGCGGCCGCCGCGCGAGCAGCGGCTCGAGCTCGAGGATCTTCGCGGCCGCGGCCACCCGCGAGTCGATCGCCGCACGCTCGATCCCGCGGATCTTCAGCCCGTAGCCCATGTTCTGCGCGACCGTCATGTGCGGGTACAGCGCATAGTTCTGGAACACCATCGCGATGTCACGATCCTTCGGTTCCAGCGCGTTGACGACGCGCTCGCCGATCGCGATCTCGCCATCCGTCACGCTCTCGAGCCCCGCGATCATCCGCAGTAACGTCGATTTGCCACAGCCCGACGGGCCGACCAGCACGATGAATTCGCCGTCGGCGATCTCGACGTCGATGCCATGCAGCACATGCTGCTTGCCGTCGTAGGATTTCCTGACGCCCTTCAAGCTCAGCGCAGCCATACTTGGTCTTTCTCCCGGTTGCCGTCCGTCATTCATTTCTCGGAATCGACGAGGCCGCGCACGAACCAGCGCTGCATCGCCAGCACGACGACGAGCGGCGGAATCATCGCCAGCAGCGTCGCCGCCATCACGTATTGCCATTCGGTCGCGGCGTCGCCGCTCGCGATCATCGTCTTGATGCCCACCACCGCGGTCGACAGCGATGCCTCCGTCGTGATCAGGATCGGCCACAGATACTGGTTCCAGCCGTAGATGAACGTGATCACGAACAGCGCCGCGATGCTCGTCTTCGACAGCGGCAGCACGACGTCCCAGAAGAAGCGCAGCGCGCCCGCGCCGTCGATGCGCGCGGCATCCATCAGCTCGTCGGGCAGCGTCATGAAGAACTGGCGGAACAGGAACGTCGCGGTCGCCGATGCGATCAGCGGCAGCGTGAGCCCCGCGTAGGTGTTCGTCAGGTGCAGCGTCGACACGACCTGCACGGTCGGGAAGATCCGCACTTCCACCGGCAGCATCAGCGTGACGAAGATCAGCCAGAACGCCGTGTTGCGGAACGGGAAGCGGAAATAGACGATCGCGTATGCGGACAGGATCGACATCGCGATCTTGCCGACCGCGATGCCGAGCGCCATCGCGAAGCTGTTCACGAGCAGGCGGCCGAACGGCGCCGTCGTGCCGCCGCTGCCGTGCCCCCAGATGTACGCGATGTTCTCGAACAGATGCGTGCTCGGCACCAGCGACAGCGGCACCGTGAACACTTCCTGCGCATTCATCGTCGCCGCGCAGAACGCGACGTAGACGGGGAACACGATCAGCACGATGCCCGCGACCAGCACCGCGTGGCAGAACAGGTCGAAGCCCTTGCGATTTTCGATCATGCGTATTGCACCCTGCGTTCGACGAAGCGGAACTGGATCACCGTAAGCCCGACGACGATGATCATCAGCACGACCGACTGTGCGCCCGAGCTGCCGATGTCGAGCCCCTGGAAGCCCTCCGCGAAGATCTTGTAGATCAGCGTCTTCGTGCTCTGCGCCGGGCCGCCGCCGGTGGCCGCGTCGATCACCGGGAAGGTGTCGAAGAACGCGTAGACGAGGTTCACGACCAGCAGGAAGAAACTCGTCGGCGACAGCAATGGCAGCACGATGTTGAAGAAGCGCCGCACCGGCCCCGCGCCGTCGATCGCCGCCGCCTCGATCAGCGAGCGCGGGATCGCCTGCAGGCCCGCGTAGAAGAACAGGAAGTTGTAGCTCACCTGTTTCCACACCGACGCGAGCACGACGAGGAACATCGCCTGCCCGCCGTTCAGCGCGTGGTTCCACACGATGCCGCCCTTCGCGAGCGCATAGGTGATCAGGCCGATGCTCGGGTTGAACAGGAATGCCCACAGCACGGCCGCGATCGTCGGTGCGACCGCATACGGCCAGATCAGCAGCGTGCGGTACACGCGCGCGCCGCGGATCACGCGGTCGGCGCACGCGGCGAGCAGCAGCGACACGACGAGCCCGCTCACCGTGACGAGCGAGCTGAACACGAGCGTCGTGCGAAACGAATCGAGGTACAGCGGATCGGCGAACAGGTGCGTGAAGTTCGCGAAGCCGACGAATTCGCTCGACGTGCCGAACGCGTCCTGCATCTGCGTCGACTGCCACAGCGCGACGCCGGCCGGCCACAGGAAGAACACGGCGGTGATCGCGAGCTGCGGCGCGATCAGCAGGTACGGCACCAGGCTCGTACCGAAGCGGGAACGGGATTGCATCGCGGATATCCGGTCAGGCGAAACGGAAAGGAAACCGCGCCGCCGGACCGCACGCACGCATGCGCGGCGCGGCCGGCGGCACGAAGCGATGCGTGCTCAGCCGCCCGACTTCTCGAAGCGGCGCAGCAGTTCGTCGCCGCGCGAGGCCGCCGAATCGAGCGCGTCCTTCGGCGACTTCTTCTGCGCCCAGACCTGCTCGAACTCCTCGTCGACGATCGTGCGGATCTGCGGCATGTTGCCCAGACGCAGCCCCTTCGTGTAAGGCAGCGGCGGCTTGTTCAGCATCTGCTTGATCGCGGTTTCGGCGCTCGGGTTCTTCGCGTAGAAGCCCTGCTGGCGCGTGAGGTCGTACGCGGCAGTCGTGACCGGCAGGTAGCCCGTGTCCTGGTGCCACTTCGCGGCGACGGCCGGCGATGCGAGGTATGCGAGGAATTTCGCGACGCCCTTGTAGGTCGCCGGATCCTTGCCGGCCAGCACCCACAGGCTCGCGCCGCCGATGATCGCGTTCTGCGGCGCGCCCTTCACGTTCGCGTCGTACGGCATCATGCCCGTGCCGTAGCTGAACTTCGCGAATTTCTGCACGTTCGCGAGCGCGCCCGACGACGTCGTCAGGATCCCGCAGTCGCCGCTGTAGAACTTCGCCGATGCTTCATCCTTGCGGCCCGCGTACGTGAACGTGCCGTCCTTCGCCATCTGCTGCAGGAACGCGACGTGCGCGATCTGCTGCGGCTTGTTGAATTCGAGCGCCGCGTCGGTGCCGTCGAAACCGTTGTTGCGGCTCGCGAACGGCAGCCCGTGCCATGCGCTGTAGTTCTCGAGCTGGATCCAGCCCTGCCAGCCTGTCGTGAAGCCGCACGCCATCCCCGACTTGCGCAGCTTCTCGGCATCGGCCTTCACGTCGTCCCACGTCTTCGGCGGCTGGTTCGGGTCGAGCCCGGCCTTCTTGAACGCGTCCTTGTTGTAGTACAGCACCGGCGTCGAGCTGTTGAACGGCATCGACACGAGATGGCCCGTCTTCGCGTCGCTGTAATAGCTCGAGATGGTCGGCACGAAAGCCTTTTCGTCGAGCGGCACACCGGCCTGCTTGAACACGTCGTAGACGGGCACGACGGCCTTCTTCGCCTGCATCATCGTGGCCGTGCCGACTTCATAGACCTGGAGGATCGCCGGCGCGTTGCCGCTGCGATAGGCGGCGATGCCGGCAGCAAGCGCCTGGTCGTAGGTGCCCTTGAAGACCGGCACGATCTTGTAGTCGCTCTGCGACGCGTTGAACTGCTCGGCAATCGCGTTGACCCGCTCGCCGAGCGCGGCCTCCATCGCATGCCAGAACTGGATCTCCGTCGCGGCGAACGCCACGTGCTGCACCCCGAACATCAGCGCGCCGCCGAGCGCGATCGAACGAACCATGGTCCCCGCAGGCTTCTTCTTCATCGACCTCTCCTATGAAAACGTTACCAACAGCGTATGCAACATTCCCGTCGCCATTGAACCGGCGAAGTCTAGTGATCGTTTGTGACAGTCAGTTGTCGTTGATGACGAACAGGCGCTGATATTCCTTCAGCGCGAAGCGGTCGGTCATTCCGGCGATGTAGTGCGCGACGAGACGCGGCTGCTGCGCTGTGTCGTCCGACTGGTACGGCGGCGGCAACAGGCGCGGATCGTCGATGAACGCGTCGAACAGCCCCGTGACGACGCGCTGCGCCTTGCTCGCCATGCGCATCACCTTGTAGTGGCGATACAGGTTCTTGAAGAGGAAACGCTTGAGGGCGGCCGCCTGCGCGGCGACCGTCGCGCTGTGCGACACGAGCGGCGGCGCGGCGCGCACGTCGTCGAGCGACGCGGGCGCGACACGCGCGAGATTGCGCGTCGTCTCGTCGATCAGGTCGACGATCAGCGTGTTGATGATGCGGCGTACCGTCTCGTGCACGAGACGGCGGCCTTCGAGGTGCGGGAATTCGGCGAGCGCCGCTTCGTAGTGGCGCTGCCACAGCTCGACTTCCGCGAGCTGCTCGATCGTGATCAGGCCGGAACGCAGGCCGTCGTCGACGTCGTGATTGTTGTAGGCAATTTCGTCCGCGATGTTCGCGAGCTGCGCTTCGAGCGACGGCTGCCGGCCCTGCAAGAAGCGCTCGCCGAGCGCGCCGAGCTTGCGTGCGTTCTCGCGCGAGCAGTGCTTCAGAATGCCTTCGCGGGTCTCGAAGCACAGGTTCAGCCCGTCGAACGCGCCGTAATGTTCCTCGAGCTCGTCGACGACGGCAAGGCTCTGCAGGTTGTGCTCGAAGCCGCCGTGGTCACGCATGCATGCATTCAACGCGTCCTGGCCGGCATGGCCGAACGGCGTATGGCCGAGATCGTGCGCGAGCGAGATCGCCTCGACGAGATCCTCGTTCAGGCGCAGGTTGCGCGCGACCGAGCGCGCGATCTGCGCGACTTCGAGGCTGTGCGTGAGGCGCGTGCGGAACAGGTCGCCTTCGTGATTGACGAAGACCTGCGTCTTGTATTCGAGCCGGCGAAACGCGGTCGAATGGACGATGCGATCGCGGTCGCGCTGGAATTCGGTGCGCGCCGCCGGCGGCGTTTCCGGATGGCGGCGGCCGCGCGACTGCGACGCGTGTGCGGCATACGGAGCGAGATGGGCTTCCAGCGCCGCCAGCGTCGGCGGCTCGGCCACCGGCGCAGCGGATGCGCGGCCGGCTTCGGGCAGTGTGCTGCTGGATGTCTCGCTCACGTCTCCTCCATGTCAGGGGCGCCGGGGCATCCGGGCCGCCGTTACCGGGTTGTCTGCGCCAGTGTAGCGAATACGGCTTCGTCCGGCGCCTGCATGATCAGCGTATCGCCGAATCGCTTCAGCAGGATGAATTTGATCGCGCCGGCTTCAGCCTTCTTGTCGACGCGCATCAAATCCATGTAGCGCGCGTCGCCGAGCGCGGGCGCGCGGGTCGGCAGGTGCGCGGCCGCGATCACCGCGTCGAGCCGCTGCCGCGACGCTTCGTCGAGCATGCCGAGCCGTACCGACAAGTCGCCCGCCATCACCATCCCGCAGCCGACCGCCTCGCCGTGCAGCCACTCGCCGTAGCCGAGCCCGGCCTCGATCGCATGGCCGAACGTGTGGCCGAAGTTCAGGATCGCGCGCAGGCCGCCTTCGCGCTCGTCGGCCGCGACCACGCTCGCCTTGATCTCGCACGAGCGCTTCACGGCGTGCGCGAGCGCTGCCGGCTCGCGACGGTTCAGCGCGTCGACGTTCGCCTCGATCCAGTCGAAGAATTCCGCATCGGCGATCGCGCCGGTCTTGATGATCTCGGCGACGCCGGCCGCCAGTTCGCGGTCGGGCAGCGTCGCCAGCGCGCCGATGTCCGCGATCACGGCTTGCGGCTGATAGAACGCGCCGATCATGTTCTTGCCGAGCGGGTGGTTGATGCCCGTCTTGCCGCCGACCGACGAATCGACCTGCGACAGCAGTGTGGTCGGCACCTGGATGAACGGCACGCCGCGCATGTAGCACGCGGCGGCAAAGCCCGTCATGTCGCCGACCACGCCGCCGCCGAGCGCGACGAGCGTCGTCTTGCGATCCGCGCGCCCGGTCAGCAGGCCGTCGAAGATCAGGTTCAGCGTTTCCCAGTTCTTGTACGCCTCGCCGTCCGGCAGCACGACCGTCGACACCTGCTTGCCAAGCGGCGCGAGCGCCGCGCGCAGCGTGTCGCCGTAAAGCGGATCGACCGTCGTGTTCGTGACGATCGTGACGGACGAACCCTTGATGTGAGGCGCGAACAGCTCCGCGCGGCCGATCAGGCCGGCGCCAATATGAATCGGATAGGCGCGGTCGCCCAGATCGACGTTGACAGTAATCATGCTTGTAGCGGCTTGGCGATGACGCCCGCCAGTTCGAGTTGCATCAGCACCATGTTGACGAGACCGTTGACCGACGGCCGGCCGGTCTCGATGACGAAATCCGCGCATTCGCGGTACAGCGGGTCGCGCACTTCGTAGAGCGCTTCGAGGCGCCCCTTCGGATCTTCGGTCTGCAGCAGCGGGCGGTTCTTGTCCTTGCGCGTGCGCAGCCACAGATCGTGCGGATTGGCACGCAGATAGACGACGATGCCATTGCTTTTCAGGCAGTCGCGATTTTCCGGGCGCAGCACCGCGCCGCCGCCCGTCGCGAGCACGATGTTCTCGCGCTGCGTGAGCTCGGCGATCACCTGCGTTTCGCGATCGCGAAACCCGGCCTCGCCCTCCAGCTCGAAGATCACCGGAATGCGCGCGCCCGTGCGGGCCTCGATTTCGTGGTCGGAGTCGAAGAACGTCCTGTCGAGACGACGCGCGACCGCACGGCCCACGGTGGTCTTACCCGCTCCCATAAGGCCGACGAAAAATACGTTTGCATGTGGGTCCCGCGCTTGCAACGGCTTCCTCTGCTTCAATCTTGCTGGTGTGTGGCGCAGCTTACTGGCAAAGCGGCTGCCTTGTCGAGCCTGCGCCGGCGGCTTCCGGCCCCGTTTTGTCGGGATCCGCGCCAGCCGCGCCGCGCGCATCGCAGCGCGCATCGACGACGGTCGGCGTGATGAAGACGACCAGTTCGCTGCGCTGGTCGCGCTGCGCGCGGTGCCGGAAAAGCGCGCCCAGAATCGGTATTTTGCCCAAGAGCGGCACCCGCGTCACATCGTTCCGGCGCAACTGCTCGTAGATCCCGCCGATCGCGACCGTCCCGCCGTCCTCGACCTCGACGCGCGTCTGCACGTGCTTCGTATGGATCGCCGGGCCGGCCGCCGTCGGCTCGCCGACGCTGTCCTTCGTCACGTCCAGGTCGAGCACCACGCGCCCGTCGGGCGTGATCTGCGGCTCGACCTCGAGCTTGAGCGTCGCGCGGCGGAACTGCACGCCGCTCACGCCGTTGCCGACCTTCGCCTGGTACGGCAGCTCCGAACCCTGCTCGACGATGGCCTTGACGCGATCGGCGGTCACCACGCGCGGACGCGAAACGATCTGTCCCCGCCCTTGCGCTTCGAGTGCGCTCAGTTCGATGTCGAGTACGCGGCTGAGCGGCGCGGCGAACAGCGTGAAGCCGGCGGTTGCCGCCTCGAAGCCGCCGAGCGGCCGCGCGGCAAGGTCGAGCGCGTTGCGCGCATCCGCCGTGAACGTGGTGCCGTCGCCCGACGGCGGGCGCCCCTGCGCACGCAGCGCGACGCGTGCGCCGAGGTTGCGCGAGAAGCCCTGTTCGCCCTCGACGATGCGCGCCTCGATCCGGACCTGCCGCGACGGCCGGTCGATCGCGTCGATCAGGCCCGCGATCTGCGCGATACGCGGTTCGAGATCGGTGACGAACAGCAGGTTCGTGCGCGGATCGGCCGCCGCGGCGCCGCGCTTCGACAGCAGGCGCTGGCCGGTCGCGCCGGCCAGCAGCCGTTGCACGTCCTGCGCGCGCGGGTAGTGCAGCGCGAACGTACGGCTCGCGAGCGGCTCCAGATCGGCCGCCCGCGCGTGCATCTCGAAGCGCTCGCGTTCGCGCGCGGCCAGTTCGGCCGCCGGTGTGACCCATATCACGTTGCCGCGCCGCGACATCGCGAGCCCGTGCGTGTCGAGCAGCGTGTCGAATGCATCGCGCCAGCGAACATTGTTCAGACGTAACGTGACGGTGCCGCGCACCTGCTCGCCGACGACGATATTGAGCCCCGTGAACCGGGCGAACGCGTCGAATGCGGCCGCGAGACCGACGCCCTGCAGATTCAGCGAGATCCGCCGCGTGTCGTCCGCATCGCCCGGTTGCCGTGACGCGTCGTCGCTGATCCGGGCCGGCGGCGCCAACGGGATCGGCGGCCCCTCCAGCCGGGGAGCCGGAGCGGCGGTTTCCGCCTGAAGCGCCGCGTGAGCCGCGTGATCGAACCGTTGCGGGCCGACCTCCGCCGACACGGCATCATCCACGCCATCGGCCAAGCCTCCGGGCGGCGGCAGGCCCGGCACCTGCGCATCCATCACCGCTGCTGGCCAGACGGCCGGCAGCGGTGGCAATGACGCACTTGCCCCGGCCGCCATCAATCCGGCCCAGACGACGGCGAGTGCCCGACATCCATACTTCATCATGGCCGGCCTCCGTCATCGAGGACGAGCCGGTGCGCCCCGTCCGCCGTCGCGAGCGTCACGGCCGCAGGCTCGACACGCACCACGCGCGCAGCCCCGAGCGCTTCGCCGGGCGCCACGGCGGTGAACGTGCCGTCGCCGCCGTCGAACAGCGCGAGACCGGCGCGCGCGTCGCGAATCGTGCCGGCCAGGCGGGCCGCCTGATCATCCGCTGCGGACGAGCCAGCCGTGTCGAACGGGTCCTCGTCGAGCGCCGCTGCCGGAACCGACACCGTGCCGCCAGCGCCAGTTGCCGCCGGCAGCGCCGGAAAAACGTCGACGGACATTTCCACGCGCGCCGCCTGCAATCCTCGCTCGACACGCAGCGCCGACGGCACCGCCAGCACCGGGAAGCTCGCCAGTCCGCCGACCACGTGCAACAACGCGCGAAAACCGCCATCCGCGGCGATACGCACCGTGCGCCGGCCGTCCGGCGCCGCGCCGCCGGCTTGCTGCGGTTCGATCGATACGCGACGCAGCCCGCTCGACGCTGCGAGATCGGCCAGTTCGAGCATCAGCGCGCCCCATTCCGGCGCAGGCGACAAGCGGTCATCGCGCGCTGGTGCCGGATCTGCGTCGCGCCGCTGCCCGGCGACCGCAAGCACGCGCTGTGCATCGGCCTCACGCACCTGCGCCTCTGCCAGCAACGTGCGACTGTGCGCGAGCCCGCTCCAGTCGGCGGCATTCGCCAGATGAATCCCGCCTGCCAGCACGGTTGCGAACGCGAACATGCAGCCGGCCGCATGGGCAGCCTCGGGCGACACGCGCCGCATGCCGCGCAGCCATGCTTCACCGCGCGACGCAGGCCGATGCGCGATCGCCATCATGCTCCTCCTCCCGCCGCCTTCCGCGACGACATCGCATCGCGCCAGCGCAGTTGGACCGAGAACCGGAACGGCATCCCCGTCGACGCGACCGGCGCATCCGAAGCAGGCTTCAACGCGTCGATATCGATCCGCCAGTCCCGCTGCTCGCGCGCCATCCCAGCGAGCCATCGCTCGGCCGCCCGGTAACTCGTGGCGCGCACATCGAGCTCGGCACCCGTCGGTGTCGTGCGCAGCGTGTCGAGCCGAACCGCGTCGTCTCGCACCTGCGCCAGCGTCGCCAGCAGCGCTGCGACGCGCCGGTAAGGCGCGGCGAGCTCGGCTGCCCGCGCGCCGCGCCGAGCGGCGGCGGCCGCTGCACCGGCGGCGCGCGTCGCAACTTCCACCCGCGGCTGCAACTGCCGCAGCCGCGTCTCCACGCTTGCGCGCTCGGCGTCCGCGCGCCACCGCAGCCATGCGGCAGCGCCCGTCCACAGACCGGCGCCGAGCACGCCGAGCAGGATTGCCGTCCCGCACTGCGCGGCCCGGCGACGTCGCAACGCCTGCGCCAGCCGCTCGCGGTACGGCAGCAGGTTGAAACCGCCGAGCCCCGCACGATCGACCGCAGCCGGCCCGAACACGCGTGCCGGCATGCGGCTGGTCATCATTCCCACACCCCGCGCAACGCCAACCCGAACGCGACGGCGAATGCCGGGCCGCCCGGCATGCCGGCGGGCGGGCACGGCTGCCCATCCCAGCCCGTGCAGTCGAACGGCACCGCAACTACGCCGAGTACGTCGCCGATATCGGCGACGGACGTCCCGAAGCGGGCGATGCACCGCTCGTCCCCGGCCACGAGTACGCAACGCACGGCCCCGAGCACGCGCTGGCGCAATGCGTCGGAGAACGCCTCCGGCACCCCGCCCGACAGCGCGAGCACCTGCGCGGCCAGCGCACCGTCGACCCGCCACGCTCGCACGCCCGAGTCGCTGAACCAGAGCGCGGCATAGGGACCATGCGCGTCGAGCTCGAACTGCGCCGCATAACGCAACGCGCGCAGCGCGGCCGCCGACTCGCCGTCGACGGCCGTCAGGTCGACACCGGCCTGGGCGGCCACGTCGATCCGCCGTTCGAGCAGCGCCAGCGGGGCCACCGCGACCTCGATCTCGCCAGACTGCGCGCCGTCATCCTGCCGCCAGTCGAACGCGAGGCTGTCCGGCGCCAGCCCCGAAATGCGCTCGGCCGCCTGCCGCGCGGCATCCTCGACGTCGTCACGCCCGGCCAGGTCGAGCGTCGCGGTGCGGATCTCTTCATCGCACAGCGCCATCACGCCGCACGCCTCGCACCGCACACCCGCCGCCGACAGCCGCGACACGGCCGCCGCCAGCGAGCGCGCGACCGCCGCCCAGCGCGCGTCTTCCGGCCCGCCCGCCAACCCGACCGGCTCCCGCTCGAGCCCCTCGACGCGCACATCGACAGCACGGGCGCGCCGGCTCAGTGCGACCACCCTCACCTCCTCCGCCCCGACGTCGATTCCCGTCGCCCCGTGCCTGCCCTGCGCGAACCGCGCCATCCATCGTCCCGCCATCCCGGCCTCCCGCGATCGTCGCGGCCCACGCCGCGTTTCCGAGACCAGATTCTGCAAAGCGGCGCGTTCGGCCGACAGTCGGCCGAACGGCCAGCATCGGCTCGAAAGGGCCGCGCGCGGGCTATGCTGAAGACACGGCAACCCGCGGCTTTTCGGCGGGCAGCCCCCGTGTCAGGACCGGTCTTACCGGGCAGCTATAATCGCGAGACTGTTTTCCGGTATGCCTATGCAATCCACGACTCCTACGTCCCCGCCTCCCGCCCCGGAGCCGAAGAAGCGTCCCTGGTGGCAAAAAGTCCTGCTCGGCTTCGCCGCGATGTGCGTGGCCCTCGTCGTGGCCGGCGGCCTCGTGCTCGGCTACGCGCTCGTCGTCGCGTGGCCGAACATGCCGTCGCTCGACGCGCTGACCGACTATCGCCCGAAAGTGCCGCTGCGCATCTATACGTCCGATCACGTGCTGATCGGCGAATTCGGCGAAGAGCGCCGCGACGTCGTCCATTTCAAGGACGTGCCCGACTCGCTGAAGAAGGCGATCCTCGCGATCGAGGACGCACGCTTCTACGATCACGGCGGCGTCGACCTCACCGGCATCATCCGCGCCGGCTTCGTCGCGCTGACGAACGGCCATGCATCGCAGGGCGCGAGCACGATCACGATGCAGGTCGCGCGCAACTTCTTCCTGTCGAGCGAGAAGACCTACACGCGCAAGATCTACGAGATGCTGCTCGCGTACCGAATCGAGCGCGCGCTGACGAAGGATCAGATTCTCGAGGTCTACATGAATCAGATCTATCTCGGCCAGCGCGCGTACGGCTTCGCGAGCGCCGCGCGGGTCTATTTCGGCAAGGACCTGAAGGACATCACGCTCGCGGAGGCGGCGATGCTCGCGGGGCTGCCGAAGGCGCCGTCCGCGTATAACCCGGTCGTGAACCCGAAGCGCGCGAAGGTGCGCCAGGAATACATCCTGCAGCGGATGCTCGAGCTGAACTTCATCACGCGCGAGCAGTACGACGAGGCCGTCGCGCAGCCGCTCGTCGTCAAGGGCCCGGGCCGCGATTTCAGCGTGCACGCCGAGTACGTCGCGGAAATGGTCAGACAGATGATGTACGCGCAGTACCGCGAGGAAACCTACACGCGCGGCTTCAACGTCGTCACGACGATCGATTCCGCGGACCAGCAGGTCGCGTACACCGCGCTGCGCAAGGGCATCATGGATTACGAGCGCCGGCACGGCTATCGCGGGCCGGAAGGCTTCATCGAGCTGCCGGCCGGTGCGGACGACCGCGAACAGGCGATCGACGACGCGCTGCTCGAGCACCCCGACAACGGCGAACTGATTGCCGCGGTCGTCACGGCCGCGAGCCCGCGCCAGATCACGGTCGCGTTCATCGACGGCAGCACGGCGACGATCGAAGGCGACAACCTGCGCTTCGCGTCGGGCGCGCTGTCGACCAACGCGCAGCCGAACCGCCGCATCCGCCCCGGTGCGATCGTCCGCGTCGTGAAGAACGACGCCGGCAAATGGTCGATCACGCAGTTGCCGCAGGTCGAAGGCGCGTTCCTGTCGATCATCCCGCAGGACGGCGCGATCCGCTCGCTCGTCGGCGGCTTCGACTACAACAAGAACAAGTTCAACCACGTCACGCAGGCGTGGCGGCAGCCGGGTTCGTCGTTCAAGCCGTTCATCTACTCGGCGTCGCTCGACAAGGGCCTCGGGCCGGCAACCGTGATCAACGACGGCCCGCTGTATTTCAGCGCCGCCGAAACGGGCGGCCAGCCGTGGGAGCCGAAGAACTACGGCGGCGGCTTCGAAGGCCCGATGTCGATGCGCACCGCGCTGCAGCGCTCGCGCAACCTCGTGTCGATCCGGATCCTGAACCACATCGGCACGAAGTACGCGCAGCAGTACATCACGCGCTTCGGCTTCGACGCCGAGCGCCATCCGGCCTACCTGCCGATGGCGCTCGGCGCGGGCCAGGTCACGCCGCTGCAGATGGCCGGTGCGTACTCGGTCTTCGCGAACGGCGGCTACCGCGTCAATCCGTACCTGATCGCCGAAGTCACCGATCCGAACGGCGCGATCGTCGCACGCGCGCAGCCGCTCGTCGCCGAGCAGAACGCGCCGCGCGCGATCGACGCGCGCAACGCATACGTGATGAACAGCCTGCTGCAGAGCGTCGCGCAGCGCGGCACGGGCGCGCGGACCAACGTCCTGAAGCGCACCGACCTCGCGGGCAAGACCGGCACGACGAACGATTCGCACGACGCGTGGTTCGCCGGCTACCAGCACACACTCGCCGCGATCGCGTGGATCGGCTACGATAACCCGCGCAGCCTCGGCGATCGCGAAACCGGCGGTGGCCTGTCGCTGCCCGTCTGGATCGACTACATGGGCGCGGCGCTGAAGGGCGTGCCGGAGTTCAAGCCGACGGTGCCGGACGGCGTCGAGTCGCTCGGCAGCGAGCTGTACTTCACCGACTTCACGCCGGGGCACGGTTTCGTGTCGACGGTCGGTGTGCCGCAGGCGCCGGCCGCGCAGAACGTCGACGAAGCGGCGCCGGCGCCGCACGTCGACGAGCAGGAAAAGCAGGACATCATGAACCTGTTCCGGGGCCACTGACCCGCGGCCCCGGACATGAAAAAAGCGCCCCGTGAATGAACCGCGGGGCGCTTTTTCTTTTGGTACGACGTTCGGGGCCCGGCGCCCCGGCCGTCACGCGCTGAACGTGATCGGCAGGCCGGCCTGCTGCGTCGCGTATTCGGTGAGCGCCGCGTAGAACTCGGTGCCGGTGCGCGTATCGCGCCATTCGCCGTCGATGAAACGGTAGTGGAATCCGCCCGCCTTCGCGGCGATCCACACTTCCTTCATCGGCGGCTGCAGGTTGACGATGATCTTCGAGCCATTCTCGAACGTCAGCGTCAGGACGCTGCCGTTGCGCTCCAGATCGATGTCGTGGTCGCCGTCGTTCGCGGTGTCGACAGTACGCTCGACGGCCGTCAGCACGGCCTCGGCACGGGTCAGGTATTCGGTATCGGACATGCTAAACTCTATCGGTTCAATTGTTCAGGGACGATCATGCGAGTCGTTTTCCGGATGAGCGCGATTGTAGCGGCTTTGGCGATTCTTGCCGGCTGCGGTCAAAGCGGCCCGCTCTATCTGCCTACCGTGCCTCCGCTGCCCAAGCCGATCCAGCAGCAGGACACACCGCCGTCGGACGTGAAGCCGACCGATGAAAACGCGTCATCCGACAGTGTGCCCGATTCGTCCGGCACGCCGCTCACGCTGACGCCCGAACTGTCGAGCGACGCATCGAAAATGCCCGCGCCGGCGTCAGGCTCGGCCGTCGCGCAGTAACGACGCGACGGCGTCCGCGCAGATCGCGAAACAAGGCGATGACTTCCCGGTCATCGCCTTTTGTTTTTGCAGGCCGTGCCGTCACGCGCGCACGCGCCGCCATCCCCATGCGGCCAGCCGCCAGCCGAGCAGCACGGCGACGATCGCCGCGTAGAGCTTCGGCTGCGCGAGATCGTGCTTGCCGGCCCTCATCCACCAGAAGTGCAGCGCGCCGAACAGCGCGATCGCGTAGATCGCGCCGTGCAGCGTCGCCCAGTGGCGGCCGAGCCGGCGCACCATCGCACGCGGCGACGTCGCGGCGAGCGGGATCAGCAGCACGAATGCGGCAAAGCCGACCGTGATGAACGGGCGCTTGCCGACGTCCTTCAGGATCGCGACGACATCGAACCACTTGTCGAACCACAGGTAGGTCGTGAAGTGCAGCGTCGCGTAAAAGAACGCGAACAGCCCGATCATCCGGCGAAAACGCAGCAGCGTCGCGAAGCCCGTCATGCGCCGGAGCGGCGTGACGGCCAGCGTGATGCAAAGCATCACGAGCGTCCACAGGCCGGTCGAACGCGTGATGAATTCGATCGGGTTCGCGCCGAGCCGGTCGGTCAGCCCGAACAGCACGAGACGCGCAAGCGGATAGAGGCCGGCCGCGAAAACCAGCACCTTGGCCGGCATGAGCCAGCGCGGCGCGCCCGTACGAATCGCACCGGCCCGGGTCGCGCGTGCGGTCGATCCGGTGCCGGCTGCGCGCGCGGGCGTCAGCGTCGAAGGAGGCATGTCGTTTCTCACCGTCGCGCTCAGAAGTTCTTTTTCAGGTCCATGCCCTGATACATCGACGCGACCAGATCGCCGTAGCCGTTGAACATCAGCGTCTTGCGCTTCGGCGTGAAGAAACCGTCCTCGCCGATGCGCCGCTCGGTCGCCTGGCTCCAGCGCGGATGATCGACGTTCGGGTTCACGTTCGAATAAAAGCCGTATTCGTTCGACGCGTACGTGTTCCAGCTCGTCTTCGGCTGCTTGTCGACGAAGCGGATCTTCACGAGCGACTTCGCGCTCTTGAAGCCGTACTTCCACGGCACGACGATTCGCACCGGCGCGCCGTTCTGGTTCGGCAGCACCTGTCCGTAGACGCCCATCGTCAACAGCGTCAGCGGATTCATCGCCTCGTCCATCCGCAGCCCTTCCGAATACGGCCAGTCGAGCACGGGCGTCGAGAGGCCCGGCATCTGCGACGGATCGGCCAGTGTGACGAACTGCACGTATTTCGCGTTACCGGTCGGCTGCACACGCTTGATCAGCTCGGACAGCGGCACGCCGATCCACGGGATCACCATCGACCAGCCTTCGACGCAGCGCAGCCGGTACACGCGCTCCTCGAGCGGTGCGAGCTTCAGCAGCTCGTCGAGATCGAACATCTTCGGGTGCAGCACCTCGCCCTCGACGCTCACGCGCCACGGGCGCGGCCGCAGCGTGCCGGCGTTCTGCGCCGGGTCGCTCTTGTCGGTGCCGAATTCGTAGAAGTTGTTGTAGGACGTGATGTCCTTGAACGGCGTCACCTTGTCGGCCGCGACGAACTTCGGGTTCGTTTTCGCCGCGAGCTTCGCCGCCCGCGCGTCGGGCGACGCATACGCGGCAAATGCCGCGCCGCTGCCGCCGAGCAGCCCGCCCGCCGCCGCGAGACCGGCCGCCTGCAAGACGCGCCGCCGGTTCTCGAACACCGCGCGCGGCGTGATCTCGCTGTGCGCAATATCACCGCCGGTCAGTACGTTCCGCAAAGGGCGTTTGATCCACATCGTGCTGCTCCTCCTGCATGCGCCGCGCGCACGCTTCATCAGCGTTCGACCCGGCCCGTCATGCGCCGTTCGACGCCCGGATCGCCCGCCCGTTACAAAAGAAAACCGCCGGGCACGCAGTGCACCGGCGGTCTTGTAGTCGGACGAGCGGCCGAAATCTTACAGCTTGCCGTAGCTGTGCAGCCCGGACAGGAACATGTTGACGCCGAGAAATGCAAACGTCGTCACGAGCAGGCCCGTGAGTGCCCACCAGGCGGCAACCGCGCCGCGCAGGCCCTTCATCAGCCGCATGTGCAGCCACGCCGCGTAGTTGAGCCACACGATCAGCGCCCAGGTTTCCTTCGGGTCCCAGCTCCAGTAGCCGCCCCATGCCTCGGCCGCCCACAGCGCGCCGAGGATCGTCGCGATCGTGAAGAACGCGAAACCGACCGCGATCGACTTGTACATCACGTCGTCGAGCACTTCGAGCGTCGGCAGGCGATCGGCGAGCACGCCGCGCTCCTTCATCAGGTACGCGACCGACACCATCGCCGACAGCGCGAAGCTGCCGTAGCCGATGAAGTTCGCCGGCACGTGGATCTTCATCCACCAGCTCTGCAGCGCAGGCACGAGCGGCTGGATCTGCTGCGCATCGCGCGCGACCGAGTACCACATCAGGAAGCCGACCGCCGCGCTGATGACCAGCAGCACGAACGCGCCGAGTGAACGCGTGCCGTAGTGGCCTTCGTAATACAGGTAGAGCAGCGCGGTGATCAGGCTGAACAGGACGAACACTTCGTAGAGGTTCGATACGGGGATATGCCCGACGTCGGCGCCGATCAGGTAGGACTCGTACCAGCGCACCATCAGCCCCGTGAAGCCCATCAGCACGGCGACCCACGTGAGCTTCTGGCCGATCGCGGCGCCCGTTTCCGAGCGCGCGAGCAAGCCGATCCAGTAGAAGATCGTCGCGAGCACGAACAACGCGCTCATCCACAGGATCGCCGACTGGCTCGACAGGAAGTACTTGAGGAAGAACGCCGAATCGGCGCGCGCGAGATCGCCCTGGTAGATCTGGATCGACAGCAGCGACAGCACGGCGATCGACGCCATCATCAGCCGCGCGGGCTTCCAGCGCCAGCCGAGCGCGACGAGCGCCGGCACGGTGCCGAGCATCACCGCCTTGTCGTAGTAATCCATGTGCGCGTTGTAGTGCACGAGCGCATAACCCGCTCCCGCCACGAGCGCCAGTGCGAACAGCCAGTCGATCAGCGACAGGCGCGCGAGAAACGGACGGTCGTCGAACAGCGGCGCCGAAACCGGGGCCTGGGCCGACGCCCGGGGGGAAGAGGAAACTTGCGTGAGATCCATGATGTTACCGGGTGGAATTCTCGGAATCGGAACCGCCGCCGGCAGGCGGGCGGGCCGTCGATGCCGCACCGGCGGGCGCGGCGTCGCGAGGTGCGGCGCGCAAGGCGACGCCGGCCGCGTCGCGCGTCTGCACGAATTCTTTCTCGAAATCGAAGGTCTTGCGGGCCGTGGACATCGCCATCACCACCTCGACACCCGGGCCGGCATCCTTGAGCCAGAACCAGAGGCGCCGTTCGCGCACGTAGAACATCGAGAAGATGCCGGCGACCAGCAGCAGGCTGCCAAGATACACCAGATTCTTGCCGGGTGCGCGCGTCAGCTGAAATACCGAAGCTTGCACCTGCTTGAATGAGTCTAGCTGCAGATAGACGGGCGATCCATACAGAAAGCTGTCGGATAGCGCATTGATCGCGTTCTGCACGAATCGGATCGTGTCGGTGCCCTGCTGGGCGGACGGCTCGCCGGCCCGCTCGCGCGCGATCTGCCACACCTCCCACATCGAGCCCTCGAGCATCCGCAGCAGCAGGCTCGCGGCCTTCTCCTGCTCGGCCTTCGGCACCGAGCGGTCGATGAACGTCGCCACGGCCTGGAAGCCGCCGATCGGCTGGCCGTCGGCGCCGCGGCCGACGCTGTCGTCGCTGGCGGCAAACAGGGTCAGCACCTTCGCTGCGCTGTCCTGCAGGCGGCCGCGCAGCGATGCGTCGGTGCCCGGCAGCGAACGCTGCGCGAAGCGCGCGGCGGCTTCGGCGCGCACGGCCGGATCTTCGAGCGCGGCGCGCAGGTGCATCCATTCGCCGATCGAATCCTGGCTGTCGGCCGGAATCCGCATGTAGCGGAATGGGTCGTTCGGGCTCGCGCGCACGCCGGCGAGGAACACGCGCACGCCGTTCATGTCGACGGGCAACATGTAGTTGTTGAATTCGCGCGCCTGGCCGTCCTTGCCGCGGATCTTGTACTGCACGGACGGGCCGATGTTGTGGAGCTGCACCGGCTTCGACGTCTTCGCGCCGGAGCCGAGCCGTTCGTCGAACGCCTCCTTCAGCGACGCCGTCTTCGCGACGCCGCGCACGTCCGGCTTGCCGTTCGCGTCGATCATGTTCTCGACGTTGATCGCGCGGAAATCGGAGAACTCGATCGTATCGCCGTCGGCGCCCGGCATCTGCAGCGGCGCCGAACTGCCGATCGTGCCCTGCACGGGGAAGGTCTTCGCATTGCCGCCCGTCATCGGGTAGGCCGTCATCTGCATCTGCGAGCCGCCGTCCTGGAAGCTCGACTGGTAGATCGACACGCCCTTGTACGTGAACGGCTTGTTGACCTCGACGCGCGCCGGGATCTTCTGGCCGGTCTCGCGATCGATCACGACGATGTCGCTCGCGAACAGCTTCGGCATGCCGGTCGTGTAGTAGTCGACGATGAACTTGTTGAGCTGGATCGAGAACGGCAGGTCCTGGATCAGCGAGCCGCTCGGCTGGTTCAGGATCGCGGTCGACACGAACTGGCCCTCGGGCACCCACGCATAACCGCGGAACGTCGGGTTCGACGCGGACAGGCGATGGTCGGGCGAGATCTCGCTGATCGTCGCGCTCGTGTTGACCGGGCTCTTGCCGAACATCCACATCTGGAATTTGATCGGCAGGTTGCTGTCGAGCAGGCCGCCGATACAGATCACGACGATCGCGAGGTGCGCGGAGATATAGCCCCACTTGGTCATCGCACCGCGCTTCGCGGAGATCAGCGTCGCGCCGTCGGTTTCACGCACGACGTGCTTGTAGCCGGCCTTGGTGACGAACGTGGCGAGTGTCGCCGCAACGGTCGCGCGCGTGCCGGAAGCCGTGTACTCGGCCTTGTGGTGGAACGCGCGCAGGCTGCCTTCGCGGACCTTGTCCTTCCAGCTCTTCGCATCGGCGAGCATCTTCGGCGCGTTGCGGATCACGCACAGCGAGATCGACACGACGAGGAAGATCAGGATCAGCATGAACCACCACGCGCTGTACACGTTGTACAGGCCGAGCGAGCGGAAGATGTCCGCCCAGAACGGCCCGAACTGGTTCACGTAATTCGGATACGGATCGTCCTGGGTCAGGACCGTGCCGACGATGCTCGCGATCGACAGCACCACCAGCAGCGCGATCGCAAAACGCATCGAGCTCAGCAGCTCGACCGCGCGCTTCGACGCACCCTGACTCGACTTCGACTGCAACCCCGACGTGGTAACGCTCATTCAAACTCCGACTAAGGGGAAACAGCCCCCACGCTCACTGTGTTCGCCTGGGGGGCGCAGCCCCCCATCGCCTGCAAGCCTCTTCATCCCGGCTTGGCCCGGCGAGTGCTGACAAAAAAGGGCGAGGCAACCGCAACGGTGCGGCGCCCCACCCTTTTCTTGTTCTGACTCCGGACGCCCTTCGGGCGCCCGGTCATTCCATTCGCGACCGACCGCTCAACGCAGGCCCGCGATGTAATCCGAGACGGCCTTGATCTCGTTGTCCGACAGGCGCGTCGCGATCTGATGCATCGCGTCGTTGTTGTTGCGCGCGCCAACTCCCTGCTGGAACGCGGTCAACTGCGCGACCGTGTAATCGGCCCACTGCCCCGACAGACGCGGGTACTGGACCGGAAGCCCCTGCCCGGTCGGCCCGTGGCAGCTCGCGCAGGCGGGCACGCCCTTCTCCGCGATGCCGCCGCGATAGATCTTCTGGCCGATCGGCACGGTCGCCGCATCGCGTGCGGTACCGAGCTTCGTCGTCTGCGACCCGTAGTACGCGGCGACGTTGCGCATGTCGTCCGCGCTCAGCGCACTCGCGAATCCGACCATCACCGCGTTGGTACGCACCGGCCCCTTCGCGCCCGGCTGCGTCTTGAAGTCGTTCAACTGCTTGACCAGATACTCGGGATGCTGGCCGGCAAGCTTCGGGAAACTGCCCGACGCGCTATTGCCGTCGGCGCCGTGACACGACGCGCAGACCTGCCCGGCAATCGCCTTGCCGCGGTCGAGATCCGGCTTTGCCGCATCCGCCGCGTTTGCCTCCGCTACGAAACCTACGAACCCTGCTGCAACCTGAAGCACCATCAGAGACTTGCACAGTCGATTCATTCGCACACCCTGTTTCGTCTTGTGGGAATTTGAGGTTCTGCAAAAAACGACGGCGACCAGTCTACCGCAGAAGCCACATAAAAGCGCGAGGCAGGCGCCCGGTGGCCTTCGGTAAAACCGCCGTATTGTACAATATCGTGTTGAAAGCTCCCGCGCCTATCGGGGCTACCCCGCCTCCACCAAGCGGCTCGCGCCGCCCGTCCTTCCGGTTCCCATGGCCTTTCTGCTCCATCAAGCCCGCTTCTACACGACCGTCAACCATCTGCGCGACCTGCCGCCGACGGTACAGCCGGAAATCGCGTTCGCGGGCCGCTCGAACGCCGGCAAGTCGACGGCGATCAACGTGCTGTGCAACCAGAAGCGGCTGGCCTTCGCATCGAAGACGCCCGGCCGCACGCAGCATATCAACTACTTCTCCGTCGGCCCGGCCGCCGAGCCCGTCGCGAACCTCGTCGACCTGCCCGGCTACGGCTACGCGGAAGTGCCGGGCGCCGCGAAGGCGCACTGGGAAATGCTGCTGTCGTCCTACCTCGCGACCCGCTCGCAGCTCTGCGGCCTGATCCTGATGATGGATTCGCGCCGTCCGCTGACCGATCTCGATCGCCGCATGATCGAGTGGTTCACGCCGACCGGCAAGCCGATCCACACGCTGCTGACGAAGTGCGACAAATTGACGCGGCAGGAAAGCATCAACGCGCTGCGGACCACGCAAAAGGGGCTGGATGCGTATCGCGACCAGGGCGTCCAGGGCAAGCTGACGGTCCAGCTGTTCTCCGCGCTGAAGCGCACGGGGCTCGACGAGGCGCATGAGCTGATCGAGAGCTGGGTACGGCCGTCCGTCGCCGACGAAAAAAGCGAGCCTGTAGCACAATGATCGGGCAACGCGCGGCCGGGATCGGCGGCGCGCACCTGACGGCGCCTGCGGATTCGGCCGGCTCATAAAAAAACCCGCCGTTTAACGGCGGGTCAAACAGCCTAATCGAAAAACGACAGGCACCCGCTCAGGGAGGAGAAGCGGGGAGTTGCACGCGACGCGTGCCGCTCGATCGCTATCATATACCAACGCTCCCGAAAATGACCTAAGGGTTCCGTAAGGTCCTTACTGCCCTGATTTCTGCCCAATCGACATGAGCTTCCATCCGCTTCATCGTCCGCGCCGGATGCGCCGCGACGACTTCTCCCGGCGCCTGATGCGCGAAAACCGCCTGACCACCGACGACCTGATCTATCCGGTGTTCGTCGTCGACGGCACCAACGAACGGCAGCCGGTGCCGTCGATGCCCGGCGTCGAGCGCGTGTCCGTCGATCTGCTGATGCGCGTCGCCGAGCAATGCGTCGAACTCGGCGTGCCCGTGCTGTCGCTGTTCCCGGCCATCGAGCCGTCGCTGAAAACGCCTGACGGCCGCGAGGCAGCCAATCCGGAAGGCCTGATCCCGCGTGCGGTGCGCGAGCTGAAGAAGCGCTTCCCCGAGCTCGGCGTGCTGACCGACGTCGCACTCGATCCGTACACGAGCCACGGCCAGGACGGCGTGCTCGACGAGAACGGCTACGTGATCAACGACGACACGATCGAGATCCTGGTCGACCAGGCGCGTGCGCAGGCCGAAGCCGGCGTCGACATCGTCGCGCCGTCGGACATGATGGACGGCCGCATCGGCGCGGTCCGCGAGATGCTGGAAAGCGACGGCCATATCCATACGCGCATCATGGCCTACTCGGCCAAGTTCGCGTCGGCGTTCTACGGCCCGTTCCGCGACGCGGTCGGCTCGGCATCCAACCTGGGCAAGGGCAACAAGATGACCTACCAGATGGATCCGGCGAACAGTGACGAAGCGCTGCGCGAAGTGCGCCTCGACATCGACGAAGGCGCCGACATGGTGATGGTCAAGCCCGGCATGCCGTACCTCGACATCGTGCGTCGCGTGAAGGACGAGTTCCGCTTCCCGACCTACGTGTACCAGGTGAGCGGCGAATACGCGATGCTGAAGGCTGCCGCGATGAACGGCTGGCTCGACCACGACAAGGTCGTGCTCGAGTCGCTGCTCGCGTTCAAGCGCGCGGGCGCAGACGGCGTGCTCACGTACTTCGCGCTCGACGCCGCGCGTCTGCTGAAAGCGCAACGCTGATCGCGCGCCGGCAGGCGTAAGGAAAAACGGCGGGACACCTCGGTGTTCCGCCGTTTTTTTTGCCGCCGATCGAGGCCGCCTGCCAGCCGACGTCGAATCGTCAGCTCATGCCGCGCGAGCGCCCCGGTTCACCGCCGCCCCCAGTGGGCAGCGTCATACCGTCGGGACAGCGGCCCGATCGAGGCTGCGCAGGAACGTCTCGGCCGCCTGATAGCCGACCACGCGCCCGATTTCGTTGCCGCTGCGGTCGAAGAAGATGATGCCCGGCGGTCCGAACAGGTTGAAGCGCTTGAGCAGCGCCTGGTCATCCGGGTTGTTCGCGGTGACATCCGCGCGCACGAGGTGAAGCTTCGCGAGCCGCGCCTGCACGCGCGCGTCGGTAAACGTCAGATGCTCCATCTCCTTGCAGCTCACGCACCAGTCGGCGTAGAAGTCGAGCATCACGGGCCGGCCCGACGTCTTCAGCAGCGCGTCGAGCTCGCTACTGGAGCGCACCGATGCGAACGCGGGCCCGTCCTGCGCGGCTGCCGCGCCCGCCGCCGCACCGCCCGACGCAACCGTGCGAGCCGCAAGCACGGCCAGCGGCTTGACGGGATCGGTCGACCCTGCAGCCAGACCGACGAGCAGCGTCGCCGCCCAGATCGCGAGCGCGGCGCCCACGCCGCGGCCCAGGCGGCGCCAGATCGACGCGGCGCCGGCATTCGGCGTGAACAACCCGAGCGCCGCGGCCGCGATGAGCAGCCACAACGCGGCGAGCACCATCTTCAGGCCGCCCGCAAGCACGGGCCACACGATCCACAGCGCGGCCGCGAGCAGCACGATGCCGAAGAACACCTTCACGCCATCCATCCACGCGCCCGCACGCGGCAGCACCGTCCCGGCACCGACGCCGACGACCAGCAGCGGCACGCCGAGCCCCAGCCCCATCGCGAACAGCGCCGCACCGCCGAGCAGCGCATTGCCGGTGTGCGCGATGAAGGCGAGCACCGCGAACAGCGGCGCCGTCATGCATGCGCCGACGACCAGCGCCGACAATGCGCCCATCGCGGCAACCGCGGCGAAATGGCCGCCCTGGCGCGCGCTGGATGCCCCGGCCGCGCCGTTCTGCCAGCGCTCGGGCAGAGCGATGTCCTTGCCCGAAATCAGCGATACGGCGAATGCGGTGAGCAGCACGCCGAACGCGCCGAGCACCCACGGATTCTGCAGCCACGCGCCGAGACTCTGGCCGACCAGCGCCGCGGCGATGCCGAGCACCGTATAGACCAGCGCCATGCCGACCACGTAGGTCAGCGACAGCGCGAAGCCGCGCGCATGCGTCGCGCGCGTACCCTGGCCGATGATGATCGCGGACACGATCGGAATCATCGGGTACGAACAGGGCAGGAGGCTCAGCACGACGCCAGCGACGAAGTACAGCGCGACGATCGTGAAGAAGCCGTGCCCTTCGAGCAGCGACTGCGCGAAATCGGCGCTCGTGACCTTGTCGAGCCAGCTGCCCGCGGCAGCCGTTTCGCCGGACGACGATGCGGCTGCACCCAGCGCGGCGCCGTCGACCTTCACGACGTGCTCCGCCGGCGGATAGCAGATCCCTTCGTCCGCGCACCCCTGCGACGTCACCGCGAGCTCGAACGGCCCCGACGCCTGCTTGACCGGCACGTGCACCACGACTTCGTCACGATAGGTCTCGACGTCCTTCTGGAACGTCTGGTCGAACTTCACGTGGCCGGCCGGCAATTGGGGCTCGCCGAGCGTCGCCTGCCCGCTCTTCACCGCGAACGCGAACCGCTCGCGATACAGGTAATAACCGTTGGCGACCTTGAAGCGGACGTCCACCTGTCCCGGCGATTCGCTCGTGCTGAACTTGAAAGCGACCGCCGGATCGAGGAAATCGTCGGCCGCGCGCGCGACGGACAGCCCGCCCAGCAAGAGCGCGAACGACAACAGGACTGCAAGAAGCCGCAGCGCGCGCACGCGCACGCGCACGGGAAGCACCATACCGTTAAACATGAAATAGACGTTGAGTTTCGCTGGTCACCCACTGGCCGTACGCGGCCGATGCCGTCGCCTGCCACGAGACGATTTCGGGCGTCTCGTACGGATGATGCGCAAGAATAAATCGCTCCAGTTCGAGCGCCCGCACGGGGCTCGTCTTGAACAGCAACTGGATCTCGTCGGCGGTTTCGACCTTGCCCTGCCAGTGATAGCGCGACTTGATCGCACCGAGCTCCGACACGCACGCGGCAAGCCGCGCGTCGAGCGCGCCGTCGGCGAGTGCTGTTGCCGTCGCCGCATCGGGTACCGTCGTCAGCATCAGCACCACTATCATCCGTGCACTCCTGGCTGGTCTACCGGCTCCTGCCGGCGCGGGTTACCCATCTGGGAACTACGCCGATTGCCCCGTATCGTAGCGCAGCCCGCGCAACGCTGCCGGGGCCGGCCTGCGACAATCGATCGCAGCCGGCGTCTCAAAAACAAAAAGGGCCAAGCAATCGCTCGGCCCCTTTCAGATACTGCTGCGTACCGGAAGCTTATTCAGCTTCTTGCACGTTTTCCGTTTCGTCGACTTCCGGACGGTCGAGCAGCTCGACCAGTGCCATCGGTGCGTTGTCGCCGACGCGGAAGCCGAACTTCAGCACGCGCAGGTAGCCGCCCGGACGGTTCGCGAAACGCGGACCGAGCACGTCGAACAGCTTCGCCACCGAGTCACGATCGCGCAGGCGGTTGAACGCCAGGCGACGGTTTGCCAGCGACGGCTTCTTGCCGAGCGTGATCAGCGGCTCGACGACTTTACGGAGTTCCTTCGCCTTCGGCAGCGTCGTCTTGATGACTTCGTGCTCGATCAGCGAGTTGGACATGTTACGGAGCATAGCCAGACGGTGGCTGCTCGTGCGGTTCAGTTTCCGCAGACCATGACGATGGCGCATTTCAGTTTCCTTGATTCAAAGTTTTGATCCAGCTCTTCTATCGCACCTCAAAGGGTGCACGGGCCGGTAACGAAAAAAGCAAGATGCGGATTTTAAAGGAAAATCCGCATCTTTGCCAACTGCAGCAACAACCGGGCTTACTTGTCGAGACCAGCCGGCGGCCAGTTCTCGAGCTTCATGCCCAGCGTGAGACCGCGCGAAGCGAGCACTTCCTTGATCTCGTTGAGCGACTTGCGACCGAGGTTCGGCGTCTTCAGCAGCTCGTTTTCCGTGCGCTGGATCAGATCGCCGATGTAGTAGATGTTCTCGGCCTTCAGGCAGTTCGCAGAACGAACCGTCAGCTCGAGATCGTCCACCGGACGCAGCAGGATCGGATCGATCTGCGGTGCGCGCGACGGTGCCTCGGCAGCCGTTTCCGTGCCTTCCAGTGCCGCGAACACGGACAGCTGGTCGACCAGGATGCGGGCCGATTGACGGATCGCTTCTTCCGGCGTGATCACGCCGCTCGTCTCGATGTTCATCACGAGCTTGTCGAGGTCGGTACGCTGCTCGACACGTGCGCTTTCGACAGCGTAGCTCACGCGGCGAACCGGCGAGAACGATGCGTCGAGGACGATGCGGCCGATGATCTTGGCCGTGTCTTCGCCGTAGCGACGGACGTTGCCGGGCACATAGCCGCGGCCCTTCTCGATCTTGATCTGAACGTCGAGCTTGCCGCCCTTCGACAGGTGCGCGATCACGTGATTCGGGTTGATGACTTCGCAATCGTGAGCCAGCTCGATATCGCCGGCCGTGACGACGCCTTCGCCTTCCTTGCGCAGCGTAACCGTCACTTCGTCACGGTTATGCAGCTTGAACACCACACCCTTCAGGTTCAGCAGCAGGTTGACGACGTCTTCTTGCACGCCATCAAGCGTCGAGTACTCGTGCACCACGCCCGCGATCGTGACTTCGGTCGGCGCGTAGCCAACCATCGACGACAGCAGCACGCGGCGAAGCGCATTGCCCAAGGTATGGCCGTAACCGCGTTCGAACGGCTCCATGACCACCCTCGCGTGGTTCTCGCCAAGCGATTCCACGGCGATGATCTTGGGTTTCAGCAAACTGGTTTGCATGGGCTTTCCTTTTCAATACCCTCGGCTCGTTACACCGATAAGGCTGACCGGTAACAACCAGAAAATAAACAGCCGAGGCCCTTCCTTGCGCAACGCAATCGGGGTACCTCGGCCGTCAATCGGATTAACGCGAATACAATTCGACGATCAGGCTTTCGTTGATGTCGCCTGCGATGTCAGCGCGTTCCGGCATTTGCTTGAACGTGCCTTCGAACTTCTTCGCATCGACTGCAACCCAGCTCGGCATGCCGCCTTGCTCGGCCAGCGACAGCGCTTCGACGATACGCGCCTGCTTCTTCGCCTTTTCGCGGATCGCGACGATGTCACCCGCCTTCACTTGCTGCGACGGGACGTTCGCGACGACGCCGTTCACCGTGATCGACTTGTGGCTCACGAGCTGACGCGCTTCAGCGCGGGTCGAGCCGAAGCCCATGCGATACACGACGTTGTCGAGGCGCGACTCGAGCAGTTGCAGCAGGTTTTCACCCGTGTTGCCCTTGCGGCGGTCGGCTTCAGCGAAGTAGCGGCGGAACTGACGCTCCAGCACGCCGTAGATACGCTTGACCTTCTGCTTTTCGCGCAGCTGCGTACCGTAGTCGGACGTACGTGCGCCCGAGGTACGGCCGTGCTGACCCGGCTTGCTGTCGAGCTTGCACTTGTCGGCGAGCGAGCGGCGCGCGCTCTTCAGGAACAGGTCGGTGCCTTCACGGCGGGACAGCTTGGCTTTGGGGCCGATATAACGTGCCACTTTGCATTCCTTTATCAATCAGTCACGCGGATCGAAATCCGCGCTAGTCCGCTCCCTTTGGGGCGAACGGTGGGCTTAGTCAATCAAAAAAGCAACGCCCGTCGACGCTGAGCGGCGACAGGCAATGCGCTAGCACGTGCGTGCCAGCACATTCTTAGATACGACGACGCTTCGGCGGGCGGCAGCCGTTGTGCGGAATCGGGGTGACGTCCGAAATCGCGGTGATCTTGATGCCGAGGCCATGCAGTGCACGCACTGCCGACTCGCGACCCGGGCCCGGGCCCTTGATCCGCACTTCCAGATTCTTCACGCCATATTCCATCGCGACGCGGCCAGCCGACTCGGCTGCGACCTGAGCAGCGAACGGCGTCGATTTGCGCGAGCCCTTGAAGCCCTGGCCGCCCGACGTCGCCCATGCCAGCGCGTTGCCTTGGCGATCGGTGATCGTGATGATCGTGTTGTTGAACGACGCGTGGACGTGAACCACACCTTCAGCGACGTTCTTCTTAACCTTCTTGCGAACGCGTTGCGCCGCGGTGTTCGAAGCCTTAGCCATTACGTTTTCCTGTAACTGTCAGTTCCGCTTACTTCTTCAGCGCTTGCGCTGCACGACGCGGACCCTTACGGGTACGTGCGTTCGTACGCGTACGCTGACCGCGCATCGGCAGGCCCTTGCGATGACGGACGCCACGGTAGCAACCGAGGTCCATCAGGCGCTTGATGTTCATCGTCACTTCACGGCGCAGATCGCCTTCGACGACAAACTTGCCCACTTCTTCACGCAGCTTTTCGAGATCTGCGTCGGTCAGGTCCTTGACCTTCTTCGAGAATTCCACGCCAGCTGCCACGCAGATGCTGCGCGAGCGCGTGCGGCCGACACCGAAGATTGCCGTCAGGCCAATCTCGGTATGCTGGTGATTCGGGATGTTAACCCCTGCGATACGAGCCATTGTTTTTCCTCAAACAAAAAGCGCAAACAAACGCGCGGTCAGCCTTGGCGCTGCTTGTGGCGCGGATCCGAGCTGCAGATCACGCGAACGACGCCTTTGCGCTTGATGATCTTGCAATTGCGGCAAATGCGCTTAACCGATGCCATCACTTTCATGATAATACCCTTTTTTCAAATCACTTCGCCCGGAACACGATCCGCGCACGAGACAGATCGTAAGGCGTCAACTCAACCGTCACCTTGTCGCCCGGGAGAATGCGGATGTAGTGCATCCGCATCTTTCCGGAGATATGCCCCAACACGACATGGCCGTTTTCCAGCTTCACACGGAAGGTCGCATTCGGGAGGTTTTCGATCACCTCACCCTGCATCTGGATTACATCGTCTTTGGCCATAGTCCTTATTAACGCATTGGGATGTTGCCGCCCTTGAAGTTGGCCTTCTTGAGCAGCGACTCATACTGTTGCGACATAACGTACGACTGCACCTGCGCCATAAAGTCCATCGTGACGACGACAATGATCAGCAGCGACGTTCCACCAAAATAAAACGGCACGTTCCAGCGCAGCACCAGGAATTCCGGCAGCAGACACACGAAGACGATGTAGATCGCACCGGCCAGCGTCAGACGCGTGAGGATGCGGTCGATATATCGTGCGGTCTGATCGCCCGGACGGATGCCCGGAACAAACGCGCCGCTCTTCTTCAGGTTGTCCGCGGTTTCCCTGCTGTTGAACACCAGTGCGGTGTAGAAGAAGCAGAAAAACACGATTGCCAGCGTGTACAGCAGCACATAGACCGGCTGGCCCGGCTTCAGCGCTTCCGCAACGTTATGCAACGTATTGGAAATCCAGCTTCCCGTCGGCTGACCGGTACTGAACCAGCCGAGAATCGTTGCCGGGAACAGGATGATCGACGATGCGAAGATCGGCGGAATCACGCCCGACATGTTCAGCTTCAGCGGCAGGTGCGACGACTGCCCGCCGTAGATCTTGTTGCCGACCTGGCGCTTCGCGTAGTTCACGAGGATCTTCCGCTGACCGCGTTCGATGAACACGACCAGGTAAGTCACCGCGGCAATCAGAACGACGATGATGATCGCCGAAATGATGCTCATCGAACCCGTACGCACCAGCTCGAACAGCCCACCGACGGCATTCGGGAACCCTGCTGCGATCCCGCCGAAGATGATGATCGAGATACCGTTGCCCAGACCACGCTCGGTAATCTGCTCGCCGAGCCACATCAGGAACATCGTGCCGGTAACCAGCGTCACGACCGTCGTCAGACGGAACAGCATGCCGGGATCGGTGACGAGGCCCGGCTGGTTTTCCAGCGCAGCCGCGATACCGAACGCCTGGAAGGTCGCGAGCACCACGGTGAAATACCGCGTGTACTGCGTGATCTTCCGTTGCCCTGCCTGCCCTTCCTTCTTCAGCGCCTCGAGCTGCGGCGAGACGATCGCCAGCAACTGCATGATGATCGACGCCGAAATGTACGGCATGATCCCCAGCGCAAAGATCGTGAAGCGGGAAAGTGCGCCACCCGAGAACATGTTGAACATGCCCAGGATGCCACCCGCCTGGCTCTGGAACAGCTTAGCCAGTTGATCCGGATCGATGCCCGGCACGGGAATGTGCGCGCCGATGCGATAGACGATCAGCGCCAGGAGCAGGAACATCGCTCGCCGACGCAGATCGCCGAATTTCGCCGTGCTTCGACCGGGTTTTGCAAGACTCGGGCTGTTAGCCAAGTACCTTCTCCGATGAATGCAAGTGACGACGCGCTACGCGTGTCACTCGGCGAACGAACCGCCAGCCGCTTCGATCGCAGCGCGCGCACCCTTGGTGGCACCGAGACCCTTCACGACGATCTTGCGCTTCAGTTCACCCGTCGCGATGATCTTTGCGCTCTTCGTCAGCTCGCCGACCAGGCCGGCTTGCTTCAGTGCGAGCAGATCGATCTCGTCGACCGGCAGCTTCTCGAGGTCGCCCAGGCGCACTTCACCGACGAATTCCTTCGTCAGCGACGTGAAGCCGCGCTTCGGCAGACGACGTTGCAGCGGCATCTGACCGCCTTCGAAACCGACTTTGTGGAAGCCGCCCGAACGCGATTTCTGACCCTTGTGACCACGGCCAGCCGTCTTGCCGAGGCCCGAACCGATGCCACGGCCGACGCGACGCTTGGCGTGCTTGGCGCCAGCTGCCGGCTTCAGGTTATTCAATTCCATATCAACTCCTTGATCCGTAGGGCCGCTTACGCGATGACCTTAACGAGGTACGAGACCTTGTTGATCATGCCGCGGACCGCCGGCGTGTCCTGCAGCTCGCTGACCGAGTTGAGTCGGCGCAGGCCCAGGCCACGCACGGTCGCGCGGTGCGATTCGCGGGTCCCGATCAGGCTCTTAACGAGCTGAACCTTGACAGTTTTTTCAGACATGGTGACCACCCGGGCTTAGCCCAAAATTTCTTCGACGGACTTGCCGCGCTTCGCCGCGATGTCTGCCGGGGTGGACTGCTTGCGCAGGCCGTCCAGCGTGGCGCGAACGAGGTTGTACGGGTTCGTCGAACCGTGGCTCTTAGCCACAACGTTCTGAACGCCCATCACGTCGAACACTGCGCGCATCGGGCCGCCGGCGATCACGCCCGTACCTGCCTTCGCCGGAGCGAGGAGGACGGCCGATGCACCGTGCTTGCCGTGCACTTCGTGCTGCAGCGTGCCGTTCTTGAGCGGCACCTTGAACATGTTGCGGCGAGCTTGTTCCATTGCCTTCTGGACAGCGACCGGCACTTCCTTCGCCTTGCCCTTGCCCATACCGATGCGGCCATCACCATCGCCAACCACGGTCAGTGCGGCGAAGCCGAGAATACGGCCACCCTTCACGACCTTGGTCACGCGATTGACCGAAATCATCTTTTCACGAAGGCCGTCGTCGCGCTCGTCAGCCTGAACTTTCGCTTGCATCTTTGCCATGACGAATTCCTTCCTTAGAACTTGAGCCCAGCTTCGCGAGCTGCCTCAGCCAGCGCTTTAACGCGGCCGTGGTAGCGGAAGCCCGAGCGGTCGAAGGCGACGGATTCGATGCCGGCGGCCTTTGCCTTCTCGGCAATACGCTTGCCGATCAGCGTCGCGGCGTTAACGTTGCCGCCCTTGCCCGACTTGTCGGCGAGCTCGGCGCGCACTTCTGCCTCGAGCGTCGACGCACTGGCCAGCACCTTGGTGCCGCAGGGCGAGAACACTTGAGCGTAGATGTGCGTGTTCGTGCGATGCACGGCGAGACGCGCGACCTGCAGCTCAGCGATCTTGATACGCGTCTGGCGAGCGCGGCGCAGGCGAGATTGAGTCTTATCCATGATTGCGCACCCTTACTTCTTCTTCGTTTCTTTGAGGATCACAACCTCGTCGGAATAGCGCACGCCCTTGCCCTTGTAGGGCTCCGGCGGACGGTAACCGCGAACTTCCGCAGCTACTTGACCGACTTGTTGCTTGTTGATCCCCTTGATCACGATTTCGGTTTGCGTCGGGGTTTCAGCCTTGACGCCTTCCGGCATCTGGTGCACCACCGGGTGCGAGAAACCCAGCGACAGGTTCAGCTTGTCGCCTTGCGCTTGCGCACGGTAACCGACGCCAACCAGCGTCAGCTTGCGCTCGAAACCCTTGGTCACGCCGTGCACGGCATTCGCGATGATCGCGCGCATCGTGCCCGACAGTGCATTTGCTTCGCGGCTTTCGTCGACCGGCGACAGATTCAGCGTGCCGTCGTTGTTCGCCACGTTCACGAGCGGATTGATCGCTTGCGTGATGGTGCCCAGCGGGCCCTTGACGGTGATTGCACCGTCGGCCAGCTTGACTTCCGCGCCTTGCAGCGCGATCGGGCTCTTACCTACTCGAGACATGTTTCTCTCTCCTCGGCTTTAAGCGACGTAGCAGATGACTTCGCCGCCGACGCCGGTAGCGCGCGCCTTGCGGTCGGTCATCACGCCCTTCGGCGTCGACACGATTGCCACGCCGAGGCCATTCATGACCTGCGGAATGTCGTTACGACCGCGGTAGACGCGCAGGCCAGGCTTCGACACGCGCTCGAGGCGTTCGATGACCGGACGGCCAGCGTAGTACTTCAGCGCGATGTTCAGTTCTGCCTTCGCGCCTTCAGCCTTCACCGCGAAATCGTCGATATAACCTTCGTCCTTCAGGACTTGCGCGATTGCAACCTTGACCTTCGACGAGGGCATCGCGACCGATACCTTCTCGACCATCTGCGCGTTGCGGATGCGAGTCAGCATATCGGCGATAGGATCACTCATGCTCATTTACGTTTCTCCTATTACCAGCTCGCCTTGGTCAGGCCAGGAATCTCGCCACGGAATGCGATTTCACGAATCTTGTTACGCGCGAGGCCGAATTTACGGAACGTGCCACGCGGACGGCCCGTGATCGCGCAGCGGTTACGCTGGCGGGTCGGGTTTGCGTTGCGGGGCAGTTGCTGCAGCTCCAGGCGTGCTTCGTAGCGCTCTTCTTCCGACTTGCTTTGGTCTTCGACGATCGCCTTCAGCGCTTCGCGCTTTGCTGCGAACTTCGCGACCAGGCGGGCGCGCTTCTTTTCACGTTCGATCAGTGCCAGTTTAGCCACGGTAACCTCAGTTTCTGAACGGGAACTTGAAGCTGGCGAGCAGAGCCTTTGCTTCGTCGTCGGTCTTCGCAGTCGTCGTGATGCTGATGTTCAGCCCACGCAGTGCGTCGATCTTGTCGTAGTCGATTTCGGGGAAAATGATCTGCTCTTTCACACCGATGTTGTAGTTGCCACGGCCATCGAAAGCACGACCCGACACGCCGCGGAAGTCACGCACGCGGGGCAGGGCAACGGTCACGAAACGGTCGAGGAATTCATACATCGCACGACCGCGCAGCGTCACCATCGCGCCGATGGGATAACCCTGGCGGATCTTGAAGCCTGCGATTGCCTTGCGCGCCTTCGTCACGACCGGCTTCTGACCAGCGATCTTCGTGAGGTCGCCAACGGCGTTCTCGATGATCTTCTTGTCAGCGATCGCTTCGCCAAGACCCATGTTCAGCGTGATCTTGGTGATGCGCGGCACTTCCATGACCGACTTGTAACCGAACTTCTCGATCAGGCCGGGCACAACCTTTTCTTTGTAAAACTCTTGAAAACGAGCCATTTTTTACTCCGCTGCGTCAGGCGCTCAGTACGGCACCGGTCGTCTTCAGGAAGCGAACCTTCTTGCCTTCCTCGACCTTGATGCCAACACGCGACGCCTTGCCATTCGCGTCGACCAGTGCGACGTTCGAAATATGCAGGGGCATCGTCTTCGCTTCCACGCCGCCCGTCGTACCCTTCATCGGGTTCGGCTTCACATGCTTCTTGACGAGGTTGATACCTTCAACCGTCACATGCTCAGCACCGACAGCCAGCACGACGCCGCGCTTGCCCTTGTCCTTGCCGGTAACGACGATCACTTCGTCACCCTTGCGAATCTTGTTCATCGCGACTCCTTACAGCACTTCCGGCGCCAGCGAAACGATCTTCATGAATCGTTCGCTACGCAGCTCACGCGTCACCGGCCCGAAGATACGGGTGCCGATCGGCTCGAGCTTGTTATTCAAAAGCACAGCGGCGTTGCCGTCGAACTTGATCAGCGAGCCGTCTTGACGGCGCACACCCTTGGCGGTGCGGACCACCACGGCGTTGTAAATTTCGCCTTTCTTCACGCGCCCGCGCGGCGTTGCCTCTTTGACGCTCACCTTGATGATGTCGCCAATGCCGGCATAACGACGCTTCGAGCCGCCGAGCACCTTGATGCACAGGACTTCACGTGCACCCGTGTTGTCGGCTACTTCGAGCCGAGATTCGGTCTGGATCATGGTTTGTCTTTCCCAACTTAATCCGGATGCACCACCATGATGCATTCGGTCAGTCTTGGTCCCGTCAGCCAATCGGCTGCTTGGGTTGGAACAGCAGCGACGGCAAACGAAACCCGCCATCGCAATTCGGTGAATCTTTCGGACAGGCTGGCGCCAGTCCGCTTCCCCCACCAACTTCGCCCGCGACGGGGCTCCCATAAAGAGGGAAGACCAGGATTATAACAAATAACCCTGGTCACGCAAGCAAAAACTTTGCGATTTCAAGCACTTCGTGGAGAAGTGCCTGTTACTGCCTACCGCACGGCCCGCTTAGATGACGCGAGCTGCTTCGACGAGGCGCGACACCGTCCAGGCCTTCGTCTTCGAAACAGGACGAGTTTCCTGGATTTCGACGAGATCGCCTTCGTTGCAGGTGTTCGTTTCATCGTGCGCGTGGTACTTCTTCGAGCGCACGACATACTTGCCGTAGATCGGGTGCTTGACGCGGTGCTCGATCAGCACGGTGACGGTCTTGTCCATCTTGTTGCTGACGACCCGACCGACCAGCGTCCGCTTCAGCGAGGTTTTCACGCTATCGTTCATTTCTGGTTCGCCTTCTGAGTCATGACGGTCCGCACACGTGCGATGTCGCGACGAACCTTCTTCAGCTGGCTCGTGTTCGTGAGCTGCTGGGTCGCGAGTTGCATGCGCAGGCCGAATTGCGCCTTCAGCAGGTCCGCCAGCTCCTTGTTGAGCGCGGCCTGGTCTTTCTGGAGAAGTTCGGAAGCCTTCATGTTTTCTCCTTAGGCGCCGAGCTGGCGCACGATGAATGCCGTCTTCAGCGGCAGCTTGGCTGCAGCCAGACGGAACGCTTCGCGTGCCAGTTCTTCGGTTACGCCGTCCATTTCATAGAGCATCTTGCCCGGCTGAATCTCGGCGACGTAGTACTCCGGGTTACCCTTACCGTTACCCATACGCACTTCGGCCGGCTTCTGCGAAATCGGCTTGTCCGGGAAGATCCGGATCCAGATGCGGCCGCCACGCTTGATGTGACGCGTCATTGCACGACGCGCCGCTTCAATTTGACGTGCGGTCAGACGACCGCGACCGATCGCCTTCAGGCCGAATTCACCGAACGACACTGCGTTGCCGCGCGTCGCCTTGCCGGTGTTACGACCCTTCTGCTCTTTACGATACTTTCTGCGTTTCGGTTGCAGCATCGTTATTCTCCAGTCTTGCCGTCTTCGGGCTTGCCGGCGCCACGGCGCGGTGCGCCACGGCGAGCACCCGGAGCACCGCCTTCGCCGTCACGGCGCGGACGACGATCGCCCGGACGCGCATTGCGACGCGGACGCTTGTCTTCGGCTACTTCTTCCACCACCGGTGCGTCATTGCGGCCGAGCGTGTCGCCCTTGTACACCCACACCTTGACGCCGATGATCCCGTAGGTCGTCTTCGCTTCCGAAGTCGCGTAGTCGATATCGGCACGCAGCGTGTGAAGGGGCACGCGACCTTCGCGATACCACTCCGTACGAGCGATTTCAATACCGTTCAGACGGCCGGCGCTCATGATCTTGATGCCCTGGGCACCCAGACGCATCGCGTTCTGCATCGCACGCTTCATCGCGCGACGGAACATGATCCGGCGCTCAAGCTGTTGCGTGATCGAGTCAGCGATCAGTTGCGCATCGGTTTCCGGCTTGCGGATCTCTTCGATGTTGACGTGGACCGGAACGCCCATGCGGCGTTGCAGTTCCGTCTTCAGCTGTTCGATATCCTCGCCCTTCTTGCCGATGACGACGCCCGGACGCGAGCTGTAAATCGTGATGCGCGCGTTCTTTGCCGGACGCTCGATGACGACCCGACCGACCGAAGCGTTCTTCAGCTTCTTCTTCAGGTACTCACGAACACCGATGTCTTCCTGCAGCATCGCCGCGAAATTGTTGTTGTTCGCGTACCAACGCGAAGCCCAATTACGGCTGACAGCCAGGCGGAAGCCAGTCGGATGAATTTTCTGTCCCATCGTATGGCTCCTTAATTCCCGACCGTCACAGTGATGTGACAGGATTGCTTCTCGATGCGGTTACCGCGGCCCTTGGCGCGCGCGGTGAAACGCTTGAGCGATGCAGCCTTGTCGACGTAGATGCTCTTGATCTTGAGCTCGTCGATATCGGCGCCTTCGTTGTGCTCCGCATTCGCGATTGCCGACAGCACAACCTTCTTCACGATGCCAGCCGCCTTCTTCGGCGAGAACGTCAGAACGTTCAGCGCCTTGTCGACCGGCAAACCGCGGATCTGGTCAGCCACAAGGCGCGTTTTTTGCGCCGAGATGCGGGCACCGCGATGAATTGCTTTCACTTCCATCTTGATTGCCCCTTATTTCTTGGCCTTCTTGTCGGCTGCGTGACCCTTGAACGTACGGGTCAGTGCGAACTCGCCAAGCTTGTGGCCGACCATGTTTTCCGAGATGTACACCGGAACGTGTTGACGGCCGTTGTGAACAGCGATCGTCAGGCCGATGAAATCCGGCAGAATCGTCGAGCGACGCGACCAGGTCTTGATCGGCTTTTTGTCGCGCGAAGCTGCAGCCGCCTCAACTTTCTTCAGCAAATGGGCGTCGCAGAACGGACCTTTTTTAACAGAACGTGCCATTGCCTACTCCTTAACGCTTGTGACGGCGCTGGACGATCATCGTCGTCGTGCGCTTGTTGCTGCGGGTGCGGTAACCCTTAGCCGGCGTACCCCACGGGCTCACCGGGTCGCGACCTGCAGCCGTCTTGCCCTCACCACCACCGTGCGGGTGATCGACCGGGTTCATCGCAACGCCACGCACCGTCGGGCGGATACCGCGCCAGCGGTTCGCGCCAGCCTTGCCGATCTGGCGCAGGCTATGCTCTTCGTTGCCGACTTCACCGATCGTTGCACGGCACTCGATGTGCACGCGGCGGATTTCGCCCGAACGCAGGCGAACCTGCGCGTAGACGCCTTCGCGCGCCAGCAGCATGGCCGACGTGCCAGCCGAACGCGCCATTTGCGCGCCCTTGCCCGGCAGCATCTCGATGCAGTGGATCGTCGTACCGACCGGAATGTTGCGGATCGGCAGCGTGTTGCCTGCACGGATCGGCGCTTCCGAACCCGACATCAGCTGTTGGCCGACGGTCAGGCCCTTCGGGGCGATGATGTAGCGACGCTCGCCGTCTGCGTAGAGCACCAGCGCGATGTTCGCGCTGCGGTTCGGGTCGTACTCGAGACGCTCGACCTTTGCCGGGATGCCATCCTTCGTGCGACGGAAATCGACGATACGATAGTGCTGCTTGTGGCCACCGCCCTTATGGCGCGTGGTGATGCGGCCGTTGTTGTTACGGCCGGCGGTCGAGCTCTGCGAGTCGAGCAGTGCCGCGAACGGCTTGCCCTGGTGCAGGTTCTTGTTGACCACCTTGACCATCGCGCGGCGACCCGGCGAAGTCGGTTTAACTTTAACGATTGCCATGATTACTTGGCCTCCGCTTCAAAGTTGATTTCCTGGCCGGGCTTCAGGCAAACGTACGCCTTCTTCACGTCCTTGCGGCGGCCCATCGAACGGCCAAAGCGCTTCTGCTTGCCCTTCTGAACCAGCACGTTGACGGAGTCAACTTCAACCTTGAACAGCAGCTCGACAGCCGCCTTCACTTCCTGCTTCGTGGCATCCGGCGCGACTTCGAACACGACTTGCTCGTTCTTGTCGGCAACCAGCGTCGCCTTTTCCGAGATCACCGGTGCGAGCAGGACCTGCATCAAACGATGATCGTTCTTGCGAATCTCGCTCATGACAGCAACTCCTCGATCTGGGCGACCGCAGCCTTCGTGACCAGCACTTTCTTGAAGTAGATCAGCGACAGCGGGTCAGCGTAGCGCGGCTCGACAATTGCCACGTGCGGCAGGTTGCGCGAAGCCAGGTACAGGTTTTCGTCAACCGTGTCGGTGATGATCAGCACGGAGTCGAGACCCATGGTCTTGAATTTTTCGGCCAGCAGCTTGGTCTTCGGCGCTTCGAGGATGATGTCCTCGACGACCGACAGACGGCCTTCACGGGCCAGCTGCGAGAAGATCGAGCAGAGACCTGCGCGATGCATCTTCTTGTTGACCTTGTGCGAGAAGTTTTCTTCCGGCGAGTTCGGGAAGATACGACCACCGCCACGCCACAGCGGGCTCGACGACATACCGGCACGAGCACGGCCCGTACCCTTCTGGCGCCACGGCTTCTTGGTGGTGTGCTTGACCTGCTCGCGGTCCTTCTGCGCGCGGTTACCCTGGCGAGCATTCGCCTGGTAAGCGACGACGACCTGGTGGATCAGCGCTTCGTTGTAGTCACGACCGAACACGACGTCCGATGCGTTGACCACTGCACCTTCCTGACCATTTTCGTTCAGGAGCTTGAGTTCCATTATTTCGCCCCCTTGGTCTTGACGGCCGGCGTGACAAAAACCTTGCCACCCTTCGCGCCCGGAATCGCACCCTTGACGAGCAGCAGCTTGCGCTCTGCGTCGATACGAGCGATTTCGAGGTTCTGCACCGTCACGGTCACGTCACCCATGTGACCCGTCATGCGTTTACCCGGGAACACGCGACCCGGATCCTGCGCCATACCGATCGAGCCCGGCACGTTGTGCGAGCGCGAGTTACCGTGCGTGGCACGGCCGGAGGAGAAGTTGTAACGCTTGATCGTACCGGCGTAGCCCTTACCGATCGACACGCCTTGCACGTCGACCTTCTGGCCCACTTCGAAAAGATCTGCACCGACCACGGCGCCATTCGACAGCTCGGCTGCCTTGGCCGCGTCAATGCGGAATTCCTTGAGGATTTCACCGGCTTCGACACCGGCTTTGGCGAGATGACCTGCCAGCGGCTTCGTCACGCGCGAGGCGCGGCGGGAGCCGAATGCAACCTGCACGGCCGTGTAGCCGTCGGTTTCAACAGTCTTGATCTGCGTCACGCGGTTGTCCGACACGTCCAGCACGGTGACGGGAATCGAATCCCCTTCAGCCGTGAAGATACGGGTCATGCCAACCTTGCGACCTACGAGTCCAAGGCTCATCATTTTCTCCATTCCCGACTGCGATTGGTCGGGGCTGATTTACAAAATGCCGGGCACGCAAGGCCCAACTTTTTTACGCGAATACGCGAAAAGCCAAGCAGTATAGCCCGACCTCTCGATTTCCGCAAGCAATACAAAGACTTAGCACCGCCCGGCAAGCCGTTCGGTGCTGGAAGCCTTACTGCAGCTTGATTTCCACGTCGACGCCAGCCGGCAGATCGAGCTTCATCAGCGCGTCAACCGTCTTGTCGGTCGGATCGACGATGTCCATCAGGCGCTGGTGGGTGCGGATTTCGAGCTGATCGCGCGACGTCTTGTTGACGTGCGGCGAACGCAGGATGTCAAAACGCTGAATGCGCGTCGGCAGCGGCACCGGGCCACGGACGATTGCGCCAGTCCGCTTCGCGGTATCGACGATCTCGGCAGCCGATTGATCGATCAGACGATAGTCGAAAGCCTTCAGGCGAATGCGGATTTTCTGTTGCTGCATGACGATTCCTTGAAAAGAGCGAGGCGATGTTGCATCGCCGGACACTAAAAGAACGTGAAACATGACGCCTGCGGGGAGCGAGACATCAGGTTCCGGACAGTACTTCCACTGCTAAGTCCGCGATTCTACACGAAATTCTGGAGCGGTGGTGCGGGTTTCTCGGCCCATGCAACGAAGCACCGGAAAAACAAAACCGGGTGCCAGCGCAAGCTGGACACCCGGTTTCGACGGTACAACCACATACCGTGGAATCGCGGACCCCGTCGGGATCCGCGGATCGTCGATATTACTCGATGATCTTGGCGACGACGCCGGCGCCGACGGTACGGCCGCCTTCGCGGATTGCGAAGCGCAGACCTTCTTCCATCGCGATCGGAGCGATCAGCTTCACCGTGATCGACACGTTGTCGCCCGGCATCACCATTTCCTTGTCCTTCGGCAGCTCGATCGAGCCCGTCACGTCCGTCGTACGGAAGTAGAACTGCGGACGGTAGTTGTTGAAGAACGGCGTGTGACGGCCGCCTTCGTCCTTGCTCAGCACGTACACTTCAGCCGTGAAGTGCGTGTGCGGCGTGATCGAACCCGGCTTCGCCAGAACCTGGCCACGCTCCACGTCTTCACGCTTCGTGCCGCGCAGCAGGATACCAACGTTGTCGCCTGCCTGACCTTGGTCCAGCAGCTTGCGGAACATTTCAACGCCCGTGCAGGTCGTCTTCACCGTCGGCTTGATACCGACGATTTCGATTTCTTCGCCGACCTTCACGATGCCGCGCTCGACACGACCCGTCACCACCGTACCACGGCCCGAGATCGAGAACACGTCTTCCACCGGCATCAGGAACGCGCCGTCAACTGCACGCTCCGGCGTCGGGATGTACGTGTCCAGCGCGTCGGCCAGGCTCATGATCGCCACTTCACCCAGCTCGCCCGTGTCGCCTTCCAGCGCCAGCTTCGCCGAACCCTTCACGATCGGCGTGTCGTCGCCCGGGAAGTCGTACTTCGACAGGAGTTCGCGAACTTCCATCTCGACCAGCTCGAGCAGTTCAGCGTCGTCCACCATGTCGCACTTGTTCAGGAACACGATGATGTACGGAACGCCAACCTGACGCGCCAGCAGGATGTGCTCACGCGTTTGCGGCATCGGGCCGTCTGCTGCCGAGCAAACCAGGATCGCGCCGTCCATCTGTGCCGCGCCCGTGATCATGTTCTTCACATAGTCAGCGTGGCCCGGGCAGTCGACGTGTGCGTAGTGGCGGTTAGCCGTTTCGTACTCGACGTGTGCCGTGTTGATCGTGATGCCGCGCGCCTTTTCTTCCGGTGCCGCGTCGATCTGGTCGTATGCCTTCGCTTCGCCGCCGAACTTCTTCGTCAGAACCGTCGTGATCGCTGCCGTCAGCGTCGTCTTGCCGTGGTCAACGTGACCAATCGTACCAACGTTCACGTGCGGCTTGGTCCGCTCAAACTTTTCCTTTGCCATGATTCTCTTCTTTCAAAAAATAATCGGTTGATAGCTTCAGATTTACTTCGACTTCGCGCTGATGATCGCGTCGGCAACGTTGCGCGGAGCTTCAGCGTAGTGCTTGAACTCCATCGTGTACGTTGCACGACCTTGCGTCAGCGAGCGCAGCGACGTCGAATAACCGAACATTTCCGACAGCGGCACCTCGGCGCGCACGATCTTGCCGCCGCCAACCATGTCTTCCATGCCCTGGACGATACCGCGACGGCCCGACAGGTCGCCCATCACGTTGCCCATGTAGTCTTCCGGCGTCTCGACTTCGACAGCCATCATCGGCTCGAGCACGACCGGGTTCGCCTTGCGCATCGCTTCCTTGAACGCCATCGAACCGGCCATCCGGAACGCGTTTTCGTTCGAGTCAACGTCGTGGTACGAACCGAACGTCAGGTGAACCTTCACGTCGACGACCGGGAAGCCTGCCAGCACGCCCGACTTCAGCGTGTCCTGGATACCCTTGTCGACCGCCGGGATGTATTCACGCGGAATCACACCACCCTTGATCTCGTCGAAGAACTCGTAGCCCTTGCCCTGTTCGTTCGGCTCGAGCGTGATGACCGCGTGACCGTACTGGCCGCGACCACCCGACTGCTTGACGAACTTGCCGTCGACATCCTTCGCCGTCGAACGGATCGTTTCGCGGTAGGCAACCTGCGGCTTGCCGACGGTTGCTTCCACGCCGAATTCACGCTTCATCCGGTCGACCAGAATTTCGAGGTGGAGCTCGCCCATGCCCGAAATGATGGTCTGGCCCGACTCTTCGTCGGTCTGCACGCGGAACGACGGATCTTCCTGCGCCAGGCGGTTCAGCGCGAGGCCCATCTTTTCCTGGTCAGCCTTGGTTTTCGGCTCGACAGCCTGCGAAATCACCGGCTCCGGGAACACCATGCGCTCGAGAATGATCGGGTTCGCCGGATCGCACAGCGTGTCGCCCGTGGTCGCTTCCTTCAGGCCGACCGCAGCAGCGATGTCGCCTGCGCGCACTTCCTTGATTTCTTCGCGCTGGTTCGCGTGCATCTGCAGAATACGACCCAGACGTTCCTTCTTGTCCTTCGTCGAGTTCAGCAGCGTATCGCCCGAATTCACCACGCCCGAGTACACACGGAAGAAGATCAGCTGGCCGACGAACGGGTCGGTCATGATCTTGAACGCGAGCGCCGAGAACTTCTCGTCGTCCGCCGCACGGCGCTCTGCGGAATCGCCGTTTTCGAGTTCGCCCTTGACCGGCGGGATGTCGACCGGCGACGGCAGGAAATCGATCACGGCGTCGAGCATGCGCTGCACGCCCTTGTTCTTGAACGCGGTACCGCACAGCATCGGCTGGATTTCGCACGCGATCGTACGGTCGCGCAGCGCCTTGACGATGTCGGCTTCCGGCAGATCGCCTTCTTCCAGGTACTTGTTCATCAGGTCTTCGTTGGCTTCAGCAGCCGCCTCGACCATCTTTTCGCGCCATTCCTTGCAGGTCTCGGCGAGTTCGGCCGGGATGTCGACGTAGTCGAACTTCGTGCCTTGCGACGCTTCGTCCCAAATGATCGCCTTCATCTTGATCAGGTCGACCACGCCCTTGAAGTTTTCTTCCGAGCCGATCGGCACCACGACCGGAACCGGGTTCGCCTTCAGGCGCAGACGGAGCTGGTCGTAGACCTTGAAGAAGTTCGCGCCGGTACGGTCCATCTTGTTGACGAACGCGAGACGCGGCACCTTGTACTTGTTCGCCTGGCGCCACACCGTTTCCGACTGCGGCTGCACGCCGCCCACTGCGCAGTACACCATGCACGCGCCGTCGAGCACGCGCATCGAGCGCTCCACTTCGATCGTGAAGTCGACGTGGCCCGGGGTGTCGATGATGTTGATGCGGTGTTCCGGATAGTTGCCGCCCATGCCCTTCCAGAAGGCCGTGGTAGCAGCGGACGTGATCGTGATGCCACGCTCCTGTTCCTGCTCCATCCAGTCCATCGTGGCTGCGCCGTCGTGAACTTCACCGATCTTGTGGTTCACACCGGTGTAAAACAGAATGCGCTCGGTCGTCGTCGTCTTGCCGGCGTCGATGTGAGCGCTAATACCGATATTGCGGTAGCGCTCGATAGGAGTCTTGCGAGCCACTTTGATCCTCTACTGGGATGACATGATGCAGCCCTGCTGCATCATGCTTCAACACAAACGGGCGAGGCGCCTGAAAAGCGCACCCGCCCGGAATTTATTTCCGCTAACAGCCCAGCCAGGCGCTTAGAAACGGAAATGCGAGAACGCGCGGTTGGCTTCTGCCATGCGGTGAACTTCATCGCGCTTCTTCATCGCGCCGCCACGGCCTTCGGCCGCTTCGGAGAGTTCACCTGCCAGACGCAGGGCCATCGACTTCTCGCTGCGCTTCTTCGCAGCCTCGCGCAGCCAGCGCATCGCCAATGCCATACGACGCGACGGGCGCACTTCGACCGGAACTTGATAGTTGGCACCACCAACGCGACGGCTCTTCACTTCGACCACCGGCTTCACGTTGTTGAGCGCAACCGTGAACACTTCCAGCGGGTCCTTGCCACCCTTGGTCTGGATCTGTTCGAATGCGCCATAAACGATGCGCTCTGCGACCGACTTCTTGCCGGACAGCATCAGCATGTTCATGAACTTGGCTACATCAACGTTGCCGAACTTCGGATCCGGCAACACTTCCCGCTTGGGGACTTCGCGACGACGCGGCATGATTCTTCCTTTACTTGTTCAGTTGGAGCTGTATCCAGCTCCGCGGCCACCAACAAACCCGATCACATCTTCACGACTAACCAGCTTGGCCGGGTGACCACTTACTCGACAGCACCGGCAATCCGGCACTCCCGCCTTGACCGCCCAGAGGCGATCCCTGATCAAAAACTGCTTACTTGGCAGCCTTTGCACGCTTCGCGCCGTACTTCGAGCGCGCTTGCTTACGGTCCTTGACGCCCTGGGTATCCAGCGAGCCGCGAACCATGTGGTAACGCACACCCGGCAAGTCCTTCACACGGCCGCCGCGGATCAGCACAACCGAGTGTTCCTGCAGGTTGTGGCCTTCACCACCGATGTACGAAATCACTTCGAAGCCGTTCGTCAGACGAACCTTGGCAACCTTACGGAGTGCCGAGTTAGGCTTCTTCGGCGTCGTCGTGTACACACGGGTGCACACGCCGCGACGCTGGGGGCAGTCCTGCAGGGCCGGGCTCTTGCTCTTCGTCGTTTCCGACTGACGGCCTTTGCGAACCAGTTGGTTGATGGTTGGCATTGTTTATTCCTGAAATTGAACAAAATCTGCACATCGATTTCGGGCAAAGCGAAAATCGGCGCACAGTTGACTTCCGAACCGGCGAAACGGACGCGAACCTTCGAACGCGACTCGGCCCACCGAATACCGGAACCAAACATGATATTCCGGAAATACCAACTAAGTCAACGGCTTGCGTGATTCGCCGGCCGGCCGCGCGGTTTACCGGAAGGGTCGGAACACCTGTGTCAGGCCGATTCGACGACGTCGATGATCTCGTCGCCGAAGCGTTCGAGCTTGCGCACGCCCATGCCGGGGATATGGCGCAGGTCGTCGATCGTCTCCGGCGCGTTGCGCGCGATTTCGGCGAGCGTCGCGTCGTGGAAGATCACGTAGGCCGGCACGCCGTCCGTCTTCGCGGTTTCCGCGCGCCACTCGCGCAGTGCATCCCACCGTGCGCGCTCGCGCGTGCCCATGCCGGCCGTCGGATCGACGCGCGTGCCGCTGCGGCTCGACGACTGGCGCGTGCGCTGCGGCTTCACGTAGCGGCGCAGCGTGACCTTCTCCTCGTTCTTCAGCACGGGCTTCGCGGCCTCGGTCAGCATCAGCGCGCCGAAGCCGCCATGATCGACCGCCAGGTAGCCGTACGCGACGAGCTGCCGGAAAATCGCGCGCCACTCGGGCTCGGATAGCGACGCACCGATCCCGAACGTGCTGAGCTGGTCATGCCCGCGCTGCAACACCTTCTCGGTGCGCCCGCCGCGCAGGATTTCGATCAGATGGCTCGAACCGAAGTTGAAGCCGCTCGAACGCTGCGCGCGGAACACGCACGACAGCGCCATCTGCGCCTCGCGCGTCGCGTCCCACGAATCGGGCGGCTCGAGGCACGTGTCGCAGTTGCCGCACGGCTGGCTCGCCTCGCCGAAGTAGTTCAGCAGCCGCACGCGGCGGCACGAGATCGTCTCGCACAGCCCGAGCAGCGCGTCGAGCTTCGACGTCTGCACGCGCTTGTGCGCGTCATCGGCGTCGGACTCGTCGATCATCTTGCGCTGCTGGACGACGTCGCCGAGGCCGTACGCCATCCACGCATTCGCGGGCATCCCGTCGCGGCCCGCGCGACCGGTTTCCTGGTAATAGCCCTCGACGCTCTTCGGCAGATCCAGGTGCGCGACGAAGCGCACGTCGGGCTTGTCGATGCCCATGCCGAACGCGATCGTCGCGCACATCACGATGCCCTCCTCGCGCTGGAACATTTCCTGGTGCTTCTGCCGCACCTCGAACTCCATTCCGGCGTGATACGGCAGCGCGCGCACGCCCTGCGCCTTCAGCCACTCGGCCGTTTCCTCGACCTTGCGGCGCGACAGGCAATAGACGACGCCTGCGTCAGTCGTGCCGTCGGCATTCGTGTGTTCGGCGCGGATGAAGTCGAGCAATTGCGAACGCGCGTTGTCCTTTTCGACGATCCGGTAGCGGATGTTCGGGCGATCGAAGCTCGATATGAACACGCGCGCGTCGTCGAGCGCGAGGCGATGGATGATCTCGTCGCGCGTGATCGCGTCGGCCGTGGCGGTCAGCGCGATGCGGGGTACCGACGGAAACCGCTCGTGCAGCACCGACAACTGAATGTATTCCGGACGGAAATCGTGCCCCCATTGCGACACGCAGTGCGCTTCGTCGATCGCGAACAGGCCGATCTTCGCGCGCTCGAGCAACTCGAGGAAACGCCCCGTCATCAGCCGTTCAGGCGCGACATACAGCAGGTCGATCTCGCCCTCGCGCAGCGCGCGCTCGGTCGCCGCGGCTTCGGCGCCCGACAGCGTCGAATTCAGGTAGGCCGCGCGCACGCCGACTTCGCGCAGCGCGGCGACCTGGTCCTGCATCAGCGCGATCAGCGGCGACACGACGATGCCGGCGCCCTGCCCGGTCTCGCGGCGCAGCAGCGCCGGGATCTGGTAGCACAGCGACTTGCCGCCGCCGGTCGGCATCAGCACGAGGCAATCGCCGCCGCCGGCGACGTGCTCGACGATCTCGCCCTGCTGGCCGCGAAATGCGGAATAACCAAAGACTTCGTCGAGAATTTCGAGGGCGCGGGACATGAGTGAGAACGAGGACGGCGGAAGGATGACCGCAATTTTAACAACCCGCTCACGCTACGCGTGGCGAATCGTGCAACGTTGGTCGATCGGACAGGGTTCGTTCGCGCGCATGACGGGCCTGCGGAGGCCGCGCCGCAAGCGATCGCGATGCCTGCGACAGCACCTGCAGCCATGTGGAGCGCCGCTCGCAGGCAGCCGGTGCCGGCGATGCGCAAGCGCGTCATGCGCGTGAACGACGGATAAAAAAAACCGCCCGGCAAAACCGGGCGGTTTCGATGACAGCGAGGCGAGGCGGCTCGCGCCGCCCGCGCTTATTCGGCTGCCGGGTGCTGTTGCGGCTCTTCCGCAGCAGGCGTGCTCGGCGTGCCGAAATCGAACGCCTCTTCTGCTGCGATCTGGTCGAAACGCTCGCGATCCGACGATTCCTTCGCCTTGCGTGCCTTGTGGAACGCGAGACCCGTACCGGCCGGAATCAGACGGCCGACGATCACGTTTTCCTTCAGGCCGCGCAGATCGTCGCGCTTGCCCATGATCGCCGCTTCGGTCAGCACGCGGGTCGTTTCCTGGAACGATGCCGCGGAGATGAACGAGTCGGTCGACAGCGACGCCTTCGTGATACCGAGCAGCACGTTGTCGTACGAAGCCGGACGCTTGTCCTCGGCGATCATGCGATCGTTCTCGTCCAGCATGTCGGAACGTTCGACCTGTTCGCCCGGGATGAAGCGCGTATCGCCGTTGTCGGTGATCTGCACACGACGCAGCATCTGGCGAACGATCACCTCGATGTGCTTGTCGTTGATCTTCACGCCCTGCAGACGATACACGTCCTGCACTTCGTCGACGATGTAGCGCGACAGCGCCTCGATACCCTGCAGACGCAGGATGTCGTGCGGATCGGCCGGACCGTCCACGATCATTTCGCCCTTGTTGACGACCTGAGCATCGTGGACCAGCACCTGCTTTTCCTTCGCGATCAGGAACTCGTGCTGGTTGCCCTCGAGATCCGTGATGACGAGACGCTGCTTGCCCTTCGTGTCCTTACCGAACGACGTCGTACCGGTGACTTCCGCGAGAATGCCGGCATCCTTCGGCGAACGCGCTTCGAACAGTTCCGCCACCCGCGGCAGACCGCCGGTAATGTCACGCGTCTTCTGCGCTTCGGTCGGGATACGTGCGAGCACTTCACCGACCTGCACCTGCTGGCCATCCTTCACGGTAATCAGTGCGCCGACCTGGAAGCCGATCTGCACTGCGTGTTCCGTGCCCGGAATCTTCACTTCTTCGCCGTTCGCGTCGAGCAGCTTCACCTGCGGACGCACGCTCTTCGAAGCCTGCGAACCGCGACGCTTCACGTCGATCACGACCAGCGTCGACAGGCCGGTCACGTCGTCGATCTGCTTCGCGACCGTCACGCCTTCCTCGACGTTCTCGAACTTCACCGTACCACCGTACTCGGTGATGATCGGACGCGTCAGCGGATCCCACGTGGCGAGCTGCGTGCCTGCCTTGATGGTCGCGCCGTCGAGCTGCAGCAGCGTCGCGCCGTACGGCACTTTGTGACGCTCGCGCTCGCGACCGAAGTCGTCGGTGATCATCGCTTCGCCCGAACGGGAAATGACGATCTGCTCGCCCTTCGCGTTCGTGACGTAGCGCATCGTCGCCGTGAAGCGCACGATACCGTTGCTCTTCGCTTCGACCGACGAGGCCACTGCCGCACGCGATGCCGCACCACCGATGTGGAACGTACGCATCGTCAGCTGCGTGCCCGGTTCACCGATCGACTGTGCCGCGATCACGCCGACTGCTTCGCCGACGTTCACGAGCGAGCCGCGGCCGAGGTCACGGCCGTAGCAGGCCGCGCACAGACCGTAACGCGTTTCGCAGGTCAGCGGCGTGCGCACGCGCACTTCGTCGATGCCGAGGCGTTCGATTTCCTCGACCGCCGTTTCGTCGAGCAGCGTGCCCGATTCGTACAGCGTTTCCTGCGTTTCCGGGTTCACGACGTCCGCGACCGCGACGCGGCCGAGGATACGGTCGCGCAGTGCTTCGACGACTTCACCGCCTTCGACCAGCGCCTTCATCGCGACGCCGTTCGACGTGCCGCAATCGTCTTCCACCACGACCAGATCCTGCGTGACGTCAACCAGACGACGCGTCAGGTAACCCGAGTTCGCGGTCTTCAGTGCCGTATCAGCCAGACCCTTACGTGCACCGTGGGTCGAGATGAAGTACTGCAACACGTTCAGGCCTTCGCGGAAGTTCGCGGTAATCGGCGTCTCGATAATCGAGCCGTCCGGCTTCGCCATCAGGCCACGCATACCGGCCAGCTGACGAATCTGCACCGCCGAACCCCGGGCGCCCGAGTCGGCCATCATGTAGATCGAGTTGAACGACTCCTGGCGCGTCTCGTTGCCGTCGCGGTCCGTCACCGGCTCCGTCGACAGCTGCTCCATCATCGCCTTGCCGACCGCTTCCGACGTCGCCGACCAGATGTCGACCACGTTGTTGTAGCGTTCCTGCGCGGTGACGAGACCCGACATGTACTGGCGGTCGTATTCCTTCACCTTCTTCGCGGCGTCGCCGACGATCGTTTCCTTCTGCGGCGGCACGAGCATGTCGTCCACGCAGATCGAAATGCCGGCGCGCGTCGCGAGACGGAAACCCGACTGCATCAGCTGGTCGGCGAACACCACCGTCGCGCGCAGACCGCACTTGCGGAACGCCGTGTTGATCAGGCGCGAGATTTCCTTCTTCTTCAGCGGCTTGTTCAGCACCGAGAACGGCAGGCCGTGCGGCAGGATCTCCGACAGGATCGCGCGACCGACGGTCGTCGCGTACAGCGAGATCTTCGGCACGAATGCCGGTGCGCCTTCCGACTTGTCTTCGTTGTGGACCATTTCGGTGATCCGCACGTTGACGCGCGATGCCAGCTCGACTTCCTTGTTCTCGTACGCGCGGATCACTTCCGACACGCCCGTGAACGACAGGCCTTCGCCCTTGCCGTTGATCGCTTCGCGGGTCGCGTAGTACAGACCCAGCACGATATCCTGCGACGGCACGATCGACGGATCGCCGTTGGCCGGGAACAGCACGTTGTTCGACGCCAGCATCAGCGTACGCGCTTCCATCTGCGCTTCGAGCGACAGCGGCACGTGGACGGCCATCTGGTCACCGTCGAAGTCGGCGTTGAACGCCGCGCAGACGAGCGGGTGCAGTTGGATCGCCTTGCCTTCGATCAGCACGGGCTCGAACGCCTGGATACCGAGACGGTGCAGCGTCGGCGCACGGTTCAGCATCACCGGGTGCTCGCGGATCACCTCTTCGAGGATGTCCCACACCACCGGCGTCTGGTTCTCGACTTCCTTCTTCGCAGCCTTGATGGTCGTCGCGACGCCCATCACTTCCAGCTTGTTGAAGATGAACGGCTTGAACAGCTCGAGCGCCATCAGCTTCGGCAGACCGCACTGATGCAGCTTCAGCGTCGGGCCGACCACGATGACCGAACGGCCCGAGTAGTCGACGCGCTTGCCCAGCAGGTTCTGACGGAAACGACCGCCCTTGCCCTTGATCATGTCGGCGAGCGACTTCAGCGGACGCTTGTTCGCGCCCGTCATCGCCTTGCCGCGACGACCGTTGTCGAGCAGCGAGTCGACGGCTTCCTGCAGCATCCGCTTTTCGTTGCGGACGATGATTTCAGGTGCCTTCAGCTCGAGCAGACGCTTCAACCGGTTGTTACGGTTGATCACGCGGCGGTACAGGTCGTTCAGGTCCGACGTCGCGAAACGGCCGCCGTCCAGCGGCACGAGCGGACGCAGTTCCGGCGGCAGCACCGGCAGCACTTCGAGGATCATCCACTCGGGCTTGATGCCCGAGCGCTGGAATGCCTCGAGGACCTTCAGGCGCTTCGCGTACTTCTTGATCTTCGCTTCCGAGCCGGTGTTCTTCAGCTCGGTGCGCAGCGTCTCGACTTGCTCGTCGATGTTGATCGCGCGCAGCAGTTCACGCACGCCTTCCGCACCCATCTCGGCACGGAATTCGTCGCCGTATTCCTCGACCTTGTTGTAGTAATCCTCTTCGGTCATGATCTGCCGCGCCTTCAGCGGCGTCATGCCCGGTTCGATCACCACGTACGCTTCGAAGTACAGCACGCGTTCGATGTCGCGCAGCGTCATGTCGAGCACCATGCCCAGACGCGACGGCAGCGACTTCAGGAACCAGATGTGCGCGACCGGCGAGGCCAGTTCGATGTGGCCCATGCGCTCGCGGCGCACCTTCGCCAGCGTCACTTCGACGCCGCACTTCTCGCAGATCACGCCGCGATGCTTCAGACGCTTGTACTTGCCGCACAGGCACTCGTAGTCCTTGATCGGCCCGAAGATCTTCGCGCAGAAGAGACCATCGCGTTCCGGCTTGAACGTACGGTAGTTGATGGTCTCCGGCTTCTTCACTTCGCCGAACGACCACGAACGGATCTTGTCAGGCGAAGCCAGACCGATCTTGATCGCGTCGAAAACTTCTTCCTGTTGGACTTGCTTGAATAGATCGAGCAGAGCTTTCATTGCTTTCTCTCCGTAGTCCGATTAATTGCGGTCGAGATCGATATCGATACCGAGCGAGCGGATTTCCTTCACGAGCACGTTGAAGGATTCCGGCATGCCTGCATCGATCACGTGATCGCCCTTGACCAGGTTTTCGTACACCTTCGTCCGGCCGGTCACGTCGTCCGACTTCACCGTCAGCATTTCCTGCAGCACGTAGGACGCGCCGTACGCTTCGAGTGCCCACACTTCCATTTCACCGAAACGCTGGCCACCGAACTGCGCCTTACCACCCAGCGGCTGCTGCGTGACGAGCGAGTACGGACCGGTCGAACGCGCGTGCATCTTGTCGTCGACCAAGTGGTGCAGCTTCAGGTAGTGCATGTAGCCAAGCGTCACGCGACGTTCGAACATTTCACCCGTGCGGCCATCGTACAGACGGACCTGGTTCTTCGACGGGTTCATGCCGAGCTGTTCCGCGATGTCGTCCGGGAACGCGAGATCGAGCATCTTGCCCATTTCTTCCTCGGTCGCACCGTCGAACACCGGCGTTGCAAACGGCACGCCTTCGCGCAGGTTCTTCGCGAGTTCGAGGATCTCGTCGTCGGTGAAGCTTTCCAGATCTTCCTGGCGGCCCGACTCGTTGTAGATCTTCGTCAGGAACACGCGCAGTTCCTCGATCTTCGCCTGACGCTGCAGCATTTCGCCGATACGCCAGCCGAGGCCCTTCGCAGCCCAGCCGAGGTGCACTTCCAGAACCTGACCCACGTTCATCCGCGACGGCACGCCGAGCGGGTTCAGCACGACGTCTGCCGGACGGCCGTCGGCCATGTACGGCATGTCTTCGATCGGGACGATCTTCGACACGACACCCTTGTTACCGTGACGGCCTGCCATCTTGTCGCCAGGCTGCAGACGGCGCTTCACCGCGAGGTACACCTTGACCATCTTCAGCACGCCCGGCGGCAGTTCGTCGCCTTGCGTGAGCTTCTTGCGCTTCTCTTCGAACGCGAGGTCGAACTGGTGACGCTTTTCCTCGATCGAGTTCTTGATCGCTTCGAGCTGCGCCGCTGCTTCGTCGTCCGCCAGGCGGATGTCGAACCAGTGGTAGTGGTCGAGGTCTTCCAGGTAAGCCTGGTCGATCTTCGTGCCCTTCGCGAGCTTCTTCGGACCGCCGTTCGCGACCTTGCCCACGAGCATGCGCGCGAGACGCTGGAACGCGTCGCCTTCCACGATGCGGAGCTGGTCGTTCAGGTCGAGACGGTAGCGCTTCAGTTCGTCGTCGATGATCTGTTGCGCACGCTTGTCGCGCTGGATGCCTTCACGCGTGAACACCTGGACGTCGATCACGGTACCGCTCATGCCCGACGGCACGCGCAGCGACGTGTCCTTCACGTCCGAGGCCTTCTCGCCGAAGATCGCGCGCAGCAGCTTCTCTTCCGGCGTCAGCTGGGTCTCGCCCTTCGGCGTGACCTTGCCGACCAGCACGTCGCCCGCTTCGACTTCAGCACCGATGTACACGATGCCCGATTCGTCGAGACGGCCGAGCTGGACTTCCGCCAGGTTCGAGATGTCGCGCGTGATTTCTTCCGGCCCGAGCTTCGTGTCGCGTGCAACGACGTTCAGCTCTTCGATGTGGATCGACGTGTAGCGATCGTCGGCCACGACCTTCTCCGAGATCAGGATCGAATCTTCGAAGTTGTAGCCGTTCCACGGCATGAACGCGATCAGCATGTTCTGGCCGAGCGCGAGCTCGCCCAGGTCCGTCGAGGCGCCGTCGGCCAGCACGTCGCCGCGCGAGACCTTGTCGCCCATCTTCACGATCGGACGCTGGTTGATGTTCGTGTTCTGGTTCGAACGCGTGTACTTGATCAGGTTGTAGATGTCGACACCGACTTCACCCGCGACCGCTTCTTCGTCGTTCACGCGAATCACGATACGGCCAGCATCGACATAGTCGACGACGCCGCCACGGAACGCCTGAACCGTCGTGCCCGAGTCGACCGCGCAGGTGCGCTCGATGCCCGTACCGACGACCGGCTTTTCCGGACGCAGACACGGCACGGCCTGACGCTGCATGTTCGAGCCCATCAGTGCACGGTTCGCATCGTCGTGCTCGAGGAACGGGATCAGCGAGGCTGCGACCGACACGATCTGCGACGGTGCAACGTCCATGTACTGGATACGGTCCGGCGTGACCATCATCGTTTCGCCGGCTTCACGCGACGACACGAGTTCGTCGATCAGCGTGCCGTTCTCGTCGATCGCGGCGTTCGCCTGCGCGATCATGTAGCGGCCTTCCTCGATCGCCGACAGGTAGTCGATCTGGTCGGTCACCTTGCTGTCCACGACCTTGCGGTACGGCGTCTCGAGGAAGCCGTACTCGTTCAGGTGCGCGTACAGTGCGAGCGAGTTGATCAGGCCGATGTTCGGACCTTCCGGCGTTTCGATCGGGCACACGCGGCCGTAGTGGGTCGGGTGCACGTCGCGGACTTCGAAGCCTGCACGCTCGCGCGTCAGACCGCCCGGGCCCAGTGCGGAAACACGGCGCTTGTGCGTGATTTCCGACAGCGGGTTGGTCTGGTCCATGAACTGCGAAAGCTGCGACGAACCGAAGAACTCGCGAATTGCCGACGAAATCGGCTTCGAGTTGATCAGGTCGTGCGGCATCAGGTTTTCGCTTTCGGCCTGGCCGAGGCGTTCCTTGACCGCGCGCTCGACACGCACGAGACCGGCGCGGAACTGGTTTTCCGCCAGTTCGCCGACGCAACGCACGCGGCGGTTGCCGAGGTGGTCGATGTCGTCCACTTCGCCCTTGCCGTTGCGAAGCTCGACGAGGATCTTGATCGTCGCGAGGATGTCGTCGTCCTGCAGCGTCATCGGGCCGGTGATCTCGTCACGGCTGACGCGGCGGTTGAACTTCATGCGGCCGACCTTCGACAGGTCGTACGCTTCTTCGCTGTAGAACAGACGGTTGAACAGTGCCTCGACCGCTTCTTCGGTCGGCGGCTCGCCCGGACGCATCATGCGGTAGATCGCGATGCGCGCGGCCGTCCTGTCGGTCGTTTCGTCGACACGCAGCGTCGACGAGATGTACGGACCCTGGTCCAGATCGTTCGTGTAGAGCGTCTGGATGTCCTTGATGCCCGCTTCGCGCAGCTTCTCGAGCACGCTTTCCGTGACTTCGTCGTTCGCGCTCGCGATCACTTCGCCGGTATCGCCGTCGACGACGTTCTTCGCCAGCACGCGGCCGAGCAGATAGTCTTCCGGCACCGAGATGAACTTGGTCTTCGCGGCTTCGAGGTCGCGAATGTGCTTCGCGTTGATCCGCTTGTCCTTCTGGACGATGACCTTGCCATCGCGATCCGTGATGTCGAAACGCGCGACTTCACCACGCAGGCGCTCGGGCACGAACTCGAGTTGCGCGCCTTCGTCCATCAGCGTGAAGTTGTCGAACACGAAGAAGTTCGCGAGGATCTGTTCCGGCGTCAGGCCGATGGCCTTCAGCAGGATCGTGACCGGCATCTTGCGGCGGCGGTCGACGCGGAAGTACAGGATGTCCTTCGGATCGAATTCGAAGTCGAGCCACGAGCCGCGGTACGGAATGATCCGTGCCGAGAACAGCAGCTTGCCCGAGCTGTGCGTCTTGCCCTTGTCGTGTTCGAAGAACACGCCCGGCGAACGGTGCAGCTGCGAGACGATGACACGCTCGGTGCCGTTGATGACGAACGAGCCCGTCGGCGTCATGAGCGGAAGTTCGCCCATGTACACTTCCTGCTCCTTCACTTCCTTGACGACCGGCTTGTTCGGCGATTCCTTGTCGAGGATGACGAGGCGGACCTTCGCGCGCAGCGCGGAGCAGTACGTCAGGCCGCGCTGCTGGCATTCCTTGATGTTGAATGCCGGCGCGGACAGCGCATAGCTCACGAACTCGAGGCGCGCGAAGCCGTTGTGCGAAACAATGGGAAATACCGATGTGAACGCGGCCTGCAAACCTTCAGGCTTGCGTTGCGTCGCGAGCACATCGGCTTGCAGAAACGTGCTGAATGATTCAAGCTGGGTAGCCAGCAAGAAAGGAACTTGGTGAACGATGGGGCGCTTCGCGAAACTCTTGCGAATGCGCTTCTTCTCGGTGAAGGAATATTGCATACGATCTCCGAATCACGGCGGGTGCTATCGAGGCGGAATACCTGGACGTTTCAAACCCGAGTGTTCACCGACTGAGACCCGATGGCCGTCCGACGGCTTGAACGAGCCGAGAAGCTTGGTGGTTGGCCGCTACCAACCGCTGGCTGACGGCAGCGGATGCCTGTGTTGCCCGCTACCCGACCAAACTTGCCTTCTGCAGTCGCTTCAGAAGACAAAGAGAACCGCCAATCGTGACCAATGACAACGATCAGGCGGTTTTCTTTGGCCTCTGGGGCCGATTATTCGTGCTCCCGAATGAGTGCCAGAATAACGTCCCCACAAAGCACAAAAAGGCCGGCGGTGAAAATACCGCCAGCCTTCGCACAGCGCGTCGAAACTTACTTGATTTCGACCTTCGCGCCCGCGTCTTCCAGCTTCTTCTTGGCTTCTTCCGATGCAGCCTTGTCGACGCCTTCCTTGACAGCCTTCGGTGCGCCGTCAACCAGGTCCTTCGCTTCCTTCAGGCCCAGGCCCGTCAGTTCGCGAACTGCCTTGATGACTGCAACCTTGTTGCCGCCTGCTTCAGCCAGAACGACCGTGAACTCGGTCTTCTCTTCAGCAGCGGCAGCAGCGCCGCCGCCTGCCGGGCCAGCGACTGCCACTGCAGCTGCCGACACGCCAAACTTCTCTTCGAACGCCTTGACCAGTTCGTTCAGTTCCAGAACGGTCATCCCTTCGACTGCTGCCAGGATGTCTTCTTTTGCGATTGCCATTTGAAATACTCCTAAATTGAATTCGGATACAGCCAGCGATCAATGACGCTGATGCACGTTCGATTACGCAGCTTCCGCTTGCTTCTTCTCGGCCAGCGCGGCCAGAGCACGCGCGAAGCCCGAAACAGGCGATTGCATAACGAACAGCAGCTTCGAGAGCAGTTCTTCGCGGCTCGGGATGCTTGCCAGCGCTTGCACGCCAGCCTTGTCCATCACCTTGCCATCGAACGAACCAGCCTTGATGACCAACTTGTCATTGCTCTTGCTGAAGTCGTTGACGACCTTAGCAGCAGCAATTGCATCTTCCGAGATGCCGTAGATCAGCGGACCAGTCATCTGCTCTGCCAGCGGAGCAAACGGCGTACCTTCGACAGCGCGACGCGCCAGCGTGTTCTTCAACACGCGCAGGTAAACCTTTTGCTCACGCGCTTGCGCGCGCAGCTTGGTCAGATCGCCAACCGCAATTCCACGATACTCAGCCAGCACAACGGTCTGGGCCTTCGCGACTTGCGCGGAAACCTCAGCTACGACGGCTTGCTTGTCTTCTCTATTAAGCGGCACGGTTAGCCTCCAGAAACGATACGTTCGGCACGAAACCTCACGTACCTCGTTCAACAACGGCGTCCGACCTCGTTAGGAGTATTTCCACCTCACGCCGCGAATCGCTTCACGGCCTGCGGCTTCACCACTGCAAAACTTTTTCGGGTTCGCCATCTGCGTTGGCTTGAATTAAGGGATCGCCTGCCTGCTGCGCCCCACCAACGGTCTTTGATAACCGGTTGCCCGCCTTGCTGCACGAACAACCGCCCAAAGCCCATGAAGGCCGCTTCGCAAGCGAAGCGGCCTGAATACTTGCTTACTGTGCTGCCAGCGTAGCCTGGTCGACACGCACGCCGACGCCCATCGTGCTCGACAGTGCGATCTTGCGCAGGTACACGCCCTTGCTCGTTGCCGGCTTTGCCTTCTGCAGCGCTTCGATCAGCGCCGACAGGTTCGAACGCAGCGCGGTCGGCTCGAACGATGCACGGCCGATGGTCGCGTGGATGATACCGGCCTTGTCGACACGGAATTGCACCTGACCAGCCTTCGCGTTCTTGACGGCGGTTGCGACGTCCGGCGTGACCGTACCGACCTTCGGGTTCGGCATCAGGCCGCGCGGGCCAAGGATCTGGCCGAGCGTACCGACGATACGCATCGTGTCCGGCGAAGCGATCACGATGTCGAAGTCCATCTGGCCAGCCTTGATCTGCTCAGCCAGGTCTTCCATACCGACGATTTCCGCGCCTGCTGCACGAGCCTGCTCGGCCTTTTCGCCTTGCGCGAACACGGCAACGCGAACCGACTTGCCCGTACCGGCCGGCAGAACGACCGAACCACGAACGACCTGGTCCGACTTCTTTGCATCGATGCCGAGCTGGACTGCGACGTCGATCGACTCGTCGAACTTCGCGCTCGCGCATTCCTTCACGAGGCTCAGTGCGTCTTCGATCGCGTACAGCTTCTGACGATCAACCTTGGCGGCAAATGCCTGACGGCGCTTGGAGATCTTAGCCATTTACACGCCCTCCACAGTGATGCCCATCGAGCGTGCGCTACCAGCGATGGTGCGAACGGCTGCGTCCAGATCAGCTGCCGTAAGGTCCGGCATCTTGGTCTTCGCGATTTCTTCGGCTTGAGCGCGCGTGATCGAACCGACCTTGTCGGTGTGCGGCTTGCTCGAGCCCTTGTCCACCTTCGCCGCCTTCTTGATCAGGACGGTCGCCGGCGGCGTCTTCATCACGAACGTGAAGCTCTTGTCAGCGAATGCCGTGATGACCACCGGCACCGGCAGACCCGGCTCCATGCCTTGAGTCTGCGCGTTGAACGCCTTGCAGAACTCCATGATGTTCAGGCCGCGCTGGCCCAGTGCCGGACCGACCGGCGGCGACGGATTGGCTTTACCTGCAGGGATCTGCAGCTTGATAAAGCCGACAATCTTCTTTGCCATTTGAAAACCTCGTTGGAACGCCTGGCGGCGTTCGGTGAGTGATAACGCGCTTTCGCCGCTGGCTACTGACGCTCCTCAACGGCCGTAACGCGGGCCGTAAGCGCGAAGGTGGGCAGCCGAGGCTGCCCACCGAATCGGGATCAAACTTTTTCGACCTGGCCGAACTCGAGTTCGACCGGGGTTGAGCGGCCAAAGATGGTGACCGACACACGCACGCGCGATTTTTCGTAGTTGACTTCTTCGACGGTGCCGTTGAAGTCCGTGAAGGGGCCTTCCTTGACACGCACCATCTCGCCAACTTCGAACAGGGTCTTCGGGCGCGGCTTTTCGACGCCCTCCTGCATCTGCGACATGATCTTCTCGACTTCCTTCGGGGAAATCGGGGTCGGGCGGTTACGCGCACCGCCGACGAAGCCGGTGACCTTCGCGGTGTTCTTCACGAGGTGCCACGTTTCGTCCGTCATTTCCATTTCCACCAGCACGTAGCCGGGGAAGAAACGACGCTCGGTCACAGCCTTGTGGCCGCCTTTGACTTCGACCACTTCTTCGGTCGGAACCAGGATCTGACCGAATTTGTCCTGCATGCCAGCACGTTCGATGCGCTCCTGAAGCGCACGTTGCACGCTCTTCTCCATACCGGAGTAGGCGTGCACGACGTACCAACGTTTTCCGCTCGGGGATGCCGGAGTATCGCTCATATCATTTCCAACCCAGAATCGCCGAGAAAATTACCCACTCGATCGATTTGTCACTCAACCAGAGGAAAATCGCCATCACGAGCACGAAACCGAACACGACGAGTGTTGTTTGCGTTGCTTCCTTGCGGGTGGGCCAAACGACCTTCCGGACTTCCTTGTACGAATCCTTGGCAAACGCGATGAGGCTCTTGCCAGGTGCGGACATCAGCCCGACGGCCACGCCAGCGATGATACCTACCGCCAACGCGGCACCGCGGACATACCACTGCTGATTGGCCAGCCAGAAGAAGCCCACGAATCCGGCCAACACCAGCAATACGCCCAGGGCCAGCACTAGCTTATCGCCGGAGGTATTTACAGTTTCGACGGATGGATTCGCCATAACACCTTAAAACAAATGCCACGTAGGACACGTGGCTATTTTTTGGCAGGGGCAGAGGGAATCGAACCCCCAACCTTCGGTTTTGGAGACCGACGCTCTGCCAGTTGAGCTATACCCCTAAACCATGCTGGGGCCGGCTATTGCCAGCCCCAAAACTGTCGATCAACGAATAACTGGCTTACTCGATGATCTTGGCGACGACGCCGGCGCCGACGGTACGGCCGCCTTCGCGGATTGCGAAGCGCAGACCTTCTTCCATCGCGATCGGAGCGATCAGCTTCACCGTGATCGACACGTTGTCGCCCGGCATCACCATTTCCTTGTCCTTCGGCAGCTCGATCGAGCCCGTCACGTCCGTCGTACGGAAGTAGAACTGCGGACGGTAGTTGTTGAAGAACGGCGTGTGACGGCCGCCTTCGTCCTTGCTCAGCACGTACACTTCAGCCGTGAAGTGCGTGTGCGGCGTGATCGAACCCGGCTTCGCCAGAACCTGGCCACGCTCCACGTCTTCACGCTTCGTGCCGCGCAGCAGGATACCAACGTTGTCGCCTGCCTGACCTTGGTCCAGCAGCTTGCGGAACATTTCAACGCCCGTGCAGGTCGTCTTCACCGTCGGCTTGATACCGACGATTTCGATTTCTTCGCCGACCTTCACGATGCCGCGCTCGACACGACCCGTCACCACCGTACCACGGCCCGAGATCGAGAACACGTCTTCCACCGGCATCAGGAACGCGCCGTCAACTGCACGCTCCGGCGTCGGGATGTACGTGTCCAGCGCGTCGGCCAGGCTCATGATCGCCACTTCACCCAGCTCGCCCGTGTCGCCTTCCAGCGCCAGCTTCGCCGAACCCTTCACGATCGGCGTGTCGTCGCCCGGGAAGTCGTACTTCGACAGGAGTTCGCGAACTTCCATCTCGACCAGCTCGAGCAGTTCAGCGTCGTCCACCATGTCGCACTTGTTCAGGAACACGATGATGTACGGAACGCCAACCTGACGCGCCAGCAGGATGTGCTCACGCGTTTGCGGCATCGGGCCGTCTGCTGCCGAGCAAACCAGGATCGCGCCGTCCATCTGTGCCGCGCCCGTGATCATGTTCTTCACATAGTCAGCGTGGCCCGGGCAGTCGACGTGTGCGTAGTGGCGGTTAGCCGTTTCGTACTCGACGTGTGCCGTGTTGATCGTGATGCCGCGCGCCTTTTCTTCCGGTGCCGCGTCGATCTGGTCGTATGCCTTCGCTTCGCCGCCGAACTTCTTCGTCAGAACCGTCGTGATCGCTGCCGTCAGCGTCGTCTTGCCGTGGTCAACGTGACCAATCGTACCAACGTTCACGTGCGGCTTGGTCCGCTCAAACTTTTCCTTGGCCATTTTCAACTCCCAAAAGGAATTTCACAGGTTGCGCCGCGCGCAAACAAGACACTGACTTTTTGCTACTGGTGCCCATGGGCAGGATCGAACTGCCGACCTCTCCCTTACCAAGGGAGTGCTCTACCACTGAGCCACATGGGCGCTTTACGCTTCAACTTCGCGGTCTGGAGCGGGTGAAGGGAATCGAACCCTCGTCGTAAGCTTGGAAGGCTTCTGCTCTACCATTGAGCTACACCCGCACGGGCTACTAACGATTCCCTACCGCTCAACTACGCTGATATCTTGGTGGAGGAGGTTGGATTCGAACCAACGTAGGCGTAAGCCAACAGATTTACAGTCTGCCCCCTTTAGCCACTCGGGCACCCCTCCGTAGAGAACTGACGATTATGGGGGTGCATCGCACTCTTGTCAAGCACATCAGGAAGATTATTTTCAACCCTCTTCCCGACACTTGCGCTACCACCGATCCTCCGCCCTTGCCCGGCTAAGGCAAGCACGAGATATTGCCGATCGGCGCCACATCTTCGTCAGACTCCGCCTTCAGCGCCGATCTGCATCTGCGCTAAAAACGAAAGACCGCCATCATACGACCTCTCGCGCACAATGCCAAGCGGGTAGACGCAAAATTTCCGCAAATTTCGTGCCGGGCAGCTTCGATGATCCCCGCTCAGTGTTCGTGAGGGCCTTTAGCCTCTCTATCGATGGAAAACAGAGGCTTCGTATCCGGTACTGCAGGCTGCCTGTTCGCAACCTGCAGGCGGTACGCACAACAGGACCCTCGCGCGTTTTCGGTAGTTGCATCTGAGACCAGGCGCGGGCTTCCGGCACGGAATCGTGGCCCCTCCCCCCTGTCTTAGCCGGCTTCACCGGAAGGCGCGATGCATGCCGAGTCGCCTGCCCGTTCCCGGTACGAATCCTGATACGCCGCCTCGCTCTTGTGATGGTCGTCATGTGCCTCCGGTCCAGCAGATGCCTGATGTCACTCGAGCACGATCGTGAAGATCCGCCAACAGGCATTGGCCGACCAGCCACGCCTCGGGGACGCCCGAAGGAGGCCGCCGCACTTGCCGCCTATGAGCGGCTGAAACCTGTCCTCGACGCTGGCGCCGGCCACCTTGGCTCGACGGGCGTCGCTGGCGCGCGCGACGAGCCTGGATGCGACCGCATATTCGTGGCTGCTCGATGATGTATCGGTGTACCTCGTCGCAGTAGGCTCCGGAAATGACGCGCGACAAGATCAGTCCGACCACGGCCAGCCTCGACGTGCTGCGGCCGCTGCTTGGCAACGATATGCACCCCACGCACCCGATTGCCTCGCGCCGCGGCGGCGCCGTCGCGGCGGACGCTCAGCAATGCAGCATTGCTCCAGCCGATCCGTCGCGCAAACCAGCCAACAGCAGCAACTTGTCGGCCTGTCGCAACGAATCCGCGGGCGTTCACACGGCATCCCGCCCGTCCGTGCCATGCCCGCCTCGCTCAACTGAACGCGGATGTCTGCGCTGGCTTCGGCGCAGGAGCTTTCGCCGCGCCTCATACATCCGAGGACGCCGGAAAGCTGACCTGCGACGCGCAGTTGTCGACGTCCGTCACTTGCTGCCCGGCGATGCTCGTGCCGATTCTGGATCAAGATCGGAATACGACCCACCGGTTTCCGCCGGCCGAACACTTCGCGCTCGGCGATCGAAGTACTACATGCACGGTACGATCAACCACCGTAGATATCGGTGGCGCGCACTTCACGCTAACGGGAGAAGGTCGGGGCTGCCTCGGCGGTACCGTCTATTCGCTCGCCGAGGAGATCTACGTGTTGCAAGACAGCCGACCAGTGCCGGTCAAGAGCAACCGTGTGGGTTTCTAAGGACGGCCACCTCACGAGCCCGCGGGTGTTGCTGCCTGACGCTGCCTGACTTCTTGCAGCCTGCCGCCCGGCCACATACCTCCACTGCGCCCAAGGAAGCAACTTTGCAGAAAAATCAGTGATTTTGAATACGAAATAACGCCCGATAGCGACTTGACGCTATACAACCGCGCGGCTTTACGTGGCGCTGGTTGTTCACAACTTGCAGCAAAAACACTCCGAAAATCTGGCGTGCGACAGTTGATGTTTGGCTCATGCGAATGGCGCAAGTCGATCAGTGATCGCTGGATGATTCTTCATGTTGACCGCTGCGGGCAATCGATACGGCGATTGGAGACACAAGCGGCACCCTGAAACCGTTGAACGACAATTGTGATTTTGGCCGAGGATGCGCCCAAGATGCCGGCGATCACGATTTGCCAGCCGCCTGATCAGCCAGGGTGCAGAATTAATCGCCGTCGCGGCGAGCAGCAGATGGGGTGATGATGGGT
>NZ_CATKIF010000012.1:0-116392 GCF_949752865.1 Burkholderia sp. IT-111MI5 | reverse complement strand
TTTGCGCCAGCCGTGCACCCAACCCGCTGCACACCACCGACTTCGCTTCCCTCTCCCGCGCCGCGTTTCCGTTTGCGCGAAAGAGGCGTGATTCTATGCACCCCGCACCCTTCGCGCAAGCCCCTTTGTGAAATTATTTTGAAACAGTCACCGTGCGCTATCGCGCACGGTGACTTGGGGCTCGACGGGCCGGGCGACTACGCCGCAACCGGTGCCAACCAGTCGCCAGACAGCTGCCGCTGCGCAGCCCACTTAGCGGTTCTTGAACTCGGGCTTCCGTTTCTCGACGAATGCCGCCATCCCTTCCTTCTGGTCCTCAGTCGCAAACAGCGAATGGAACAGCCGGCGCTCGAAGTGGACACCTTCTGCCAGCGTCGTCTCGTACGCGCGGTTCACCGACTCCTTGACCATCATCACCGCCGGCAGCGAGAACTCGGCGATCGTCGCCGCGGCCGCAACCGCCTCGTCGAGCAGCTTGTCGGCCGGCAGCACGCGCGACACGAGCCCGGCTCGCTCCGCTTCGGCGGCGTCCATGAAGCGCGCGGTCAGGCACATGTCCATCGCCTTCGCCTTCGACACCGCGCGCGGCAAACGCTGCGTGCCGCCTGCGCCCGGCATGACGCCAAGCTTGATCTCCGGCTGGCCGAACTTGGCCGTGTCCGCCGCGAAGATGATGTCGCACATCATCGCGAGCTCGCAACCGCCGCCCAGCGCGAAACCCGACACCGCGGCAATGATCGGCTTGCGGATCTGACGGACCGTCTCCCAGTTGCGCGTAATGTAGTCGCCCCGGTAAACATCCATATAGGAATAGGTGGCCATCATGCCGATGTCGGCGCCGGCTGCGAACGCCTTCTCGCTCCCCGTCACGACGATCGCGCCGATGCCGTCGTCCGCATCGAACGCCTTCAGTGCATCGCCCAACTCATCCATCAACGCATCGTTCAGCGCGTTCAGCGCCTTCGGACGGTTCAGCGTAACCAGCCCGACACGCCCCCGGGTCTCCGCCAGGATGTTCTCGTAAGCCATCTATTTCTCCTCGATCAATGAAATGAGAAACGCCTCGCACATGCGAATAGTTTGATGCTAACATTCTCCGACCAACCGGTCGGTTAATTAATCGATCCAACCCCTCTCATCGTCCATCAGGCCGCCGCCATGACCCATGCACTGTTCACGAAGCACGAAGACACGCTGAAGCACGCACTCGCCGCCATCGAGAGCCGCGGGTACTGGAGCCCGTTCGCCGAAATGCCGAGTCCCAAAGTGTACGGGGAAAGCGCGAACGCAGACGGCGAAGCAGCTTTCAAGTCGCACCTCGACAAGACGTTCGCACTCGACCAACCGGCGTCCGGCGAAGCGGTCGGCGCGGAGCGATCGCCGTACGGCATCGCACTGGGCATCCGGTATCCGAAGTCGACGCCCGACGCACTGATCGCCGCCGCAGCCGCCGCGCAACGCACGTGGCGCGAAGCCGGCCCCAGCGCCTGGATCGGCGTCAGCCTCGAAATCCTCGCGCGCCTGAACCGCGCGAGCTTCGAGATCGCCTACAGCGTGATGCACACCACGGGGCAGGCATTCATGATGGCGTTCCAGGCCGGCGGCCCGCACGCGCAGGATCGTGCGCTCGAGGCTGTCGCCTATGCATGGGACGAACTGCGCCGCATCCCGGCCGACGCGCACTGGGAAAAGCCGCAAGGCAAGAACCCGCCGCTCGCGATGCACAAGCGCTACACGATCGTCCCGCGCGGCACGGGGCTCGTGCTCGGCTGCTGCACGTTCCCGACCTGGAACGGCTACCCGGGCCTGTTCGCCGATCTGGCAACCGGTAACACCGTGATCGTCAAACCGCATCCGGGTGCGATCCTGCCGCTTGCAATCACGGTCCGGATCGCCCGCGACGTGCTGCGCGAAGCCGGGTTCGATCCGAACGTCGTCACGCTCCTTGCGACCGAGCCCAACGACGGCGCCCTCGTTCAGGACCTCGCGCTGCGCCCCGAGATCAAGCTGATCGACTTCACGGGCAGCACGCAGAACGGCACGTGGCTCGAACGCCATGCCCACCAGGCACAGGTCTACACCGAGAAGGCCGGCGTCAACCAGATCGTGATCGACTCGACCGACGACCTGAAGGCCGCAGCCAAGAACATCGCGTTCTCGCTGGCGCTGTACTCCGGCCAGATGTGCACGGCGCCGCAGAACATCTATGTGCCGCGCGACGGCATTCGGACGGCGGACGGCCATGCGAGCTTCGACGAAGTCGCGCAAGCCATCGCGGTTGCCGTGCAAAAACTCACCGGAGACCCGGCACGCTCGGTCGAACTGATCGGCGCAATTCAGAGCGACGGCGTGACCGCACGTATCGACGACGCCCGCCAGCTCGGCCGCGTACTCGCCGACAGCGTGGCCCTTCAGCACCCCGCGTTCCCCGATGCCCGTGTGCGCACACCGCTCGTGCTGCAACTCGACGTGACCGATCGCGAGAAATTCACGCAGGAGTGGTTCGGCCCGATCTCGTTCGTGATCGCGACCGACTCGACCGCGCAGTCGCTCGATCTCGCCGGTGAAATCGCGGCGGAACACGGCGCGCTGACCCTCTCCGTCTACAGCACCGACGACGCAATCGTCGACGCCGCCCACGATGCAGCAGTGCGCGGCGGTGTCGCGCTGTCGATCAATCTGACGGGCGGCGTGTTCGTCAACCAGTCGGCCGCGTTCTCCGATTTCCACGGCACGGGGGCCAACCCGGCTGCCAACGCGGCGCTGGCCGACCCGGCGTTCGTCGCCAACCGGTTCCGTGTGGTGCAAAGCCGCGTCCATGTTGCCCCGAAGGCGGTACCCGCGGAAGCTGGCCAAACGGCATAACCCGAATGGCGGACGTGCAAACGCCGCCACGTTCTCTACCATGAACGAATCCGCCACCCTGCGGGTTCGTTGCTCATCGATACGCCCATGACAGACGCCTACATCTGCGACGCGATTCGCACCCCCATCGGCCGCTACGGCGGCGCACTGAAAGATGTCCGTGCCGATGATCTCGGCGCGGTGCCGCTCAAGGCGCTGATCGAGCGCAACCGCAACGTCGACTGGACGGCGATCGACGACGTGATCTACGGCTGCGCGAACCAGGCAGGCGAAGACAACCGCAACGTCGCGCGCATGTCGGCGCTGCTCGCGGGCCTGCCGACCGCCGTGCCGGGTACGACGCTGAACCGGCTGTGCGGCTCCGGGATGGACGCGGTCGGCACGGCCGCGCGCGCGATCAAGTCGGGCGAAGCGCGCCTGATGATCGCCGGCGGCGTCGAGAGCATGACGCGCGCGCCGTTCGTGATGGGCAAGGCCGCGAGCGCGTTCGCGCGCCAGGCCGACATCTACGATACGACGATCGGCTGGCGCTTCGTCAATCCGCTGATGAAGCAGCTTCACGGCGTCGATTCGATGCCGGAGACGGCCGAGAACGTCGCGGTCGACTACAACATCAGCCGCGCCGACCAGGACCTGTTCGCGCTGCGCAGCCAGCAGAAGGCTGCGCGTGCGCAGCAGGACGGCACGCTCGCCGAGGAAATCGTCGCCGTCACGATTGCGCAGAAGAAGGGCGATCCGGTGGTCGTGTCGCGCGACGAACATCCGCGCGAGACGTCGCTCGAAGCACTCGCGAAGCTGAAGGGCGTCGTGCGTCCCGACGGCTCTGTAACGGCCGGCAATGCATCGGGCGTCAACGACGGCGCGTGCGCGCTGCTGCTCGCCAATGCACAGGCAGCCGATCAGTACGGCCTGCGCCGCCGCGCGCGCGTCATCGGCATGGCGACGGCAGGCGTCGAGCCGCGCGTGATGGGCATCGGCCCCGCGCCGGCCACGCAGAAACTGCTGCGCCAGCTCGGCATGACCATCGACCAGTTCGACGTGATCGAGTTGAACGAGGCGTTTGCGTCGCAGGGTCTCGCGGTACTGCGCATGCTCGGCGTCTCCGACGACGATCCGCGCGTGAACCCGAATGGCGGCGCGATCGCACTCGGTCATCCGCTCGGCGCATCGGGGGCCCGGCTCGTGACCACGGCGCTCCATCAACTCGAGCGTACGGGCGGCCGCTTTGCGCTCTGTACGATGTGCATCGGCGTCGGCCAGGGCATCGCACTCGCGATCGAACGCGTGTAACCGATGCGCCGCGCGCCTATAACGAAGTCATGAAGGAGACACTGCATGTCCTATCAGGCGATTCAGCTGGATATCGATCAGGCCGCGCGCGTGGCCACGATCACCCTCAACCGCCCCGACAAGCTGAACAGCTTCACGCGGGCGATGCATCGCGAACTGCAGTCGGCTCTCGATGAAGTCGAAGCAGCCGGCGCACGCGCGCTGATTCTGACGGGTGCGGGGCGCGGCTTCTGCGCGGGCCAGGACCTCGCCGACCTCGACTTCACGCCGGGCGCGTCCACCGACCTCGGCACGCTGATCGACGAGCATTTCAATCCGCTGATCCGCCGCCTGCAGCGTCTGCCGCTGCCGGTGATCGCCGCCGTCAACGGCACAGCGGCCGGCGCCGGCGCGAATCTCGCACTCGCATGCGATCTCGTGTTCGCCGCCCGCTCGAGCAGTTTCATCCAGGCCTTCGTCAAGATCGGGCTCGTGCCCGATTCAGGCGGCACATGGTTCCTGCCGCAACGCGTCGGCATGGCACGTGCGCTGGGGCTCGCGCTGACCGGCGACAAGCTCGGCGCCGAACAGGCCGAACAGTGGGGCCTGATCTGGCGTGCGGTCGACGACGACGCACTCGCCGCATCAGCCCGCCAGCTCGCGACCCAGCTCGCGCAGCAGCCGACGCTCGCGATCGCATCGATCAAGCAATCGATGCGCGACAGCGTCACGAACACGCTCGACCAGCAGCTCGACCTGGAACGCGACATGCAGCGCAAGCTGGGCCAGTCGCACGACTACGCGGAAGGCGTGAAGGCATTCGTCGAGAAGCGTGCTCCACGCTTCGAGGGGCGTTGACATGACGGCCGCCACCGCCACGCTCGATCCCGATGCGCTCGCCCGCGCCACCGCGCAGGCCATGTTCGACGCCGATGCATGCAGCCGCGCGTTCGGGATGGAAATCGCGGAAGTACGCGCCGGCTACGCACGCCTGCAGATGCGCGTGCGGCCCGAATTCCTGAACGGGCATCAGACCTGCCACGGCGGGATCATCTTCACGCTCGCCGATTCGACGTTCGCGTTCGCGTGCAACTCGTACAACTTGAATACGGTCGCTGCCGGCTGCTCGATCGAATTCCTGCACCCCGTGCACGGCAACGACGTGCTGACGGCCGAGGCGATCGAACAGGCGCGCGCCGGCCGCCAAGGCATCTACGACATCCGTGTCACGAACCAGACAGGCGAAACGGTCGCGATGTTTCGCGGCAAATCCGCCCAGATCAAGGGCACGGTCATCCCGGAAGACCGCTGACGTCAACGGCTCGCACATAACAAACACTGGAGACATGCATGACTACCCCGCTACCGCTCGAGCCGATCGAGACCGCCTCACGCGACGAGCTGACCGCGCTGCAGCTCGAACGCCTCAAGTGGTCGCTCCGGCATGCGTATGACCACTCTCCCGTCTATCGTCGCAAGTTCGACGATGCGGGCGTGCATCCCGACGACCTGAAGACGCTCGCCGACCTGTCGCGCTTCCCGTTCACGACGAAAGGCGACCTGCGTGACAGTTACCCGTTCGGGATGTTCGCCGTGCCGCAGGACCAGATCTCGCGCATCCACGCGTCATCGGGCACGACCGGCAAGCCGACGGTCGTCGGCTATACGGCCGGCGACATCGACACGTGGGCGAATCTCGTCGCGCGCTCGATCCGCGCCGCCGGCGCACGTCGCGGCGACAAGGTACACGTCAGCTACGGGTACGGCTTGTTCACCGGCGGGCTCGGCGCGCACTACGGCGCCGAACGTGCGGGACTGACCGTGATCCCGTTCGGCGGCGGCCAGACCGAGAAGCAGGTACAACTGATCCAGGATTTCCGGCCCGACATCATCATGGTGACGCCGAGCTACATGTTGTCGATCGCCGACGAAATCGAGCGCCAGGGCCTCGATCCCGTGCAGAGCTCGCTGCGCATCGGCATCTTCGGCGCGGAGCCATGGACCAACGACATGCGCGTCGCGATCGAGCAGCGGATGGGCATCGACGCGGTCGACATCTACGGGCTGTCCGAAGTGATGGGCCCCGGCGTCGCGTCCGAATGCGTCGAGACCAAGGACGGCCCGACCATCTGGGAAGATCACTTCTATCCGGAAATCATCGATCCGGAAACCGGCGAAGTGCTGCCGGACGGCGAATTCGGTGAGCTCGTGTTCACGTCGCTGACGAAGGAGGCGCTGCCGATCATCCGCTACCGGACACGCGACCTCACGCGCCTGTTACCCGGCACCGCTCGCACGATGCGCCGGATGGAAAAGATCACCGGCCGCTCGGACGACATGATGATCGTGCGCGGCGTCAACGTGTTCCCGACGCAAATCGAGGAACAGCTGCTCAAGCAGCGCGCGCTCGCACCGCACTATCAGATCGTGCTGACGAAGGAAGGCCCGCTCGACGTGCTGACGCTCAACGTCGAGCCCTGTCCCGACACCGCTCCGGATACGGCGGCGATCCACGCGGCGAAACAGGCGCTCGCGCATGACATCAAGTCGCTGATCGGCGTGACGGCCGTGATCAACGTGCTGCCCGTGAACGGCATCGAGCGCTCGGTCGGCAAGGCACGCCGCGTCGTCGACAAACGCAAGGGCTGACGGCAGACGCTGCGCGTGCGTCGCGCGGAGAGGCAATCCCGTTGCGCAACAAAAAATAGCCCGATCGGCCAACGCCAATCGGGCTATTTATTGTGTTCCGCGACGTCGTTCAACGCGACAGGCGCATCACACAGACTGAAACCACACGGGTGCACCGCTCTCAAACCGACGCACTCCACGCGCACCGCCGCGCCCACGAATGCCGCACCTCATGCGCGGGCGGCCCCGAGCAGCCGGCGCCGCCTCACGTCACGAATTCGGGAACAGCAGCCACATCCGGCCGACCTGCTTCATCCGGCCGGCCTGGTCGCCTGCGTCGTCACCGAGTCCCCAGAAATAGTCGGCCCGCACGCCGCCCTTGATCGCGGAGCCCGTATCCTGCGCGAACACGAGCCGGTTCATCGGCGTATTCGTCAGCGGACGCGTGGTCTGCAGGAACACGGGCGTGCCGAGCGGGATCGACGACGGATCGACCGCGATCGAACGCTCCGCCGTCAGCGGCACGCCGAGCGCGCCGATCGGGCCGTCCGCGCCGCCGTGCGGCGCGTCTTCCTTGGTCGGCATGTCGCGGAAGAACACGAACCGCGGATTCGTGTCGAGCAACGCGTCGACGCGGTTCGGATTCGCCTTCGCCCACGCCTTGATGCCCTGCATCGTCGCCTGTGCGGGCGTCAGCTCGCCGCGATCGAGCAACCACTTGCCGATCGAGCGGTACGGCTGGTTGTTGGTGCCGCCGAAGCCGACCCGCATCACCGAACCATCGTCGAGCAGCACGCGCCCCGAGCCCTGCACCTGCAGGAAGAACGCCTCGATCGGATCGTCGACCCACACGAGTTCGTTGCCGTTCAGGATGCCCGCGCGCTCGAGCTGCGCGCGCGCAGGCAGCGCGGCGCCCGCGCGATAACCGGCCGGCCAGCGATAGAGCGCGTATTGATACGGGCCGCGGCGCACGCGCGAGCCATGCAGCAGCGGCTCGTAATAGCCGGTCACGAGCCCGTCGAGCGTGCCGTCGGTGTTCGCGAGCTGGAACGGCGTGAAATACGTTTCGAAGAAGGTGCGTGCGCTGCTGACGTCGAGTTCGTCGAGCCGGTCGGCGGCCGCACAAGCGCGCTGCCAGGCCGGCTGGCGCGCTAGCCGCGCGCAGTTCTGCCGCAGCGCAGCCGTCGCGCCGAGCAGCGAATCGTCCTGCCAGCCCGGCACCTGCTGCCATGCAACCGGCGTGAGCCGCTTCGCGGCAACCTGCCCCGGCACGATCGCCGTGCCGGTCGGCGGTTTCAGCGCAGACGTTCGCGTCGGCGCGCCGCCGCACGCTGCAAGCAGCGCCGCCGCCGCGGCCGCCGCAACCCAGCCGGCCAGCCGGGGCCCAAACCACATACAATGTCCGTTCTTGATGGAAACCGCCATGTCAGATTTTCTCGACCAATATCCGATGCTCATCTTCGCGCTCGAAGCCTTCGTAGCGCTTGCCCTGCTGATCTTCATCGTCGTGTGGACGTCGTCGGGCAGAAAGAAGCACGCCCGCAACAACGATCGCCAGCCGCGCTGACGCGCTCCGTACGCTCAATGCAGCGTGCGCGGCATATGCAGCGCAAACTCGTCGACCGGTGCCTCGAAACGCTCGCCGTCCTCCGCCACGCAGAAGTACGCGCCACGCATCGTGCCGACCGGCGTCGCGATCACGGCCCAGCTCGTGTATTCGAAATGCTCGCCCGGCTGCAGCAGCGGCTGGTGCCCGACGACGCCGAGCCCCTTCACTTCCTGCACGTGGCTCTCGCTGTCCGTGATGATCCAGTGACGCGCGATCAGCTGCGCCGCGACCTGCCCCGTGTTGCGGATCGTCAGCGTGTACGCGAATGCGTATTGACGGCGATCGGGGTCGGATTGTTCCGGCAAGTAGCTGGTTTTCACCGAAACGGTGAACTGATACTGACTCATGGTGTTTCCACTGGAGGGTGACTGTCCGTGCCGGCATGGGCGACGGGGCCGCGGACGCGCCGCTTTGGTTCGGCATTCTGCTTGATGCGGAATCGGGCCGCAACCGCACGGCCTGCCGCCGCGAGCCGGCCGCCGGGCGGTAGAATGTCGGTTTTGCGCCGCAACGTCCCCGCTCCCCCTGCCATGACCCAATTCCGCATCGCTCCCAGCATCCTGTCGGCCGATTTCGCACGGCTCGGCGAAGAAGTCCGCAACGTGGTCGCCGCCGGCGCCGACTGGATCCACTTCGACGTGATGGACAACCATTATGTGCCGAACCTGACGATCGGCCCGCTCGTGTGCGAAGCGATCCGCCCGCACGTGCAGGTGCCGATCGACGTGCACCTGATGGTACGCCCGGTCGACCGGATCGTGCCCGATTTTGCGAAGGCCGGTGCGAACCTGATCAGCTTCCACCCGGAAGGCTCCGATCACATCGACCGCACGCTGTCGCTGATCCGCGACCACGGCTGCAAGGCCGGCCTCGTATTCAACCCGGCCACGCCGCTGAACTACCTCGACCACGTGATGGACCGCCTCGACTTCGTGCTGCTGATGTCGGTCAACCCCGGCTTCGGCGGCCAGTCGTTCATTCCGGAAACGCTGAACAAGCTGCGCGAAGCACGCGCACGTATCGACGCGTACACCGAGCGCACGGGCCGCGAGATCCTGCTCGAGGTCGACGGCGGCGTGAAGACCGACAACATCGCGGAAATCGCGGCGGCCGGTGCCGACACCTTCGTCGCGGGTTCGGCGATCTTCGGCAAGCCCGACTACCGCAAGGTGATCGACGAGATGCGCGCCGCGCTCGCCACCGTCGAGCGGAGCTGACGCCGTGGCCGAATCGTCGCTCGCCGGCCGTGCGCCGGCCGGGGCCGCAACGAACGCCGCCCCGATCCGCTTCGCCGCGCCGCGCATCGACGCGGCGCTGATCGATCTCGACGGCACGATGGTCGACACGGCCGACGATTTCACGGCCGGCCTGAACGGGATGCTCGCGCGGCTCGACGCACCGGCCACGTCGCGCGACGAAGTGATCGGCTACGTCGGCAAGGGCTCCGAACACCTGATCCGGAGCGTGCTGAAGCCGCGCTTCCCGGCCGACGAGGCGCACGCGCGCTTCGACGACGCACTGGCGATCTACCAGACCGAATACGCGAAGATCAACGGCCGCCATACGCGCCTCTATCCGGACGTGGCCGCCGGTCTCGACGCGCTGCGCGCGGCCGGCATCCGGCTCGCGTGCGTGACGAACAAGCCGCACCGCTTCGCGGTCGAGCTGCTCGAACAATACGGGCTGGCCGACTGCTTCGGCATCGTGCTCGGCGGCGACAGCGTCGCACGCAAGAAGCCCGACCCGCTGCCGATGCTGACGGCCTGCGACGCACTCGGCGTCGTGCCGGACGCGGCGGTCGCGATCGGCGACTCGGAAAACGATGCGCTGGCGGGCCGTGCGGCCGGGATGGCGACGCTGACGGTGCCGTACGGCTACAACCACGGCAAAGCTATACAAACGATAAATTCGGATGGTATAGTCGATTCGTTGCTGGTCGCAGCCCGCGCGATCACCGCGCACAACGCCGGCCGGCCAACCCTCTGATTATTTCTTCCATCCGCATGTTTCTGAATAAAAAACGGAGTCTGAGCAGCATCGACCGGGGAGCCTGGCCCTGGCGTCGCTGGTCGCGCTAACCTCTTCGATGAGGTACGCTGAAGCACGTCTTCAGCGCCGTTTTTTATCTCGCTGCGCATCCGCGCGCCGATCGTCGCACCACCTCAAGTTCCACCGCGTCCGAACGCTTGCGTTCAGGATCGGCCGCAGGCTCGCGACGTTCACGCCCGGACTGCCGGCCGGCAACAGGCACTTCTCGATCGACCGCCCTTTCGCCGACGGCAACCCGCGCAGCGTCAAGTGATCCCTGGCGCACGCGCCGCTCGTCCCGAACAGGACCGGAACATGACCGAACTCGAATTCCAATCGCTCGCGAACGAAGGCTACAACCGCATCCCGCTGATCGCGGAAGCCCTCGCCGATCTCGAAACGCCGCTGTCTCTCTACCTGAAGCTGGCCCAGCCCGAACGCGCGGGCGCCAACTCGTTCCTGCTCGAATCGGTGGTCGGCGGCGAACGCTTCGGCCGCTACTCGTTCATCGGCCTGCCCGCACGCACGCTCGTGCGCACCCGCAACGGCGTGTCGGAAGTCGTGCGCGACGGCCAGGTCGTCGAAACGCATGACGGCGACCCGTTCCAGTTCATCGAGTCGTTCCAGGCGCGCTTCAAGGTGGCGCAGCGTCCGGGCCTGCCGCGCTTCTGCGGCGGTCTCGCCGGCTACTTCGGCTACGACGCGGTGCGCTACATCGAGAAGAAGCTCGCAAACACCGCGCCGCGCGACGATCTCGGCCTGCCCGACATCCAGTTGCTGCTGACCGAGGAAGTCGCGGTAATCGACAACCTCGCCGGCAAGCTTTACCTGATCATCTATGCGGACCCGGGCCAGCCGGAAGCCTACGCGAAGGCGAAACAGCGCCTGCGCGAACTGAAGCAGCGCCTGCGCACGACCGTGCAGCCGCCCGTCACGTCGGCGAGCGTGCGCACCGAGACGTTCCGCGAGTTCAAGAAGGAAGACTATCTGGCCGCGGTGCGCCAGGCGAAGGAATACATCGCGGCCGGCGAGCTGATGCAGATCCAGGTCGGCCAGCGGCTGACCAAGCCGTACCGCGACAATCCGCTGTCGCTGTATCGCGCGCTGCGTTCGCTGAATCCGTCGCCGTACATGTACTACTACAACTTCGGTGATTTCCACGTGGTAGGCGCATCGCCGGAAATCCTCGTGCGCCAGGAAAAGCGTGGCGACGACCAGATCGTCACGATTCGCCCGCTCGCCGGCACGCGACCGCGCGGCAACACGCCCGAGCGCGATGCGGAACTCGCGACCGAACTGCTCAACGATCCGAAGGAGATCGCCGAGCACGTGATGCTGATCGACCTCGCGCGCAACGACGTCGGCCGCATCGCCGAAATCGGCTCGGTGCAGGTGACCGACAAGATGGTCATCGAGAAGTACTCGCACGTGCAGCACATCGTCAGCTCGGTCGAGGGCAAGCTGAAGCCCGGCATGACGAACTACGACGTGCTGCGCGCGACGTTCCCTGCCGGCACGCTGTCCGGTGCGCCGAAGGTACGCGCGATGGAGCTGATCGACGAGCTCGAGCCGATCAAGCGCGGGCTGTACGGCGGCGCAGTCGGCTACCTGTCGTTCTCGGGCGAGATGGATCTCGCGATCGCGATCCGCACGGGCCTGATCCACAACGGCAACCTGTATGTGCAAGCGGCGGCCGGCGTCGTCGCGGATTCGGTGCCCGAATCCGAATGGCAAGAGACCGAGAACAAGGCGCGCGCGGTGCTGCGTGCGGCCGAACAGGTCCAGGACGGCCTCGATAGCGACTTCTGACCGGAGACTGACCATGCTGCTCATGATCGACAACTACGACTCGTTCACCTACAACCTGGTCCAGTACTTCGGCGAACTGGGCGAGGACGTGCACACGTACCGCAACGACGAAATCACGCTCGACGAGATCGCGCGCCTGAATCCCGACGCGATCTGCCTGTCGCCGGGCCCGAGCAACCCGCAGCACGCGGGCATCACGCTCGACGTGCTGCGCGAATTTGCGGGCAAGAAGCCGATCCTCGGCGTCTGCCTCGGCCACCAGGCGATCGGCGAGGCATTCGGCGGCCGCGTCGTGCGCGCGAAGACCATCATGCACGGCAAGGTGAGCCGGATCGAAACGGACTGCCGCGGCGTGTTCGCCGACCTGCCGAAACATTTCGACGTCACGCGCTACCACTCGCTCGCGATCGAGCGCGAATCGCTGCCCGAATGCCTCGAGGTGTCCGCATGGACCGACGACGGCGAAATCATGGGCGTGCGCCACAAGACGCTGCCGGTCGAAGGCGTGCAGTTTCACCCGGAATCGATCCTGTCCGAGCACGGCCATGCGCTGCTCGAGAATTTCCTGAAGCAGGCCCGCGCCGCGGCCGCGCAAGCCGCCTGACGGGAGCCTCATGATGACGATTACCCCGCAGGAAGCGCTGCAGCGCACGATCGAACACCGCGAGATCTTCCACGACGAGATGCTGCACCTGATGCGGCTCATCATGCGCGGCGACATGTCACCCGTGATAGCTGCCGCGATCATCACCGGGCTGCGCGTGAAGAAGGAGACGATCGGCGAGATCGCCGCCGCCGCGACCGTGATGCGCGAATTCGCGAACCACGTCGACGTGCAGGACAACTCGAACTTCGTCGACATCGTCGGCACCGGCGGCGACGGCTCGCACACGTTCAACATCTCGACCGCGTCGATGTTCGTCACGGCGGCGGCCGGCGCGAAGGTCGCGAAGCACGGCAACCGCGGCGTGTCGAGCAAGTCCGGCAGCGCCGACGTGCTCGAGGCGCTCGGCGTGAACATCGACCTGCAGTCGGACCAGGTCGCCGCGTCGATCGCCGAAACGGGCATGGGCTTCATGTTCGCGCCGAACCATCACCCGGCGATGAAGAACATCGCGGCCGTGCGCCGCGAGCTCGGCGTGCGCACGATCTTCAACATCCTCGGCCCGCTGACCAATCCGGCCGGCGCGCCGAACCAGTTGATGGGCGTGTTCCACCCCGACCTCGTCGGCATCCAGGTGCGCGTGATGCAGCGCCTCGGCGCGCAGCACGTGCTCGTCGTGTACGGCAAGGACGGGATGGACGAGGTGTCGCTCGGCGCCGCGACGCTCGTCGGCGAATTGCGCGACGGCAAGGTGCACGAATACGAGATCCATCCGGAGGACTTCGGCCTGCAGATGGTGTCGAACCGCACGCTGAAGGTGGAAAATGCCGAAGAATCGCGCACGATGCTGCTCGGCGCACTGGACAACCAGCCGGGCGTCGCCCGCGAGATCGTCACGCTGAACTCGGGCACCGCGCTCTATGCGGCGAACGTCGCCGAATCGATCGCGGACGGCATCCAGCTCGCCCGCGAAGCGATCGCGAGCGGCAAGGCGCGCGCGAAAGTCGACGAACTCGTGCGCTTCACGCAGCAGTTCAAGCGCTGACTCCCCTTACGACTCAAGCAGGAACCCACATGAGCGACATTCTCGACCGAATCATCGCCGTCAAGCGCGAAGAAGTCGCGGCGGCCATGCGCAGCACGCCGCTCGAGGCACTGAAGCTGGACGCATCCGCGCGCGACCTGCGCGACTTCGTCGGTGCGCTGCGTGCGAAGCACGCGGCCGGCGATGCCGCCGTGATCGCCGAAATCAAGAAGGCAAGCCCGTCGAAGGGCGTGCTGCGCGAGCATTTCGTGCCGGCCGACATCGCGCGCTCGTATGCGGCGCATGGCGCCGCGTGCCTGTCGGTGCTGACCGACGAGCAGTTCTTCCAGGGCAGCGTCCGCTACCTCGAAGAGGCGCGCGCGGCCTGCGCGCTGCCCGTGCTGCGCAAGGACTTCATCGTCGACGCGTACCAGATCCTCGAGGCGCGCGCGATGGGTGCCGACGCGATCCTGCTGATCGCCGCCGCGCTCGACACGCCGCTGATGCAGGATCTCGAAGCGTATGCGCACTCGCTCGGCCTCGCGGTGCTGGTCGAAGTGCACGACCGCAACGAGATGGAGCAGGCGCTGACGCTCAAGACGCCGCTGCTCGGCATCAACAACCGCAACCTGCGCACGTTCGAGACGTCGATCCAGACCACGCTCGACATGCTCGACATGATTCCGCCGGACCGCATCGTCGTGACCGAATCGGGCATCCTGTCGCGCATCGACGTCGACACGATGCGCGCGGCGAACGTGAACACGTTCCTCGTCGGCGAAGCGTTCATGCGCGCCGACCAGCCGGGCGAGGAACTCGCGCGGATGTTCTTCTGATGGCGATCGAAAAGGAAATCAAGCTCGCGCTGCCGGCCGGCCAGGCCGATGCCGCGCGGCGCTTCTTCGAGACGCTGACCGGCGAACCCGGTCAAGACATCACGCTCGCGAATGTCTATTACGACACGCCCGATCTCGCGCTGGCCCGCTCGAAGAGCGCGGTGCGCGTGCGCCGCACGCCGCACGGCTGGTTGCAGACGTTCAAGACGGTCGGCAGCGCGGAAGGCGGCCTGCATCGCCGCCACGAATGGGAACTGCCGGTGGCCGGCGACGCGCTCGAGATCGATGCGCTCGTCGCGGCCTGCGACGTGCCGGAAGCCGCCGCAGCGCTGAGCGACGCGGCCGGCGCGCTGTCCGCGCTGTTCCGCACGGATTTTTCGCGTACGCTGTGGCGCATCGCAATCGGCGGCGCAACCGTCGAAGCCGCGGTGGACCTCGGCGAAATCGTCGTCCAGGCGGAACACGAAACGCGCCGCGAACCGATCAGCGAAATCGAACTCGAACTGATCGACGGCCCGGAAGCGGCGCTCGCGACGCTCGCCGCCGAACTGCAGCAGGCGCTGCCGGGCCTCGCTCCCGAAAACATCAGCAAGGCGCAGCGCGGCTACCGGCTGCGCGCGCAATAAACACGCATCACGCATGGCAACCCGCAAGACTTCCCGCGCGCCGCAACAGGCGTCGCTGTTCGATGATCCCGTGCCGGAAACGGCACCGGCCGATATTCCGTCCCCGGTTTCCGCGTCGCCCGCGGCCGGGCGCAAGCCCGCAAGGAAAGCCGCCGCGCCGGCCCCGGCCACCACGGTGCCCAAGCCCGTTGCCGCCGACGTCCCGCACCTCGCCGCGCAATTCGACGCGCTGCCGGCCGTCTGGCGCGACGTGCTGAAACCGTTTACCGACAGCGACGCGTACGCGCCGCTGTGCCGCTTCGTCGACGACGAGCGTGCGGCCGGCAAGACGGTCTACCCGACCGACGTGTTCCGCGCGCTGCGCCTCACGAGCCCGGACGACGTGAAGGTCGTGATCCTCGGCCAGGACCCGTACCACGGCGACGATCGCGGCACGCCGCAGGCGCACGGCCTCGCGTTCTCGGTGCCGCCAGCCGTCCGCACGCCGCCGTCGCTGCGCAACATCTTCAAGGAAATCGCCGCGAACTTCGGTCACGACACGCCGCGCCACGGCTGCCTCGACACGTGGGCGCGCCAGGGCGTGCTGCTGCTCAACACCGTGCTGACGGTCGAGCGCGGCGCGGCCGCGAGCCACGCGAAGCGCGGCTGGGAGCAATGCACGGACACGCTGATCCGCGAACTCGCCGGCCGCCATCGCGGGCTCGTCTTCATGCTGTGGGGCGCGCACGCGCAGGCGAAGCGCGCACTGTTCGACACGAGTGCGCATTGCGTGCTCGAGGCGCCGCATCCGTCGCCGCTGTCCGCGCACCGCGGCTTCCTCGGCTGCCGCCATTTCACGCTCGCGAACGACTATCTGGTCGAAGCAGGCCGCGAACCGATCGACTGGCGCCTGCCGGAAGCGGCCGAGACGCTCGCGTAACGGTCGAGCCGGTTCTGTCGCCGGCCAAAATGCAAAAACGCCGCGCCCCTTCAGGGACGCGGCGTTTTTTTTCTGGCGATGCAGCGGGTGCGTCGCACCCGCATCGACCTTACGTGGCAGCGATCGCTTCGCGTGCGCTGGCGAGTGCGGCGCTTTGCGCATCCGGGCCGAGGTTCAGGCCTTCCGCGAAGATGAAGCTCACGTCGGTCATGCCGACGAAGCCGAGGAACGTGCGCAGGTACGGCGTCTGGCTGTCGTTCGGCGTACCGGCGTACTTGCCGCCGCGGGCCGTCACCACGTGGACCTTCTTGCCCTTGATCAGGCCTTCCGGACCGTTCTCGGTGTAGCGGAACGTGACGCCTGCGCGTGCGATCCAGTCGAAGTACGTCTTCAGTTGCGACGAGATGCCGAAGTTGTACATCGGCGCGCCGATCACGATGATGTCGGCGGCTTGCAGCTCGGCGATCAGTGCATCGCTCTTCGCGACGATCGCATTCTGCTCCACGCTGCGCTGGTCGGCCGGCGTGAAGAACGCGCCGAGCACCGATTCGTCGAGGTGCGGCAGCGCGTCGGCCAGCAGGTCGCGAACCACGACCTTCGAGCCGGGGTTCGATTGTTGCAGCTTTGCCGTCAGTTCGTTGGCCAGCAGCGTGGATTGCGCGCCTTGCGAACGCGCAGCGGAATTGATTTGCAGAATGGTCGTCATGTCATGCTCCGGTTGGGTTGCGCTTCGGTAGCGCGAGTGACGCCATTGTGCGTGGCCGCATTTGCCGGAAAAAGCGGGTTCAGGGCGACGGATTGTTGCAGCAGCAGAACAATCCTCGATCGCGCCCCGATTGCCGCTGCCGTGCACTCAGCCCTTCAGCCAGGCCTCCCGGGCCTTCGATGCCGCGGCCGGCTTCGCGGCCGACGTCAGCCGGTAGCGCGTGATCTCCGGACCGTCGAGCTTCAGTTTCGCGGTACGCAGTTCGTCGCGGCGGAACGCGTGAACCTCGACCTTGTCGCCCGGCCGGTAGCGCGCGAGCAGCGCATCGAGGTTGGTGCCCGTGACGCGCAGCCCGTCGACCGCAATCAGCGTGTCGCCGGCCGACAGCCCCGCGCGATGCGCGGCGCCGCCTTCATAGACAGCCGCGAACGTGCAGTCCGCGCCGCCGCGCAAGCGCGCACCGATCGTCGGCTTCGCGGCCGCGCCATTCGCGATATCCGGCGCGAGCGTCACGCCGAACGGCGCGAGCAGCTCGCCGAGCGGCAGGTCGCGCGTGCCGTGCACGGCGTCGGCGAACAGGCGGCCGAGCGCGACGCCCGTCGCTTCTTCGATCAGCGTCTCGACTTCGTCTTCCGCGACGCCCGCCTGCTTGCCGCGATAGAAATCGCGCCCGTAGCGTTGCCACAGCAGGCGCATCACGTCGTCGAGCGACTTCCGGTTGCGCGTCTGCGCGCGGATCGCGAGATCGAACGCGAGCGCGACGAGCGAACCCTTCGTGTAGTAGCTGACGATCGCGTTGGTCGCGTTCTCGTCCTGGCGGTAGTACTTGATCCACGCGTCGAACGAGCTTTCCGCGACGCTCTGCTTGAGTCGCCCAGTGCCGCGCAGCACACCGCCGATCGTGCGGCCGAGCGCCGCGAAATATTCGTCCTGCGACATCAGCCCGCTGCGCACCAGCATCAGGTCGTCGTAATACGACGTGAAGCCTTCGAACAGCCACAGCAGCGACGTGTAGTTCTCGCGCGTCAGGTCGTACGGCACGAACGCCGCCGGCTTGATGCGCTTCACGTTCCACGTATGGAAGTACTCGTGGCTGCAAAGGCCGAGATAGGTGCGATAGCCTTCGGTCGTCTCGGGCCGCCCCTTCACCGGCAGGTCGGTGCGGTTGCAGATCAGTGCGGTCGATGCGCGATGCTCGAGGCCGCCGTAGCCGTCGCTGACCGCGAGCGTCATGAACACGTAGCGGTCCATCGGCGCCTTCTTCGATTTCGGCTCGAACAGCGCGATCTGCGCTTCGCACACGCGCTTCAGGTCGGTACGCAGCCGCTCCAGATCGAGCTGCGTCACGCGCCCCGCGACCACGATGTCGTGCGGCACGCCGTGCGCGTCGAACGTCGCGAGCGCGAATTCGCCGATCGTCACCGGATGGTCGGAAAGTTCGTCGTAGTTCGCTGCGCGATACGCACCGAAGCCGTAGCGCTTCGTGCCGCGCGCCTCGGGCAGCGCGGTGCCGACGCGCCACGCGCGGAATGCCGCGCCGGACGGCTTCGCGATGTCGACTTCGCACGGCGCGTCCTCGCGGCCGGCGACGCTCAGGAACACGGCCGTCGCATTGAAGAAGCCGCCCGATTCGTCGAGATACGCAGAGCGCACCGACAGGTCCCATGCATACACATCGTAGCGCAGCGTCAGCGCGCCGGTCACGGGCGCGGCCTGCCACGTATGCTTGTCGGTCTTCGCGATCCGCACCTTGCGGCCTGCGTCGTTGAACGCGCCGAGCGTCACGATGTTGCGCGCGAACTCGCGCACGAGGTAGCTGCCCGGAATCCACACCGGCAGCGAGAAGCGCTGGCCTTCGGGGTCGGGGTCGGCGACCGTCACCGACACTTCGAACAGGTGCGCGGCAAGATCTTTCGGGACAATCGAATAACGGATCGGCTGGGTCATCGTGGCAATCGGTCGAATACGGCGGCGAAAACGAAGAGAGGCGCCGGCAGATCATGCGGGCGCCCCTCGCTGGCCGGGCCACGTGGCCCGGCGTGTCGGTCGGTTACTTGCTCGAGGCGAGCGCCTGGTTGAGCTGGTCGGCCGATACCGCGCCCGGCAGGCGGCGGCCGTCCGGCAGGAAGATCGTCGGCGTGCCGGTGACGTTCATCCCGCGGCCGAGCGCGAGGTTCTTGTCGAGCGCGCTGGTATCGCAGGTACCGGCGCCGGACGGCGCACGGTGATCGAGCATCCAGCCCTGCCAGGTTTTCGCGCGGTCGGTCGCGCACCAGATCGCCTTCGACTTCGCGGTCGAATCCGGCGACAGCACCGGGTACAGGAACGTGTAGACGGTGACGTTGTCGACCGACTGCAGCGTCGTCTCGAGCTTCTTGCAGTACGGGCAGTTCGGATCGGAGAACACCGCGATCTTGCGTGCGCCGTTGCCCTTGACGACCTTGATCGCATTCGCGAACGGCAGGCTCGCGAAGTCGATCTTGTTGATTTCGGACAGGCGTGCGTCGGTCAGGTTCTTGTGCGTCTTGGTGTCGACGAGGTCGCCGAGCAGCACGTAGTCGCCCGCCGCGTCGCTATAGATGATCTGCGAGCCGAGGTTCACTTCGTAAAGGCCTGCGACCGGCGATTTCGACACGCTCTTGATCGGCGCGTCGTTGCCGAGTCGGGCCTGCAGCGTGGCTTTCAGCTTGTCGGTGGTCTGGTCGGCCTGCGCGGTGCAGCCCAGCGTCGCCATCGTGACGGCCAGCGCCAGCGACGCGATCCGGATCGTTTTTTTCATCGAAATCTTCCTTCAGCTCAATCGGTATGCACGGCACAGTGTACGCCGTAACGGAACCGAGTCCGACCGGCGAATCGGCCGAAGGTTCGATCAGCCGAGCGCGGCCGACACGAGCCAGCGCTTCACGAGCGGCTGCGCGCCGACGAACGCCATGCCCGCGTTGCGCACGGCCTTCGCGAGCGGGCCCGGCACCGCGAACAGCCGCTGCAGGCCGTCGGTCGCGACCATCAGCGCGCGGATGTCCTCGCGGCGCGAACGCTCGTAGCGGCGCAGCAGCACCGTATCGCCCAGATTGCGGAAGCTTTCCTTGCCGGCGATCGCGTCGGCGAGCGCCGCGACGTCGCGCAGCCCGAGGTTCATCCCCTGCCCCGCGAGCGGGTGGATCAGGTGCGCGGCATCGCCGACGAGCGCGACGCGCGGCGCGATCAGCTTGTCGACCGTCTGCAGCGCCAGCGGGAAGCCGGCGGCCGGCGTCACGCATTCGAGTGTGCCGACCTGGCCATGCGACACGCGCTCGACCTCGGCCGCGAGCTGCGCCGGATCGAGTGCGAGCAGTTCGTCCGCATGCGCGGTGTGCGCGGACCATACCAGCGACACGTGGCCGTCCGGCAACGGCAGCAGCGCGACGATCTCGCCTTCGTGGAACCACTGGTAAGCCGTCTCGCGGTGCGGAAGCGACGCCTTGAAGTTCGCAACGACGCCCGTCTGCCGGTAGTCGCGCCGTTCTACTTTGGCCCCCATTTGGGACCGTACCCACGAATGCGCGCCGTCCGCGCCGACGACGAGGTCGGCTTCGAGCACCTGCCCCGACGACAGCGTGAGCACGGCCGCATCGTCGCGCACGTCGAAGCCCTGCGCGCGTGCATCGAACCACGTGAGGTTCGGCTGGAACCGCAGCGCGGCATCGAGCGACGTCTCGACCAGCGACGATTCGGCGATCCACGCGAGCTGCGGCTCGGAGGCCTGGTACGCGGAGAAATGCAGTTCGGCGTGCGCATCGCCGTACACACGCATGTCGTAAACAGGCGCGAGCCGGCCGTGGTCGAGCGCCTGCCAGACCCGCAGCCGCTCGAGCAAGGCTTGCGAACTGGACGACAGCGCGTAGACGCGCGTGTCGAACGCGAGATCGGCGGGGCGCGGCGTGGCCGGCTGGGCAAGCAAGGCTGTCTTGTAGCCGGACTGGGTCAGCGCGAGCGCGGCCGTCTTGCCGACGAGCCCGCCGCCGACCACGGCGACGTCGAAGGAGTGGTGGGCAGTCATGGCGGGCATTATAGCCGTGGGGCCAAACCCTTACGCGGCCGGACTTTGCGGGAAATCAGCAGAATCGCAGGTGGACGCGGCGGCGCGGCGGCCCGCCGCATCGGCCGATCGGCGCAAGCCCGGAAACCGGGGCGTCGGCACGGTACAATAGCGCCTTTGACCGTCGGCTCGACGCGCCCCAAGCGCCGGCCGCCCTTTTTCCCGCGCCGCCGTGCCCTGTCCGGCCGCGCCGCTTTACCCGTTCGAAGGATTCCATGAGCCTCAAATGCGGCATCGTCGGCTTGCCCAACGTCGGCAAGTCCACCCTGTTCAATGCGCTGACCAAGGCCGGCATCGCCGCCGAGAACTACCCGTTCTGCACGATCGAGCCGAACGTCGGCATCGTCGAAGTGCCCGATACGCGCCTGAAGGCGCTCGCGGAGATCATCAACCCCGAGCGTGTCGTGCCGGCCGTCGTCGAATTCGTCGACATCGCCGGCCTCGTCGCGGGCGCGAGCAAGGGTGAAGGCCTCGGCAACCAGTTCCTCGCGAACATCCGCGAAACCGATGCGATCACGCACGTCGTGCGCTGCTTCGAGGACGAGAACGTCATTCACGTCGCCGGCAAGGTCAGCCCGATCGACGACATCGAGGTGATCAACACCGAACTCGCGCTCGCCGACCTCGGCACCGTCGAGAAGGCGCTCACGCGCTATTCGAAGGCCGCGAAGTCGGGCAACGACAAGGAAGCGGCCAAGCTCGTCGCAGTGCTCGACAAGGTGCGCGCGCAGCTCGACCAGGGCAAGGCCGTGCGCGGCCTCGCGCTGTCGGACGACGAAGAGGCGCTGCTCAAGCCGTTCTGCCTGATCACCGCGAAGCCGGCGATGTATGTGGCCAACGTGAAGGACGACGGTTTCGAGAACAATCCGCACCTCGATGCGGTGCGCAAGTACGCGGAGAGCGAGAATGCGCCGGTGGTCGCCGTGTGCGCGGCGATCGAGGCGGAAATCGCCGATCTCGACGACGCGGACAAGGAAGCATTCCTCGCCGACATGGGCATGGAAGAGCCGGGCCTCGACCGCGTGATCCGCGCGGGCTTCAAGCTGCTCGGCCTGCAGACTTACTTCACCGCGGGCGTGAAGGAAGTGCGCGCGTGGACGATCCATACCGGCGACACGGCGCCGCAGGCGGCCGGCGTGATCCACACCGACTTCGAGCGCGGCTTCATCCGCGCGCAGACGATCGCGTTCGACGATTTCATCACGTACAAGGGTGAACAGGGCGCGAAGGAAGCCGGCAAGATGCGCGCGGAAGGGAAGGAATATGTCGTGCACGATGGCGACGTGATGAACTTCCTGTTCAACGTCTGAGCGTTAAATCGAGGTCTCAATGAAAAGCCCGCTGCAGCGGGCTTTTTCTTTTCCGGACGAGCCGCCCATCGCGTCATTGCATCGTACGACTCGACACATGCTCGAGACGATTACGCGGATGGTATCTCGACCAGACGAACTGACTGAAATAGCTCTCCGCCACTTCCGTCCACGTTCTAAGCCCATCGTCTTCCTGCATAACGTGCTTGGCATTGACCAGCAACCATGACATCACGGCCTGGCTGTCTCGACACTTCGCACATTCTCCCGACATGCAGCAGCGCGCCAGCGTATGCATGTCTGCACGATACGCGTTGAATTTCGGCAACGCGGGCCACCCCGACGCGAAACGTGTGGCGTTCTGCGGATGAGCTTCGCTGACGCTCGGGCAACTGGTATGGTCGAACGTTCCCCAAGTGGTCTCCCCGCGCATGAGTGCAGCCAGATAGTAGGGATGGCTCGCCACTGTTTCCGGATATTTCGCCTTCAATTCGAGCAACACATCCAGGAGCCGCTCCTCACCATGTCGGCGAAGCGGCCCGGCAACATCGTATGGACTGTAGTAATTGAACAGCAGGCGATTTCCGTTATCTCGGATCTTGCGCACCGTTTCTTCGATATAAGCAATTCCGTCGATCGACACGGCGTAGACGAAACCTGCCCGCTCGTCGTTGCGATAATTCAGCAACGCCTTGTCGAACAAGCCGGTGAAACGCTTCCCATTCGGACCAATCGCTCGCAGTTCGTCATCGAGCGGCCCGCCACCGAATACAGAGATCGCGATGGTGATATCTTCGAAGCCCTCGAAAGGGATTCGCCGAAGGCCGTTTGTCGAAACGGACACCTTCGGCATGTGCTTCCGGAATATTCTTATCCGGTCGAGATACAACGCGGGCTCGCCGCCTATCAGCAATGGCGCGTTGATCCCGCGCTCTGCCTCATCCTTCACGCGCGCCTCGATATGCGACGTATCGTTTAACTCATCCGATGCGACGTCGAATTCGTTTTCGAAGAACCAGCACCCCTTGCATCGCAAGTTGCATTGATTCGTGAGATGGTAAAGCGATGCGCGTGTCTCCTTCGCTTCGTTTCTGACTGCTTTGAAACGCGCCTTCATGCCGGTTGAATCGTCCATCCTGGTCTCCTGATACGAGGACGCAAGCGCGCCTGAGCGTCAACTCCGCAATCCTCTGGTGAGTTCCGGCCACAGCGACGAATGCTGGCGACGGAACATGCCGACGTGACCGATTGCTCGGCCATCGCAGTTTTCCGGGCTGACGAAATGGAGGGTGCTTCTGGCTTGCGGCAACCATCGGAGCCAGTCTTCGATATTGGCCGGCGTTGCGAGCGGGTCGTCGACCGCGGCGACTACCGTGACGGGCGCGGAGAATTCGTTGTAGTAGTGGCGCGCAATGCCGACCCCGAACTCGTTCGCCATATACCCGGGGCGGCGACACCATCGAGCCCACTGAAGCCCGACGCGTGCAGGCAAATCGTCGCCCCAACCGAGCACCCTGGCAGGCACATAGCCGAGCAGATGCGCGGTAACCGGGACGTAGAGATTCGCCAGCAACAACGCGGCAATTCGCTTCGGCCACCGGATGTTGCCGACGTATCCGGACGACGCGGAAATTGCACATAGCGAACGGATCGACGCGTGATTCGGCATCAGTCCGACCAGTTGCGCTCCGGCGCTATGGCCGATTAGATGCGCATTGCTCGCACCGGTTTCCCCAAGGAGCCACGCGAGCGCAGCGGGCATGTCAAGTTGGCCCCAGTCCTGCTTCCGCGCGCGCGACTGGCGTACATGGCGCACACCGAGCGATGCGCCAATTCCGCGGTAATCGAATACGAACGTCGGATATCCTGCATCGCGCAGCCAATCAGCGAACGGAAAGTAAAAGGACTGCCGAAGCCCCGTTGCGGGACAGATGAGCACCGGGAAACAGGTTGCGCAGGCAGTAGGGAAATAAGTGCCGTGCAACGGGAATCCGTCGCCAGCTCGAAATGCAATGCGCACGCGGGACATCGGCTGCCCGTTCATCGTTCAGGTCCCGGCGCAATGACCCAGCAAAGACGCGATCCGTAATCGAGAATGAACGAACCATCTCGCTTCCAGATTCGGCTGGGTAACAAAGGATTCCAAATCGATTCGCCCATCGATTCACCCCTGTTATCGAAGTGATCAATGTATTAAGTTGTTGCCGCCGGCGAAATCAGACAAGTTCGATTTTTTGACCACAAATTTCAATGCCGTAAGTTGTTGCCGAACAACCCGTGTCGATATCGGGAACGGCATCCGCTTGCCCCGAAAAGCAAATGGCCCGACCGGCTTTCGCCGACCAGGCCATTTTTCATGGCGGGAATTTCCCCGCCAGCCGACGGCGAACACTCAGTCCGCCGCCGCTTCGTCACTCCATCACGTCGCCGACACCCGCCGCCCCGCGCTCGCCTGCGCATCGCGGCCGCGCTTGTTCAGCCACGACGCCAACAGCACGATCAACGCCAGCACGGCCGTCGCACCGACTTCCATCCGGTGCGCCTCGCTGACGAACATCACGGTCAGCGTGCCGCAGATGAACAGGATCACGGCCCACGTGAGCCACGGGAACATCCACATCCGCAGCGTCAGGTCGGCGTCGCTCGATTCGAGCGTCTTGCGCATCCGCAGCTGCGAGATCGCGATCACGAGATACACGAGCAGCGCGATCGCGCCCGACGTCGCGAGCAGGAAGCCGAACACCTGCTCCGGCATCAGGTAGTTCGCGATCACGGTCACGAAGCCGAATGCCGTCGACGCGAGCACGGCCGCACGCGGCGTGCCGGTCGAATCGGTGCGGTGCAGGAACGCAGGCGCGTCCTTGCGCTTCGACAGCGAGAACAGCATCCGCGACGCCGTGTACAGCGCCGAATTCAGGCAGCTCGCGACCGATACGAGCACGATCACGTCGATGATCGCCTTCGCGTTCGGGATGCCGATCAGCTCCATCGCGCGCTGATACGAGCCGTGCTTCGGCAGCAGCGGGTCGTTCCACGGCACGATGGCCGCGACGACGAGAATCGAGCCGAGATAGAACAGCGTGATGCGCCAGATCACCGAGTTCGTCGCACGCACGATCTGGCGCTGCGGGTTGTCCGATTCGGCGGCCGCGATCGTCACGATCTCGGTGCCGAGGAACGAGAACATCGTCGTCAGCATCGCCGCCAGCACCGCACCGGCGCCGTTCGGCATGAAGCCCTGATGCGCGAACAGGTTCGACACGCCCGATACGGCCGGCGCCGGTATGATCCCGACGATCGCCGCGCCGCCGATGCACAGGAACACGACGATCGCGACGACCTTGATCAGCGCGAACCAGAATTCGAATTCGCCGTAGTTCTTGACGGAAAAGAGGTTGGTGACGGTGAGCAGCAGCGTGATGCCGAGCGCGAAGATCCAGGTCGCGATGCCCGGGAACCATGCATTGAGGATGGTTGCCGCAGCCGTTGCCTCGATCGGGATCACGAGCACCCAGAACCACCAGTACAGCCAGCCGATCGAGAAGCCGGCCCAGTGGCCGATCGCGCGATCGGCATAGGTCGAGAACGACCCGCTGTCCGGATGCGCGACGGCCATCTCGCCGAGCATGCGCATCACCAGGACGACCAGCACGCCCGCGATCGCATACGCGAGTATCGACGCCGGACCGGCTTCCGCTATCGCGTGGCCGGAGCCGACGAACAAACCCGCGCCGATGACGCCGGCAATCGACATCATCGTCACGTGACGCTGCTTCAGGCCCGTGCCGAGGCCTGTGTTGCTTCCACTCATCTGTCTCTCTCCAAAAAACGGTTCCGGTACGACCGGGTGTCGCGTGAAGGCGGCGCGGGGAGTTGTCGTTCTTGAGCCGGGCCAGGCACGGCGCCTGCATTGCATGCAGGCCCGAGGCCGGATCGGGGACCGTTCCGGTGGGACGCGCCGCGCAGTCTGCGAAGCTGCGTGGGCGATGCGGCGCACGAGGCGCCGGCGCATCGCGTGCGCCCGTTCCGTCGGCTTTCGTCAGCCGCCTTCGAAGCGAAGGAGTGTAAGCATCAAACGGTTCTTCACTAAGAACCAATTGAAGAATTTCGATGGGACCACTTGTTGCATCGATGCGAACCGATGCAACGCCTGGTCGGGTCGGCGCCGGCTCGCGCGCCGTCAGGGCGCTTCCGTCAAAAGCAATCCGGCAGCGTCGCGCGCCGGACGCTCAGTTCCCGCCGCGCGCGGCTTCGTCCCGCCATTTGGCAGGCACGATGGCGTGCCATTCTCGCAGAAGCAGGTTTTTCACGGCGTCGGGATGCGCGGCCGACAGGCGCACCAGCACGATCGGCCAGCCCGCGTAGTGATCGGTCACGTAATACACGTCGGGTTCCGATTCGATCAGCCACGCGCGTTCGTCGGGGCCGACGCCCTTGACGACGAGCGTGTCGCCGTCATCGCGCAGCCGCGCGAGCAGCTTGCCCTTCACCTTGAGTGCGGGCGTGCCGTACGACGTGCCTTCCTCGACGCCGCGCCACGCCAGCGCGATCTGCCGGACTTCGTCGAATGTCACGATGCCTCCTCGACCGTTGGTCGACGGTTGACGGTCCGGCCACCCTATCGGAAATCGCGCGGCGCGCCCAGCGATGTGCGCCTATCCGCCGGTCGCTCGCGCGGCCACCGGCGCGCGTCCGGTGGTCGCGACGATGGCGAACGCGATCGCATTCGCGACGGCGCTCGCGAGGATCGGCACGAGATAGCCGCCCCCCGCGTCATAGATGAAGCCGGCAGCGGCCGGCCCGATCAGCGTGCCGAACGCGACGCTCGTGTACAGGATGCCGATGATCGCGCTCACGTTGCGGCCGCCGAAATAGTCCATCACGACCGCCGGCAGCACCGCGACCCAGCCGCCATAGAACACGCCGAACACGAGTGCGAACGCGGCAAGCGTCGCAACGGTGCCGGCGCCCGCCCACGCGACGAGCGCAACGGTCATGCCCGCGAACATCGCGAGCAGCGATGCGCGGCGGCCGAAGCGGTCGGCGAGGCCGCCGAGGAAAAAGCGGCCGGCCGTACTGCCGACGCCGATCGCGCCGAGCAGCAGCACGGCCGTCGATGGCGCGACGCCATGATCGAGCGCGTACGGCACGAGGTGGACGAACGGGACGAATACGCCGAACGAGCATACGAGACAGGCGGCGTAGAGACTCGCGAACGGCCGCGACGTGACGGCCTCGCGCACCGTCGCGCCAGCGTGCACCGTCGTGGCGGCCGCGCCGGCTCCGGAAGCACCGGTATTCCGGCCGCCGTCGCTGGCCGCATCGCCATCCGGCAGCAACCCGCGCCCGCGCGGATCGTTCTCGATCAGCAGCGACATGCCTGCCCCCAGGACCACCGCGATCGCTGCCAGCGTGAAATACGCGCCGCGCCAGCCGACATGTGCGATCAACGCGGACGCGAGCGGCGGCATCGCGAGCGTGCCGACGCCGATCCCCGCGACCGCGAGCCCCGACGCGAAGCCGCGCCGGCGGACGAACCAGCGCTGCACCGCGCCGACAGCCGGCACGTACGCGCAGCCGACGCCGAGACCGACACCGAGCCCGTACGCGACATAGACCTGCAGCAGCGTGTGCGCGGCGCCGGCGACCGCGAGCCCGGCACCCGTCAGCAGCATGCCGGCGACGGCGAGCCGCCGCGAGCCGAAGCGATCGGCAAGCGGCCCGCTGACGATGCCGAAGCCGAAATACAGGAAGCCGGCGAGCGAGAACACGAGCGAGATCTGCCCGCGCGATGCGGCGAAATCGCGCTGCAGCGACTCGACGAACGCGCTGAACGTATACGCACTGCCGAACCCGACGAACGTGACGGCGAACGCGGCCGCGACCACGTACCAGCCGTAGAAAAGGCGCGACGCGCCCGGACGGTTCATGACGATGCTCCTCTCAGGTCCCTCCGGACGCCGCGCGGCGTCCGGATTGCCTCATGGATATAGTTGAACTATGTTGATCACATCGGCCGCCGCGAGGCAGCCCTGAAGAATGCGATCCGATGCGACAACGGTACTCGCGCGTACGCGTCGTCTCAAACGATATTTCGTCGGCCTTTCGCTTTAGAAAAACTGAATGAATCGTTCCCGTCTGCCACCACTCAACGCGCTGCGTGCATTCGAAGCGGCCGCCCGCCACCTGTCGGTGAAGTCGGCGGCCGAAGAACTGTCGGTCACGCCCGGCGCGGTGAGCCAGATGATCCGCACGCTCGAGACGCATCTCGGCGTGCAGCTGTTCGAGCGCGTCAACCGCGGCATCCTGCTGACGGCCGCCGGCCGCGACTACCTGCCGCCGGTGCGCAATGCGTTCCGGCAGATCGCCGATGCGTCGCAGCGCGTGTCGGGCGCCGCCGACAGCGGCGTGCTGACGGTGAGCGTCACGCCGTTCTTCGCGTCCGCGTGGCTCGTACCGCGCCTCGCGGAATTCCGACACGCGTGCCCGGGCGTCGACCTGCAGATCGTCACGAGCCATGCACTCGCGGATTTCGCGCGCGACGGCGTCGACGTCGCGATCCGTCACGGCCTCGGGCGCTACATCGGGCTATGCAGCGAACGCCTGCTGACGGTGGAAATCGTTGCGCTCGCGTCGCCCGAACTCGTCGCGCGGCTCGGCATGCCGGCAACGCCGGCCGATCTCGTCGGCTGGCCGCACCTGCACGACGCCGAACGCAAGGGCTGGCACATCTGGTTCGGCGCACTGCGTATCGACGATTTCGGCCCGCCCCGAGGCCCCGCGTTCGACGACTCCGGCCTGTTGCTGCAGGCGATCGTCGCCGGCCAGGGCGCCGGGCTGCTGCCGGCCGCGATGGTGCGCGGCGAGCTCGAAAGCGGCCGGCTCGTGCAGCTCGCCGACGTCGCGTGGCTCGACGATTTCGCGTACTACCTCGTCTATCCGCCGCATCACGCGGAACGGCCGAAGATCGCCGCGTTCCGCCGTTGGATTCTCGACGCCGCACAGGCCGACGGCGCGGCATCGATGTCCGGCGCGGCTTGACGTCGCTCCACCGCGAGGCGCCGGCGCCGATCCATGGCCGATCGGCTAACATGCGGCGCGGGCCATCGGCCCGACATCGATAACAACAGACCGAGAGAGACCATGCCTGCCCTGCTCCGCCGCGCGACGCACGTTGCGACGCTGTCGATCGCGCTCTTCGTCGCGTGCGCCGCCCAGCCTCCTTCCGCGCAGGCGTACCGCGCACCGCCCGGCCACGGCAACGAAGCCGATCTCGACCGTCACGACACGTATCGCAACCGCGACGGCGAAACCGTGCATGCGCCCGCCCATTCGAAATCGGGCCGCGTGCCCGACGGCGCAAGCGCGCGCTGCCGCGACGGCACGTACAGCTTCAGCCGCCACCGGCGCGGCACGTGCTCGGGGCACGGCGGCGTCGCCGCGTGGCTGTGAACGCCGCGCGCCCGAATGCCTGCGTCGTGCCAGCGACACCCGGCGGCGAAGTACAATAGCCGCTCGCGCCGCCGCCACTCGGCGACGCCGCCGCGCCTTGCGCGGCACGCTCCGTACCGAATCACCCGACGCCGCCCTGCCAGCGCGCTGCGCGGCCGTCTCAACTTCTGACTTTCACACCCAAATGGCCCAATACGTTTTCACGATGAACCGGGTCGGCAAGATCGTGCCGCCCAAGCGCCAGATCCTGAAGGACATCTCGCTGTCGTTCTTTCCGGGCGCGAAGATCGGCGTGCTCGGCCTGAACGGCTCGGGCAAGTCGACGCTGATCCGCATCATGGCGGGCGTCGACAAGGACATCGAAGGCGAAGCGACGCCGATGCCGAACCTGAACATCGGCTACCTGCCGCAGGAACCGCAGCTCGACCCGACGAAGACGGTGCGCGAAGCCGTCGAGGAAGGCCTCGGCGACCTGTTCCAGGCCAACAAGAAGCTTGAAGAAATCTACGCGGCGTATGCCGAGCCGGACGCCGACTTCGACGCGCTCGCGGCCGAACAGGCGAAGTACGAGGCGATCCTCGCGTCGAGCGACGGCGGCAGCCCCGAGCAGCAGCTCGAAGTGGCCGCCGACGCGCTGCGCCTGCCGGCGTGGGACGCGAAGATCGAGCACCTGTCGGGCGGCGAAAAGCGCCGCGTCGCACTGTGCAAGCTGCTGCTCGAAAAGCCCGACATGCTGCTGCTCGACGAACCGACCAACCACCTCGACGCCGAATCGGTCGACTGGCTCGAACAGTTCCTGGTGCGCTTCCCGGGCACCGTCGTCGCCGTCACGCACGATCGCTACTTCCTCGACAACGCGGCCGAGTGGATTCTCGAACTCGACCGCGGCCACGGCATTCCGTGGAAGGGCAACTACAGCAGCTGGCTCGACCAGAAGGAAGAGCGCCTGAAGCAGGAAGAAGCGTCGGAGTCGGCGCGCCAGAAGGCGATCAAGAAGGAACTGGAGTGGGTGCGCCAGAACCCGAAGGGCCGCCAGGCGAAGTCGAAGGCGCGTATCGCGCGCTTCGAGGAGCTGAACAGCCAGGAATACCAGAAGCGCAACGAGACGCAGGAAATCTTCATTCCGGTCGGCGACCGCCTCGGCAATGAAGTGATCGAGTTCAAGAACGTCAGCAAGGCGTTCGGCGACCGCCTGCTGATCGACAACCTGAACCTGAAGATCCCGGCCGGCGCGATCGTCGGCATCATCGGCCCGAACGGCGCCGGCAAGTCGACGCTGTTCCGGATGCTGACGGGCAAGGAGCAGCCGGATTCGGGCGAGGTCGTGATGGGCCCGACGGTGAAGCTCGCGCACGTCGACCAGAGCCGCGATGCGCTCGACGGCTCGAAGACGGTGTTCGAGGAAATCTCGGGCGGCGCCGACGTGCTGACGGTGGGCAAGTACGAGACGCCGTCGCGCGCGTACATCGGCCGCTTCAACTTCAAGGGCGGCGATCAGCAGAAGATCGTCGGCAACCTGTCCGGCGGCGAACGCGGCCGCCTGCACCTCGCGAAGACGCTGATCTCGGGCGGCAACGTGCTGCTGCTCGACGAACCGTCGAACGACCTCGACGTCGAAACGCTGCGCGCGCTGGAAGACGCGCTGCTCGAATTCGCGGGCTCGGTGATGGTGATCTCGCACGATCGCTGGTTCCTCGATCGGATCGCGACGCACATCCTCGCGTTCGAAGGCGATTCGCAGGTCACGTTCTTCGACGGCAACTACCAGGAGTACGAAGCCGACAAGCGCGCGCGCCTCGGCGAGGAAGCCGCGAAGCCGCACCGACTGCGCTACAAGCCGATCACCCGCTGAGCGGCGCGGCCCGGGCGCCCGGCACTGCGGCAACGCGGGGCCGGATGCCGAAGGTGGCCGCTTCCTTCCGGATCGGCAAAACGACAAAGCGGGCCCATGGCCCGCTTTTTTCATCTGACGATCGCTCGCCCGCCGCCTACGCGAGCGCGCCCAGTTCGCGCAGCCGCGCCTCAGTCTGCGCCGCGCTCGTGTGATGAATGCCGTGCCAGCCGAGCGCCGTTGCGGCCGCGGCGTTCTTCGCGTTGTCGTCGATGAACACGAGCTCGCGCGGCGCGATGCCCGGCAGGTGCGGATCGATTCTCGCGTGCATCTCGCGGTAGATCGCCGGATCGGGTTTCACGAGCTTCACGCGGCCCGACACGACGATGTCCCTGAACCGCCGCAGGACCGGGAAGTTGTCCCACGCATACGGAAACGTCTGCGCGGACCAGTTCGTCAGCCCGAACAGCGGCATCCCCTGCGCGTCGAGCCGGTCGACGAGCGCGGCGCCTTCGTCGAGCACGCCGCCGATCATCTCGTGCCAGCGTGCGTAGAACGCGCGGATCAGCACCTCGTGCTCCGGAAACTTCGCGACGAGCTCGGCCGTACCTTCCTCGATCGTCTGCCCGCCGTCCTGGCGAATCACCCAGTCCATCGCGCAGACATGCGTGAGGAACCAGCGACGCTCGGCCTCGTCGGGAATCAGTTGCCGGTAAAGGTAGTCGGGGCTCCAGTCGATCAGCACGCCGCCGAAATCGAACACCACCGCCTTGATCGTCATGCGAACTCCGCGGCGAGCACGTCGGCGAGCGGACGCGGCGTGACCGCGTTGCCCGACAGCGAATTGTTTGCCCAGACGAAGTGATGATGCGCGACGATCTGCGCGGCCGACAGGTGCGCACGCTCGTTCGTCGTATGCAGGTCGGACACGACGGTCGTCCGGTAGCCGAGCAGTGCCGCACGGCGCGCGGCCGAATCGACGCAGAACTCGGTCGCATAGCCGCAGATCAGCACCGAACGGATGCCGCGGCGGTCGAGCTGCGCCGCGAGCGGCGTGTCGTGGAACGAGTCGCTCACCTGCTTGCGCACGCGCCAGTCGTCGCTCCCGACGACCAGCCCCGCATGCAGCTCCCAGCCCGGCGTGCCGGGCACGATGTCGTCGTCTGCGTCGCCGTCGTGCTGCACGAAGCACACGGGCGCGTTCGCCGCGCGTGCCGCCGCCGTCAACCGGTTGATGCCCGACACCACGTCGTCGAGCCGGTACGCGGGCTGCGCCCGCTCCACCAGTCCGCGCTGCATGTCGACCACGATCACTGCGGTGTCCGCCATATTTTGCCCTCGCTGTTGTGGTTCGGCCGTCGTCCGGCCGTTATCGCACGTCGCGTCAGATCGGCTGCGTGCGCGCGTCGAGCCATGCCTTCGCGTCGCCGCTCAGGTGCCGGCCGACGCGCTCGCGCACCGTCGCGTGATACGTGTTCAGCCACGCGCGCTCTTCGTCGTGCAGCATCTCGATCAGCACGCAGCGCGTGTCGATCGGGCACAGCGTCAGCGTCTCGAACGCGAGGAAATCGCCGAACTCGGTCTTCCCGGCCGCGCGGTTCACGACCAGGTTCTCGATCCGGATGCCCCACTGGCCGGGGCGGTACACGCCCGGCTCGATCGACGTGATCATCCCCTCTTCCATCGCCGTGTACGGCTCGGCCGGCGCGTAGTGCGAGATGACCTGCGGGCCCTCGTGCACGTTCAGGAAATAGCCGACGCCATGCCCCGTGCCGTGGCCGTAGTCGAGCCCGGCCGCCCACATCGGCGCGCGCGCGATCGCGTCGAGCATCGGCGAGCGGATGCCGCGCGGGAAGCGTGCGCGCGACAGCGCCATCATCGATTTCAGCACGATCGTGAAATCGCGCCGCTGCAGGTCGCTGACGGTGCCGACCGGCACGACGCGCGTGATGTCGGTCGTGCCCGTCACGTACTGGCCGCCCGAATCGATCAGCAACAGGCCGTCGCCGGCGATCGTCGCGTGCGACTCGGGCGTGGCGTGGTAATGCGGCATCGCGCCGTTCGCGTTGAAGCCGGCGATCGTCGCGAAGCTCGGCGACACATAGCCGGGGCGCCGTGCGCGCGCGGCCGTGAGCTTCTCCTCGATCGTCAGTTCGGTGATCGTCTCGCGGTTCACGGCCTGCTCGAACCAGGCAAAGAATTCCGCGAGCGCGGCGCCGTCGTGCTCCATCGTCACGCGCACGTGCTCGATCTCGGCGGACGTCTTGCGCGACTTCGCGAACGTCGACGGATTCACGGCCTCGACGAGCTTCACGCCGGCCGGCACGGCCTCGAGCGTGCCGAACGTCACGCGGCGCGGGTCAACCAGCAGCGTCGCGCCGTCGGGCAGCGCCGCGAGCGATGCGCGTGCGGCATCGTATGCACGGACGTCGACGCCGTCCTGCGCGAGCGACGCGGCCAGCGCCGGCGACACCTTGCCGTCGGCGACGAACAGCGTCGCGCGATCGGCACCGATCATTGCGTGCGCAACGAATACGGGATTGAAGTTGACGTCGGCGCCGCGCAGGTTGAACAACCAGGCCAGATCGTCGAGCGTCGACACGAAATGCCACTGCGCGCCCTGCGCGTGCATCGCGCGGCGCACTTCGGCCAGCTTGCTCGCGCGCGTCGTGTCGGCCTGCGGCGCCGCGTGCTCGAACACCGCGTCGCCGGGCAGCCCCGGCCGCTCGGGCCAGATCGCGTCGAGCAGGTCGAGATCGGTGCGCAGCGCGATGCCGCGCGCGCTCAGCGCGGCCGTCAGCCCGCGCGCGGCCGCGACGCCGAGCACGGCGCCGTCGACGCCGACCGTCGCGCCCGCTGCCACGTTCTGCGCGAGCCAGTCGACGTGCGGCGCGCTCTGCTGCCCGCCCGTCATCTTCATCAACTGCACGCCCGTGCCGGCCAGTTCGGCATCGGCCTGCACCCAGTAGCGGCTGTCGACCCACAGCCCCGCGAAATCCGCGGTCACGACCAGCGTGCCGACCGAGCCCGTGAAGCCGGACAGCCAGCGACGGGCCTGCCAGCGCTCGGGCAGGTATTCGGACAGATGGGGATCGGCGGACGGCACGAGATAGGCGGCCAGGTCCTCGCGGGCCATGGCGCCGCGCAGCAGCGCAAGGCGGGCCGGCACCGACGAGACTTCGGGAAGACGGGCATTCATGATTTCACCTGAGAGCATTCAGCGACGGGCCGACAGCGCGACCGTCACGGCTACGGCAAGGAACGCGACGCCGGTGCAGACCGGCCATTCGAGCGTCTCGCCATCGTAAAACAGTCCCGAGAGATTGCCGGCCATGCGGGCGGCAGCCGCACCCACGATGCCGACGAGTACCGCGATCCACCACGCCGGCCGGCCCGTGCGCCGCATCGGGTGCAGCCATCGGCCGAACAGCCCGACGGCCGCTCCCAGGACAAGGATTCCAAACCAGTTCATTCGACGCCTTCTATAAATTCAGATTCGTCCCATAGGCGTGAACGTTGCCAGCGGCTAGCATCGATTCATCCATCGAACCCGAGACCAGCCGGGCGCCGCGAACGTTCGAGTGTAGGGGCCGACTCGACGTTATGGCAAGCGCGCACCGGCTGCCGTATTGAAGAAACTCTCATGCGAATCGCTCTGATCGATCCGGAGGCGCGTCATGCCGCGCTCCTGAACCGCCTGCTCTTTGCAGGCGGTCATGTGTGCCACGCGTTTTCGTCCAGCACGGCGTTCTTCGAATGGCTCGCCACCGACACCTGCGACATGCTGATCACCGGCAACTGGGCCGGCGACCAGCCCGCCGAGGAAGTCATACCGCGCGCGCAGGCGATCCTGCCCGGGCTGCCGGCCATCGCCGTGATGCAGTTGCCGCGCGAAAGCGAAATCGTATCGTGCCTGCACGCGGGCGCCGACGATTGCCTCGTGCGCCCCGTCAGCGGGCCCGAACTGCTCGCGCGCGTCAACGCGCTGAGCCGGCGCGCCGGCGTGCGCCGGCCGCCGACCCGCTCGCGCGAAATGTATGGCGAATACGCATTCGACGCCACGCATTGCCTTGTGCGCTTCGGCAACGCAATCGTTTCACTCACGCCCAAGGAGTTCCGCTTCGCGCAGTTGCTGTTCGCGAACCTGTCGCGGCCCGTGTCGCGCGCCCATATCCTCGAAACGGTGTGGGCCCGCCGCCGCGACATGAAGTCGCGCACGCTCGATACGCATGCGTCCCGGCTGCGCAGCAAGTTGCAGCTGCTTCCGGAGCATGGCTACCGCCTGTTGCCGCTCTACGGCTATGGCTACCAGCTCGAACGCGTGCCGATCGAGCCCCCAAATTCCCGGCCGTGCCACACCGATGCCCGGTATGCGGCGAGTGAGGAAATCGCTGAAACGCTATAATATGGGGCTAAACGATAGCCCTGGATATGCAACTCCTCACGATCGGAATCAATCACCACACTGCGCCTGTCGCCCTGCGCGAACGCGTGGCGTTTCCGCTCGAGCAGATCAAGCCGGCTCTCGTCACGTTCAAGAACGTGTTTCTCGGGCCCCAGGCGCCCAACACGCCCGAAGCGGCGATCCTCTCCACCTGCAACCGCACCGAACTGTATTGCGCGACCGACGATCGCGCAGCACGTGAAGGCGCGCTCCGCTGGCTGTCGGAGTATCACCGGATTCCCGTCGACGAGCTCGCCCCGCATGTTTACGCGCTGCCGCAGTCGGAAGCGGTCCGCCATGCATTCCGCGTCGCATCCGGCCTCGATTCGATGGTGCTTGGCGAAACGCAGATTCTGGGCCAGATGAAGGACGCCGTGCGCACCGCGACGGAAGCCGGCGCGCTCGGCACCTATCTGAACCAGCTGTTCCAGCGCACATTCGCGGTGGCGAAGGAAGTGCGCGGCACGACCGAGATCGGCACGCAGTCGGTGTCGATGGCCGCCGCCGCGGTTCGCCTCGCACAGCGGATCTTCGAAAAGGTGTCGGATCAGCGCGTGCTGTTCATCGGCGCCGGCGAGATGATCGAGCTGTGCGCGACGCACTTCGCCGCGCAAGGCCCGCGCGAACTCGTCGTCGCGAACCGCACGGCCGAACGCGGCCAGCGGCTCGCCGAACGCTTCAACGGCCGCGCGATGCCGCTGTCGGATCTGCCGGCCCGCATGCAGGAATTCGACATCATCGTGTCGTGCACGGCGTCGACGCTGCCGATCATCGGCCTCGGCGCGGTCGAGCGTGCGGTGAAAGCACGCCGCCACCGGCCGATCTTCATGGTCGACCTCGCGGTGCCGCGCGACATCGAGCCCGAGGTCGGCAAGCTGAAGGACGTGTTCCTCTACACCGTCGACGATCTCGGCGCGATCGTGCGCGAAGGCAACGCATCGCGCCAGGCGGCGGTCGCGCAGGCTGAATCGATCATCGAGACGCGTGTGCAGAACTTCATGCAATGGCTCGACACGCGCAGCGTCGTGCCGGTGATTCGTCACATGCATACGCAGGCCGACGCGCTGCGCCGTGCCGAAGTCGACAAGGCACAGAAGCTGCTCGCACGCGGCGACGATCCGGCCGCCGTGCTCGAAGCGCTGTCGCAGGCGCTGACCAACAAGCTGATCCACGGCCCGACGAGCGCGCTCAACCGCGTGAACGGCGCCGATCGCGATTCGCTGATCGACCTGATGCGTGGCTTCTACCAGCACGCGCCGCGGTCGAACGACCAGTCCGGCCACTAGCGCCGGCCGGTTGCCCTGCCGCCGGCCGCGAGCCGGCCTATCCTTTCCGAATACCCTTGCCCGGGAGCGCCGCTCCACACCATGAAGACGAGCATGCAACGCAAGCTCGACCAGCTGTCCACACGGCTGGCCGAACTGAACGACCTGCTGAGCCGCGAAAACGTCACGGCCGATCTCGACCAGTACCGCAAGCTGACGCGCGAACATGCGGAACTCGGCCCGGTCGTCGAGCAGTACGCGCTGTGGCGCCAGTCGCGCAGCGACGAAACGGCCGCGCAGGAACTGCTCGCCGATCCGTCGATGCGCGATTTCGCCGAGGACGAGATCCGCAGCGCGCGAGAAAGCATGGCCCGCCTCGAGGTCGAGCTGCAGAAAATGCTGTTGCCGAAGGATCCGAACGACGATCGCAACATCTTCCTCGAAATCCGCGCGGGCACGGGCGGCGACGAATCGGCGCTGTTCGCTGGCGACCTGCTGCGCATGTACCTGCGCTTCGCGGAACGCCATCGCTGGCAGGTCGAGATGATGTCGGAGAGCGCGTCGGATCTCGGCGGCTACAAGGAAGTGATCGTGCGGATCGCGGGCCAAGGCGCGTATTCGCGCCTGAAGTTCGAATCGGGCGGCCATCGCGTGCAGCGCGTGCCGGCGACCGAGACGCAGGGGCGCATCCATACGTCCGCGTGCACGGTCGCGGTGATGCCGGAAGCCGACGAGATCGGCGAGGTCGAGATCAATCCGGCCGACCTGCGGATCGATACGTTCCGTGCGTCCGGCGCGGGCGGCCAGCACATCAACAAGACCGATTCGGCGGTGCGCGTCACGCACATCCCGACCGGAATCGTCGTCGAGTGCCAGGACGACCGTTCGCAGCATAAGAACAAGGATCGCGCGCTGAAGGTGCTCGCCGCGCGCATCAAGGACAAGCAGTATCACGAGCAGCACGCGAAGGAAGCGGCGACGCGCAAGAGCCTGATCGGCTCCGGCGACCGCTCGGAGCGGATCCGCACGTACAACTTCCCGCAAGGCCGGATGACCGACCACCGGATCAACCTGACGCTGTACCGGCTCGAGGCGATCATGGACGGCGATCTCGACGAACTGATCGGCGTGCTCGTCAGCGAGCACCAGGCCGAACTGCTCGCGTCGCTCGGCGACGCCGACTGAGGCCGCGATGCCCGATACCACCGCCGACGAACTGCTGCGCGCGTCGCCGCTCGACGCGGTCGATGCGCGCGTGCTGCTCGCGCACGCGCTCGGCTGGACCCGCACGCAACTGATCACGCGTGGCGACGCGCCGCTCGACGCTGCCGCGGTCGAACGCTATCGCGCGCTCGAAGCGCGCCGCGTGGCCGGCGAGCCGGTCGCGCAGCTCGTCGGGATGCGCGAATTCTTCGGCCGGCCGTTCGACGTGACGCCCGACGTGCTGATCCCGCGCCCCGAAACCGAACTGCTCGTCGAAGCCGCGCTCGATGCGATCGACGGGCTGCCGCATCCGGCCGTGCTCGATCTCGGCACCGGCAGCGGCGCGATCGCCGTGTCGATCGCCGCCGAGCGTCCCGATGCACGCGTGTGGGCGCTCGACCGTTCGCCGGCCGCGCTCGCAGTCGCGCAATGCAACGCCGGCAAGCTGCTCGACGCGCACCGCCCCGGCGGCCCGCTGCACTGGCTGCAGAGCGACTGGTACGCGGCGCTCGATCCGGCGCTCGCGTTCGACACGATCGTCAGCAACCCGCCGTACATCGCGCAGCACGATCCGCACCTCGCGCAGGGCGATCTGCGTTTCGAGCCGCGCGGCGCGCTTACCGACGACGCCGACGGCCTCAGCGCGATCCGCACGATCGTCGCGGGCGCCGGCGCCTACCTGAAACCGGGCGGCACGCTGTGGATCGAGCACGGCTACGACCAGGCCGAAGCCGTCCGCGCGGTGCTGTCGTCGCACGGCTTCGTCGCAGTCGAATCGCTCGCCGATCTGGCTGCGATCGAACGCACGACCGGCGGCCGCCTGCCGGGCTGATGCCCGGCCCGCCCGGTTGAAATCCGCTATCATTTCGATCTAACGCCCCGCAAACGCAAGGTCAGTCATGGACACCCAACAACGTATCAAGCAAATCGTCGACGAAAACCAGGTCGTGCTCTTCATGAAGGGCAACGCGCAATTCCCGATGTGCGGCTTCTCGGGCCGCGCGGTGCAGGTGCTGAAGGCCTGCGGCGTCGACCAGTTCAAGACGGTCAACGTGCTCGAGGACGACGAAATCCGCCAGGGCATCAAGGAATTCTCGAACTGGCCGACCATCCCGCAGCTCTACGTGAAGGGCGAATTCGTCGGCGGCTCGGACATCATGATGGAGATGTACCAGTCGGGCGAGCTGCAGCAACTGTTCGCAGCCGCTTAACACGCCCGACCTGCCCCTCCCTTTCGATGGCATCTCCCAGCGCGCCGCCACGCCGGCTGATCGTCGCGATCACCGGCGCCACCGGCGCGATCTACGGCGTGCGGCTGCTCGACCTGCTGCGCGCCGCCGGCGGCGTCGAAACGCATCTGCTGATTTCGAACGCCGGCTGGCTCAACATCCAGCATGAACTGAAGCTGCCGAAGGCCGATGTCGAAAGCCGTGCGGACGTCGTGCATTCGGTGCGCGACGTCGGCGCGACGATCGCGTCGGGCTCGTTCGCGACCGACGGGATGGTGATCGCGCCATGCTCGATGAAGACGCTCGCGAGCGTTGCGCACGGGCTGTCCGACAACCTGATCACGCGCGCGGCCGACGTCACGCTGAAGGAACGCCGCCGTCTCGTGCTGATGGTGCGCGAAACGCCGTTCAACCTCGCGCATCTGCGCAACATGACCGCCGTCACCGAAATGGGCGGCATCGTGTTTCCGCCGTTGCCCGCGTTCTATGCGATGCCGAAGACGATCGAGGAACTCGTCGACCAGACCGTCACCCGCGTGCTCGACCTGTTCGCGCTCAGCGCACCGCTGACGACACCGTGGGCCGGCATCCGGCACGCGCAGTAAGCCGATCGCCACACCCGCTTCTTCGCGCATCTTCACCGATTCAATCGGCAATTCATTCGATTTCACGCGTACTGACGTCTACCCACACCAGGACGCATTGCATCGCGACGATTATCAACAAACAAGAATCAATCAAATTCTCTGGCGCGGATTTATCAATGTCAGGTGCACGCCTATAGTCACAGGCAAACCCTTTTGCAGGCCATCGCCATGAACCGCTTGCCTTCGCTGTACCTGTCCCACGGCGCGCCGACGCTGCCGATCGACCCGACGCTGCCGTCCGGTGCGTTCACGCACCTCGGCGCCGAATTGCCGCGCCCGCGCGCGGTGCTGATGCTGTCCGCGCACTGGGGCACGCAACAGCCGGTCGCGAGCGTCGCCGCACACCCGGAAACGATCCACGACTTCTACGGTTTTCCGCGCGCGCTGTACGAGATCCGCTATCCGGCGCCGGGCGCCCCTGACGTCGCCGAGCGAGCGGCCGCGCTGCTGAACGCAGCCGGCATCGCGACCGCGACGACCGAGCACGGGCTCGACCACGGCGCGTGGGTGCCGATGCTGCTGATGTTCCCGGAGGCCGACGTGCCGGTCGCGCAGTTGTCGATCCAGCCGCGCGCGGACGCGGCCCACCACTTCGCGCTCGGCCGCGCGCTGCGGCCGCTGCGCGACGAAGGCGTGATGGTGATCGGCTCGGGCCAGATCACGCACAACCTGCGCGCAGCCGATTTCGGCGCGGCGCCCGAGGATGCGGACCCGCGCGTGGCGGAATTCACCGGCTGGTTCGAGGAGAAGCTCGCCGCGCGCGACGTCGACGCGCTGCTCGACTACCGCCGGCAGGCACCGCATGCGGCGCTGATGCATCCGACCGACGAACATCTGCTGCCGGTGTTCACGGCGCTCGGCGCGGCGGACGACGACTACCAGCTCGGCATCCAGTCGCTCGGCACCTACCAGCGCGTGCTCGCGATGACGAACTACGTGTTCGCGAGCGCGGCCACCTGAATTCCGCGAGACAACCGGCGACAACAAACAAAAAACCCGCCCGGGCATTGCCCGGGCGGTTTTTTTTCACTGCTTCCCGCCGCCGCCGAATCCGGCGGCAGGTCACGCGTCAGACACCGACCCCTTCGAGGATCTCGTCGTGCGTCTCGCGCTCGTCGAGATACTGGGTCCGGTAGCCGGTACTCACGCCCCAGAAGTAGAACACGAGCGAAATCGCAGCGACGATCAGCATGTCCCAGCCGTACGGCAGATAGCCGTGACCGCCGAACTCCTTGCTGCCGATCAGCGACAGCACGGCCATCGTCGGCAGGTACGCGACCAGCCACCATGCGGCCTTCAGGTCGGCACCCCAGCCGGTCCAGCCCGACTTCGCCTGGAAGTAGAAATACACCGGCAGTGCGACGATCATCAGCAGGATGATTTCGCCCGTCAGCGGCCACTTCGCCCAGTACAGGATCAGCGACGCGCAGACGAACGCGAACGGTGCGATCAGCTTCATCAGCGGAATCGACAGCGGGCGCTCGATGTCGGTCGCCGCGCGGCGCAGCGCCATCAGGCTGATCGGGCCGGTCAGGTACGAGATCACCGTCGCAACCGAGATCACTGCCGCGAGCGAGCTCCAGCCGCGGAAGAAGAACAGGAAGATGAACGAGACCAGCAGGTTGAACCACATCGCCTGGCGCGGCACACCGTAGAGCGGGTGCACGTTGCCGAACATCTTCGGCATCGTGTTGTTGCGCTCCATCGCGTAGATCATCCGGGTGGTCGTCGCCATGTAGGTCGTGCCGGTGCCGCTCGGGCTGATGAACGCGTCGACGTACAGCAGGATCGCGAGCCAGTTCAGGTTCAGCGCGATCGCGAGTTCCGCGAACGGCGACGAGAAGTTGAAGTGCGACCAGCCCTGTGCGACGTCGGCCGGATTCACCGAGCCGATGTAGGCCACCTGCAGCAGCACGTAGATCACGAGCGCGATCAGGATCGACGAGATCACCGCGAACGGCACGCTGCGCGACGGATTGCGCGCTTCGCCCGCGAGGTTCACGGGGCTCTGGAAGCCGTTGAACGCGAACACGATGCCGCTCGTCGCGACCGCGGTCAGCACCGCCGACCAGCCGTACGGCGCAAAGCTTGCATTGGATGCAGTGCCGAGGTTCGCCGAATGGAAGCTCGTCAGCATAAGGCCGAGGATCGTGAGGCCGGGGATCAGGAACTTGAAGATCGTGATTGCGGTGTTCGCACGCGCGAAGGCCTTCACACCCCAGTAGTTCAGCATGAAGTAGATGACGACCAGCACGGCCGACAGCAGCAGCCCGGGTGTCGTCAACTCGCCGTTCACGAACAGGCTGTGCGCCCACGGATACGGCCACGTGCTCATGTACTGGATCGACGCTTCGGCCTCGATCGGGATCACGGAGACGATCGCGATCCAGTTGGCCCATGCGCTGATGAAGCCCACCAGCGAACCGTGCGAATAGCGCGCATAGCGCACCATGCCGCCCGACTCGGGGAACATCGCGCCCAGTTCGGCGTAAGTCAGTGCAATCGCGAGAATCACGACCGCGCCGATGATCCATGCGCAGATCGCCGCCGGACCGGCAATCTTCGCGGCCTTCCAGGCGCCGAACAGCCAGCCCGAGCCGATAATCGAACCCAGCCCCGTCAGCATCAATGCAAACGGGCCGATGTTCCGTTGAATAGAACTCTTCACATCCTCTCCTGTGTCTCAAAAAGCATGGTCGGCCCGCAGTCCGGGATCGGCTCGGACTGCACCGCGCACGCATTCTTGGGGGGACGAGTCATCCGATCGGGGCAACCCGTCCGCGCGGCGCGTAGTTTAACGGTTGCACCTCGAACGTGGCGCCAAAATCGTTCGGCCCCTACAAAAAATTCGCATCGCCTGCAAGCTTTGTAAACCTGATATACGCAATAACCCTGAGAGCATGGAAATACGGTTGACCACACGATCGATTAGCCGTATAAAGGACTTCGCAGGATTTCAAGCGGCGAGTGAATTGGTTCTTTCGTAGTTCGCCCATCAACGGTACTCCGGTTGGTCCTATTACCCCTTCCTTGATTTTCCGCACCCCATGGGCTTCGGCCCCGTTTTATCTTTTTAGGAACAAGTAACATGGCAACCGGTACCGTCAAGTGGTTCAATGACGCAAAGGGCTTCGGCTTCATCACCCCGGAAGGCGGCGGCGACGATCTGTTCGCGCACTTCTCGGAAATCCGCACCGAAGGCTTCAAGACGCTGCAAGAAAACCAGAAGGTCGAGTTCGAAGTGAAGACGGGCCCGAAGGGTCTGCAAGCTGCGAACATCAAGCCGCTGTAAGTTCTGCGCGAGATTTGATGTAAAAAAGCCCCGCTTCGGCGGGGCTTTTTGTTTTTGTGCGCCAATCCGGCACGGCGGAATGCGGCTGCCTGCATTCAGCCGAACAGCCGCTGCGCGTGAATGCCGAGCCCCGTCGCGACACTCGCGAGGCGGTCGCCGAATACCGGCTGCGCATCCGGGAATGCGCCCGCGAGCGCACCCGACAGGAACGCGAGCCCCGTCGAGCCGCCGGTGAAATACAGTGCGCCGACGTCGCGCGGCGCAACGCCCGCGAGCCGCACCGTCTCGCGCGCGGCGTCGACGATGCGCGCGGTGTCGTCACGGCTCGCATCGACGAGACGATCGGAATCGAACGCGATCAGCAGGTCTTCTTCCACGTCGTTCAGGTCGATCATCGTCTCCCCGCCCGCCGCGACGCCGATCTTCGCCTCTTCCGCGCGCGCCATCAGCGCATGCCCGAGCCGCTGCTCGACCACGCTCGTGAGCCGGTCGTATTGCCGCGCATCCTGGTACAGGTGCTTCATCAGCTTCAGCTCGCCGAGCCGCTTCGGCGTGTAGACCGTATTGATCAGGTGCCAGGTCGCGAGATCGAAGTAGATCTTGTTCGGCAGTTCGCGCCCTTCCGGGTCGAGCGAACGGTAGCCGAACGCAGGCAGGATCGCCGCCAGCTCGACACGCCGGTCATAGTCGGTGCCCGCGACGTGCACGCCGTGGTGAGCCAGCACGTCGTCCTTGCGCTCGAGCCGCACCATCCGCTCGGGCCCGACGCGCACCAGCGAGAAGTCGGACGTGCCGCCGCCGATGTCGGCGACGAGCACGAGGCGTTCGGCCTGCTGGCGCGATTCGTAGTCGAACGCGGCGGCAATCGGTTCATACTGGAAGTGAACGTCCGCGAAGCCGACCGACCGCGCGGCCGCCTCGAGCTGATCCTGCGCGAGACGGTCGGCGCGCGGATCGTCGTCGACGAAGAACACGGGCCGGCCGAGCACCGCGCGGCCGATCGGCGCGCCCGCGCGCGCTTCGGCCTTGCGCTTCAGGTGCGTCAGGAAGCGCGCGATGATTTCGGTGTACGCGATCGCGCTGCCGTCGCCGAGATCGGTCGTCGTTTCCGCGAGCGGCGAGCCGAGGATGCTCTTCATCGAACGCATCAGTCGGCCGTCGAAACCGTCGATATAGGACGCCAGCGCCGCGCGGCCGTACTCGACCGTCTCCTCGTCGTTGTTGAAGAAGATCGCGGTGGGCAGCGTCAGGTGGTCGCCCTCGACGGGCGCGAGGCGCATGCCGTCGCCGTCGGGCAGCGCCACGGCGGAATTGGACGTGCCGAAATCGATCGCGCAGTAAGTCATGGGAAGTTGCCGCAGCAGGGCCGGCGCGAAAACGGAAAGGACGGGCTTTTTAACATGAAGCCCGCGGGATCACAACCGGGCCCGCCACCGGTGCCGCGGAACGGGCTTCGGTGACGACGGCGCGCGGCCTGGCGCGCCGGAGATGCGCGCGGACGGGATGCACGATGCAGCCGCCCGCCTGGCAGGTCAGGCTGCCGCGTCGAAGCTCTTCTTCCACGCGCTCGCATACACGACTTCGCCGATCGCATGGCGCGTGCGCGGCGCCTTCTCGCGATCGCGCAGCACGGGATCGAGCTTGTCGACGTTGCCGTAGTGGCCGAGCGAGATGATCGATACGATCGCGACGTCGGCCGGAATCGCGAATGCGTCGCGGAACGCCTTCGCGTCGAAACCGCTCATCTGGTGCGCGGCGAGGCCGAGCGCGTGCGCCTGCAGCACCAGCGACATCGCCGCGGCGCCTGCATCGTACAGCGCGGTCGGCGCCGGTTCGCCCTTAGGCGAAAGCGTATGCGCGGTCACCGCGATCAGCACGGGCGCCGGCGCATTCCAGCCCTGGTTGAACGGCACCAGCGTCGCGAACGCGCGCTTGAATGCGTCTTCGTCCTGGGTGCGCTCGAATACGATGAAGCGCCACGGCTGCGCGTTGTATGCGGACGGCGCCCAGCGCGCGGCTTCGAGCACCGCGTGCAGATCGCCGGCGCTGACGGGTTCATCCGAATAGGCGCGCGGGCTCCACCGGCCCGCGATCAGATCGTGAATCGAAACAGTGGTGGGAGCAGGTTTGACGGACATGCGGTTCCTCGCTGACATCGATGAAGGGGCGCGAACGCCTGGCGAACCGCAAGCATACCCGCTTGAGCGTTTGCGCGCCCGATCCTCCCGCGCTATGCAAATCACCGTACCTGCAATGGCCGGCCGCATGCGGTGCGGCCGGCCGGGCCACCGTGCTCAGGCTGCCTGCGCTGCCGCACGCGACGGGCCTCGGTTGATTCGCAGCACGATCAGCGCACCGACGATGCACAACCCGCCCGAGATCATCGACGCGATCGTGTAGGTGCCGAGGCTCGCGCGCAGCAGCCCCGCGCCGAGCGCCGCGAATGCCGCGCCGAGCTGGTGGCCGGCGACGATCCAGCCGAACACGACCGGCGCCGCGGCCTTGCCGAACACGTCGGTCGCGAGCCGCACGGTCGGCGGCACGGTCGCGATCCAGTCGAGCCCGTAGAACATCGCGAACAGCGGCAGCCCGAAGAAATCGATGCCGAACGCATGCGGCAGGTAGATCAGCGACAGCCCGCGCAGCCCGTAGTACCAGAACAGCAGCACGCGGTTGTCGTAGCGATCGGACAGCCATCCCGACAGCGTCGTGCCGAACAGGTCGAACACGCCCATCGCCGCGAGCAGCGACGCGCCCTGCACTTCGGTCATCCCGTAGTCGCTGCACATCGCGATCAGGTGCGTGCCGACATAGCCGTTGGTGCTCGCGCCGCAGATGAAGAAGCTGAAGAACAGCAGCCAGAAGTCGCGCGAACGGCTCGCCATCAGCAGCGTGCGGAACGCGACCGCGAGCGGGTTCTCCTTCGTCGCGTCGGGCGCGGGCGGCGCATCGGCCGGCTCGCCGTACGGGCGCAACTGCACGTCGGCCGGCCGTTCGGGCAGCAGGAACGCGACGAGCGGAATCACGATTGCGGCCGCTACCGCGACGACCAGCACGACCGGCCGCCAGCCATGGCGCTGCGCGATCGCCGCGAGCATCGGCAGGAACACGAGCTGGCCGGTGGCCGTGCTCGCGGTCAGGATGCCCATGATCAGGCCGCGCCGCGCATGGAACCAGCGCGTGACGAAGGTCGCGGACAGCGTCAGCGCGACGACGCCCGTCGAGCAGCCGACCATCAGGCCCCAGATCACCACCATCTGCCAGCTCTGCGTCATCATCGACGACAGCGCGACGCCCGCGCTCATCGTCACGAGCGCGGTGAGGATCGTCGGGCGCAGCCCGAAGCGCTGCATCGCGGCGGCCGCGAACGGCCCCGTCAGCCCGTACAGCGCGATGTTCACCGAGATCGCCAGCGAAATCGCCGCGCGGCTCCAGCCGAGTTCGCGTTCGAGCGGCACCATCAGCACGCTCGGCGTCGCGCGGGTGCCGGCTGCCGCCAGCAGGATCAGGAATACCACCGCCGCCGCGAGCCATCCATAGTGGAAGCGCCCGCCGATTCGTGTCACCGCCCAGTTCATCGTCATCTTCTCCAGTTGGCGGCTCCGGCGCCATCGCACCTGCTCCGCCCCACCCAGCCAGGCCACCTCCGCCGCACACTGCATCGGCTGACCCGGGCCGACGCTTGGCATTTGTCTGTCGATCCGACCAGCATTGTTACCGACCGGTCACAACTGTGTTGCGATCGTAGTTACCAGTCGGTAACATGTCAAGCAATTCATCACGTAGTCGAGGGTCATCATGTCCTGCATCGAAGCCGCCAAACCGCTGGCGCGCCGCACGCGCCGGCCGATCGACGGGGCCACTGCGCACGAGCACCTGCTGCGCGCCGCCGAGGAGCTGTTTTACCGGGAAGGCGTTCGCACGGTCGGCGTCGAGGCGGTCGTCGAGCGCGCGGGCGTCAACAAGATGAGCCTGTACCGCCAGTTCTCGTCGAAGGACGAGCTGATCCTCGCGTACCTGGAGCGGATGGACGCGTGCTTCTTCGAGCGTCTCGACACGAGCGTCGCCAAGCATCCGGGCCAGCCGAAGGCGCAATTGATCCAGTATTTCGTCGATCTTGCCGAGCGCGCGACGCAGAAGGACTATCGCGGCTGTCCGTTCGTCAACGTCGCCGCGGAATTCCCGGATGCGTCGCACCCGGCGCGCGAGCGCGTCGCGCAGAACAAGGAACAGTTGATGAAGCGGCTCGTCGCGCTGTGCGAAGACGCCGGCGCACGGCAGCCGCAGGCGCTCGCCGATGCGCTCGCGCTGGTGGTCGAAGGCATCTATGCGGCGAGCCAGACCTACCGGCACGGCGAAACGCCGATCGGTATCGCGCCCGCGCTCGTCACGCAGTTGATCGAGGCCGCATGCGCGTGACGGGCAGCGCACGCCCGAACCCGGCGTGCCCGCTACAATGCGGCCCTCTCCGCTCCACCGCCCGACTGGTTTCACGATGACCGACACCCGCCCCGAATCGCACGACGACATCCTCGCTGCCACGCGGCACTGGCTCGCGCGTGCGGTGATCGGGCTCAATCTGTGCCCGTTCGCGAAAAGCGTCTATGTGAAGGAACAGGTGCGCTACGCGATCAGCGAAGCGACGACGCTGGAAGACGCGCTCGCCGAGCTCGAAACCGAGCTGCGCGCGCTCGACGCGGCGGACCCGCAGCAGGTCGACACGACGCTCGTGATCTTCCCGCATGCGTTCGCCGATTTCGTCGACTACAACGATGCGCTGTTCTTCGCCGATCGGCTCGTGCAGCAACTGCGGCTCGACGGCGTGCTGCAGATCGCGAGCTTCCATCCGCAATACCGGTTCGAAGGCAGCGCCCCCGACGACATCGAGAACTACACGAACCGCGCGCCGTATCCGATCCTGCACCTGCTGCGCGAGGACAGCATCGCGCGCGCGGTCGACGCGTTCCCGGACGCGTCCGCGATCTACGAAAAGAATCAGGAAACGCTGCGCCGCCTCGGCCACGACGGCTGGCGCGAATGGATGCGCCGGCCGGGCGACGACGTCTGATGCGCCGCGCGCTCGCGCCGGCCGCTACGCGGTTCGGCCCGCCCGCGCGTCAGCCTTCGGCCGGCTCGACGGCCTCGCCGCCCGCTGCCGCGGCCTCCGGCACGAAGAAGCGCTCGTTCAGTTCGGCGAGCCCGAACATCCCGAGGATCTCGTTCAGCCGCTCGCCGGGCCGCCGGCGCGGCAGGTTCTTGTACTGCGCGATGATCAGCTCGTTCTTCATCGAATGCTCCCAGCCGACCAGCTCGGTCACGCTGACCTGGTAGCCATGCGCTTCGAGCTGCAGGCAGCGCAGCACGTTGGTGATCTGGCTGCCGAATTCGCGCGTATGCAGCGGATGCCGCCACACCTCGGTCAGCGCGTTCGCGAGCGACTTGCCCTTGTTCCGGCGCAGCACGCCCGCGACTTCCGCCTGGCAGCACGGCACCAGCACGATGTGCTGCGCGCGCTTCGCGAGCGCGAAGCGGATCGCGTCGTCGGTTGCCGTGTCGCACGCGTGCAGCGCGGTGACGACGTCGACCGTTTCGGGCAGCTGCGGCGACGTGATCGAATCGGCGACCGACAGGTTCAGGAACGACATGCCGCCGAACCCGAGCCGCGCGGCGAGCTCGGCCGAGCGCGTGACGAGCTCCTCGCGCGTCTCGATCCCGTACACGTGCGATGCGAACGCCGGCGTGCCGTGCCCCGGCTGCTGCTTGAAGAACAGGTCGTACAGGATGAAGCCGAGATACGACTTGCCGGCGCCGTGATCGACGAGCGTCACGCTGCCCTTGTCGGCCTGCACGCCGGCCAGCAGCGGCTCGATGAACTGGAACAGGTGATAGACCTGCTTCAGCTTGCGGCGGCTGTCCTGGTTCAGCTTCCCGTCGCGGGTGAGGATGTGCAGTTCCTTCAGCAGCTCGACGGATTGCTCCGGGCGGATTTCGTGGGTCTTGTTCGACATCGTGATGCGGCGCCGGGCCACGGTCGGTCGACCACGGCCCGGCGGCGGGAATTCGTGAGGGAGAGTGACAGTTTACCGAAAATGCGCGGTCAGGCTCGGGCGCCGAGCCGCCACAGCGACGTGACCTCGGCGCGGCGTGCCGCATGCAGCGGATCGTCGGCGTCGGTCGACTTCGGGTGCGCGGGGCGGATGTCGTCGCGGCCGAGCACGACCAGGCCCGCCTCGTCGATCCATTGCAGCAGCGTGTCGCGCGGGCGCAGGCCGAGGTGCTCGGCGAAATCGGACAGGATCAGCCAGCCCTCGCCGCCCGGCTCGAGATGCGCGGCGAGCCCGGCGAGGAAACCGCGCAGCATGCGGCTGTCGGGATCGTAGACCGCGTATTCGATCGGCGCGCTCGGCCGGGCCGGCACCCACGGCGGGTTGCAGACCACGAGCGGCGCACGGCCGGCCGGAAACAGGTCGGCCTCGACGACGTCGACGCGATCCGCATGACCGAGCCGCGCGACGTTCTCGCGCGCACAGGCGAGCGCACGCGGATCCTGGTCGGTCGCGACGACGCGCTCGACGCCTCGCGACGCGAGCACGGCCGCGAGCACGCCGGTGCCCGTGCCGACGTCGAACGCGAGCGACGTCGCCGGCAGCGGCGCGCGCGCGACGAGTTCGACATATTCGCCGCGCACCGGCGAGAACACGCCGTAGTGCGGATGGATCGGCGCGCCGCCGAGCGCCGGGATCGGCACGCCCTTCTTGCGCCATTCATGCGCGCCGACGAGGCCGAGCAGTTCGCGCAGCGACACGACCGACGGCGCGCCGCCCGGCCCGTACGCCTCCTCGCACGCGGCGCGCACGTCGGGCGCGCGGCGCAGCGGGATCGTGTAATCGGCGTCGAGCGGGATCAATAGCATCCCGAGCGTGCGGGCGCGCTGCGACTGCGCGAGACGATGCAGGTTGAATGCGTCGGCGCCGGCCGCGGCCTTCGCCTTCTTCGGCTTGCGCTCGACGCGGCGCGCCATCGCCTGCACGAGCTGGCGCGCATTCTGGAAGTCGCCCTGCCAGACGAGCGCGGTGCCCTCGCACGCAAGGCGGTAGGCCGCGTCGGCAGTGAGGCGGTCGTCGGCGGGCACCGCGCGCTTCGGCGGCTGCACACCGGCTTCGGAGCGCCAGCGCACGGCATGATCGACGCCGTCGGCGTCGGTCCAGTGGAAAACGGGGAAATCGGTCACGCGAACTCGGTTACGGTTGGCTTCAACGGGCGGCGGCATCGCACCGCGCGGCTCACACCATACCGCGCTTTGCCCGCGCGGCAAAGCGCGGGCGGCGGCACGCACCGCCGCCCGGGACGCGCGCGTCAGGTCTCGTCGTCGAGCGCCGCGTCGGGTGCGTTCTGCTTCACCGACGCGATGCCGTTCTCGCGGCCCGCTTCGGCCTTGTACAGCTCGCTCGTGCCGATGATCTCGTGATTGCCGGCCTTCAGGTTGAACATGAACTGGCCGTTGCTCGCGGTCTTGCGCTCGTAGCGCGCGTCGTCCGGCGCGTTCTTGCGCACCGACGCGACGCCGTTCTCCGCAGACGCCTTGGTCTTGTAGAGCTCGCTGCGCAGGATGATCTCGCCGTTGCCGGCCTTCAGGTGGAACAGGAACTGACCGTCGCTCGCTTTCTTGATGACGAATTTCGCTGCCATTGGGATCCCCTCGGGTGAAAGTTCGTCCGGCCCTCCGGACCCGGCCAGTTTAAGCGCGATCCCGCCGGGAAAACGCAAGGCCGGTGCAATTCAATCGTCAGGAATCGTCAGGGCCGGCGCGCACGCGCCGCTTCGTCCGGCATGGCGCCGGCATCCGCGCGGCGCCCGGGCTATCCGCCCCATCCCGGCATCGCGGGCAGGCGCAGCGTGCCCGCGTCGTTGAAGTGCACGGTGCCGAGCACGCCGCCGGCGAGCCGGCCGCGCAGCGCATACGGCAGCTCGCCGTTCGCAGCCGCGCCGGGCAGGTTCCACGCCTGCCGCGCGGCGGCGAATGCCGACACGGAAACCGGCACGTCGAGCACGGCCTCGCCGAAACGCGGCACGGTGCCCGAGCGATCGCTGACGCCGCTCGCGAACGGCGTGCCGTTCAGGTCGAGCGCGACCGAGATGCCGTCGTACTCGATCGGCGCATCGTTCGGGTTCTGCACGCGCAGCTTCAGGCTGAAACGCATCTCGAGCCCCTGCCCGACGAGCGGGTCGAGCCCGGCGACCGACACGCGCACGGGGTCGCGCGTCAGCCCCGCACAACCGCCGAGCAGGAACACGGCGGCGAACAGCAGCAGCACGGCGCGCAGCGGCGCGATACGGAACAGGGCTCGTGGCATCGGAAGGTCTCCTCGCGGCAATCGGTGAACGGGTCGTCGATGCATTGTACCGAGCGTGCCGCGGCACGCCGGATTTCGTAGTTTTCGCAACCTCGCCAGATCGTTAATAGATTAAAACTACGAAGCCATCGGCTAAACGGAAAGCGTATTAATGACTTCCAGCATTCAATGAAGCGGGAAAAATTCAATAGATGCATCTTCTAAATTTTTCGTTTCCTTTACCTAAAACCATCAAGTATATTTACGCATCCTTCGAGCTGGCCGACAAACCTTGAAGCCGCATGACGGCGAATTTACGGAACGGCGACCCGCCTTCCTTCCGTCCTGCGGACTGGCCCGGCCAGCCCCGTAGGTCGTCGGTTCAAAGGGATTGCGCGCCCGTGCCGGGCGTGCGGCCCCGTGTCGTGCGCGCGAAATCAATTCAGTACAACACGCGCTCGTCCATTTTGAACCGGCAAGTTAACCGACATCCGGAAATCCAGAGGGGGCAGTAAACCATGATTACCTTCACGTAGTCGGCCGCCGTCTTTTTCGAATAATCCGTCATTGGCATTTTCATCGCTGTTGATTAACGGCGAGGGGATTGCTTTTGCCGGCGTTTTCGCAGCACTGAACGATTCTTTCAACAATCGAGGTTTCAGTCATGTCGATCAACATTCGCAAGATGCGTTATCTGCCGCTCGTCGCCGCACTCGCGCTCGCCGGGTGCGGCGGCGACGACGGCGGCGCGGGCTCGGCTTCCGCGCTCAGCTCCGCCGGCGCGCCGCACTCGGGCTCGTCGCCCGCCGTCACCGCGCCGCCGAGCGCATCCAACGTCGACAAGAGCGTGTCGCCTGTCGAGCTGCCGGACACCGTCGTACCCGTGAACTACCGGCTGTGGTTCCGCCCGAACGAAGCGCTGAACGCGTTCGACGGCCGCGCCGACGTCGAGATCAAGGTGCTGAAGCCGGTCAACAACATCGTGATCGCCGGCCACCGGATCAAGTTCACGAACGGCCGCATCACGCTGCAGCCGGGCAACATCCAGTTGATCGCGACGCCGCAGGACAAGGGCGACTTCTACCAGCTGCGCCCCGTGAGCGGCACGATCTCGCCGGGCAACTATTCGCTGCACATGGAGTGGTCGGGCATCATCAACTTCAAGTCGTATGACGATCCCGTCACGAAGACGGGCGGCAGCTGCGGCGACGATCCGTATCCGGGCTGCTCGGCCGCGGAAGGCATCTTCCGCGTCGACCTGAAGAGCACCGACGGGACGACGAGCGGCGCGATCCTCACCCAGGGCGAAACCAACCTGGCGCGCCAGTGGTTCCCCGGCTGGGACGAGCCGGCGTTCCGCCCGACCTATGAAGTGACGGCCGAAGTGCCGCAGAGCTGGCGCGTCGTGTCGAACGCGGCCGAGAAGCCGTCCACCAGCATCGGCGGCGGCTACAAGCTCGTGCAGTTCGAGAAGACCCCGCCGATGCCGTCGTACCTGCTGTTCTTCGGCGGCGGCCTGTTCGACACCTACGAGGACGACTTCACGAGCCCGCTGCCGGGCGGCAAGGGCGGCCTGCACCTGCGCGTGTTCACGCCGCCGGGCATGAGGGACTGGGCGAAGCCGGCGATGGACCGCACCAAGCAGGCGCTCGACTACTACTACCGCTACACGGGCATCGCGCTGCCGCTGACGAAGTTCGACACGGTCGCCGCGAACGACGCGTTCAAGGAGCAGAAGGACCTGAACTTCGGCGGGATGGAGAACTGGGGGTCGATCCTCGAGTTCGCCGACGACATCCTGCCGCAGCCGGGCCAGCCGATGTCGCGCTACGGCAACGAGGTGCTGACGCACGAAGTCGCGCACCAGTGGTTCGGCGACCTCGTCACGACCGACTGGTGGGACAACGTGTGGCTCAACGAATCGTTCGCGACGTTCTTCGAGACGAAGACGACGATCCAGTTCTTCCCCGACGAGTTCAGCTGGCTCGACCAGGTGAAGAACAAGTACCGCGTGATCAATCGTGACATCGGCCCGAACGCGTTCCCGGTCGCACCGAACTTCAACGGCTGGGCGTCGAACGATTTCGTGCTGAGCGCCAGCGCGTTCACGTACGACAAGGGCGGCCACGTGCTGAAGACGCTCGAGAACTATCTCGGCGAACAGACGCTGCGCAAGGGTCTGCAGCAGTACCTGGTCGACTACTCGTTCGGCAACGGCACGCCGAAGCGCCTGTGGGACGCGCTGTCGAAGGCGAGCGGCCAGTCGGTCGGCGCGATCGGCGACAGCTACGTGCGCCAGACCGGCGTGCCGCTGATCTCGCTCGACACGCAGTGCGACCTGACGAAGAACCAGACGATCGTCACGCTGAAGCAGCAGCCGTTCCCGAACAAGAACGCGTATCCGGGCCTGCAATGGACGGTGCCGATCACGCTCGCGTACGGCCAGGGTCTCGCGCAACGCACGACGCTCGCGCTGAAGGACACGCAGACGCAAACGCGGATCGACGGTTGCACGGGCGTGGTCGCGGACCCGAGCGGGCTCGACTACTACGTCGTGAACTACAGCGACGCGGCCTGGAGCGGGTTGCTCACGCAGGTCAACGGCTCGTCCGATCCGGTGCTGCTGTCGAACCTGAAGAGCGAGGCCGCGCTGCTGGTCGCGAACAACCTCGCGCCGGCTTCGCGCTCGACGTCGATCGGTTCGGTCGCTTCGCCGGCCGCGATGAAGCTGCGCCAGACGCCGACCTTCGGCGGCATCGCGCCGGCGACGAAGGAACGCCCGGCCCTGCAATACCAGGGCATCTTCAAGCCGCGCAAGGTAGTGACGCAGTAACGGTGCGCGTCCGGCCGGTGCCGCGCAGCCTGCGGCGCCGGCCGGCGTACCTCCTCCCGACCTTTGACGGGCCTCGCGAGCGAGGCCCTTTTTTCTGTCGGCGCGGCGCTATCGCCCGACGCGCCTTCTTGCGCTCACGCCCACGCGGCATCCCACGCCGGCTGCGCGAACCACGTTGCCAGGAACGCGACGAGCCGCGACGCACGTGCGCTGCCGCGCGCCTGCTGGCGCAACACGTGGATCGTCGCGTGCTCGGGCGCCGCCGCATACTGCGGCAGCACCGCGCGCAACCGTCCGTCGCGCAATGCATCCCCGGCGAGCCAGGTCGGCAGGTGCGCGAGACCGAGCCCGTCGATCGCGGCTTCGAGCAACGCCTCCGAATGATTACTGCGGAACCGCGGCTGCGCCGGCACGTGGCGGCGGTCGCCGAAGCGCCAGGCGCCCGGCGGCGGCGCGCCATGCCACGCGAGACAGTCGTGTCCGGCGAGCGCGTCGGACGATTCGGGCTCGCCGCGCCGCGCGAGGTAGGCCGCGCTCGCGCACAGCACGCGCCGCTGCGGCGCCAGTACGGTCGCGACGAAGCGCGTGTCCTCGAGCGGGCCGATGCGCACCGCGAGATCGACGTCGGAACCGAGCCGCGCTCCTTGCAGGTCGACCATGCTGTCGGTCAGCACCAGGTCGACCTGCAGCGCCGGATGACGCTGCATGAACGCGGCCAGCGCGGCCATCAGGTGCAGGCGGCCGAACGGCGCCGGACAGTCGACGCGCAGCAGCCCGCTCGGCTCGTCGTGCTGGCTGTGCAGGTCTTCCTGCAGGCCGCGCAGCTCGGCCAGCATCCGCAGCGCGCGCCCGTACAGCAACTGCCCGGCCTCGGTCGGCCGCAGTGCATGGGTGGTGCGATGCAGGAGACGGATGCCGAGCTGCGCCTCGAGCCGGTCGATGCGCCGCGTGACCGACGACGCGGCGACGCCCAGCCGGCGCGCGGCCGCCGAGAAGCTCTGCTGGTCGACCACGTCGACGAACAGCGCCAGATGCGGGGAAAGGAAGTCGTCCATTCAGGGGGCCTCGGGTTTTGCTATGCGCAAATCGCAAAACAATCATCCACCTTTGCATATTTCCGTGTCAAACCGCCCCAACTAGACTGCATTCATCCTTTCCACCCGTTGCACGCGCCGGCCCGCCGGGCAGCGCGGCAGCCATCCGCCACGGAGATCATCATGCGCAGCATCCGCTTCGACGCCCCCGCCGCCGACATCGAGTCGCTCGACGCGCGCGTCAGGGAAATCGACCAACCCGTGCCGGCCGACGGCCAGATGCTGATCGAGGTGCGCGCGGCCGGCGTCAACCCGAGCGACGTGAAGGCCGCGCTCGGCCGCATGCCGCACGCGGTGTGGCCGCGCACGCCCGGGCGCGACTGGGCCGGCATCGTGCGCAGCGGCCCGGCCGAGTGGATCGGCGCGCCCGTGTGGGGATCGGGCGGCGATCTCGGCGTGGGGCGCGACGGCTCGCACGCGGAATGGCTCGTGCTCGACGCGGCACTGGTGCGCCGCAAGCCGGCCGTGCTGACGCTCGACGAAGCGGCCGGCGTCGGTGTGCCGTTCGTCACCGCATACGAGGGTTTGCGCCGGGTCGGCATGCCGACGGCCGACGACGTCGTGCTGGTGTTCGGTGCAAACGGCAAGGTCGGCCAGGCCGCGATCCAGCTGGCGACCGCGCGCGGCGCGACCGTGATCGGCGTCGAGCGCGGCCCCGGCGGCTATCGCGGCCACGCATCGGGCGACGTGCACATGATCGACGCGTCGCGCTGGCCCGTCGCCGACGCCGTGCACGCGGCGACCGGCGGCCGCGGCGCGGACATCGTCTACAACACGGTCGGCAGCCCGTATTTCGAAGCAGCGAACGCATCGATGGCGATCGGTGCGCGGCAGATCTTCATCTCGACGATCGACCGCAGCGTGCCGTTCGACATCTTCGCGTTCTATCGCGGCCAGCATACGTACGTGGGTATCGATTCGCTGCAGCTCGGCGGCGCCGCGGTCGCGCAGATCCTCGACACGCTCGCACCCGGCTTCGGCAACGGCACGCTGCGCCCGTTCCCGATCGGCGACGACTACGTGTACCCGCTCGAACGCGCACACGACGCGTATCGCGCGGTGCTGGCCGGTGCGCGCGAGCGCGTCATCCTCAAGCTCTGACGCCGGACCGCACGGGAGACCGCCATGATGGATTACCTGACTTCGCTCGCGGTGGGCCTCGGCGTCGGCGTGCTGTATGCGCTGCTGCACGTGCGCTCGCCGGCCCCGCCGCTCGTCGCGCTCGTCGGCCTGCTCGGGATGGTGATCGGCGAACGCGCGATCGCGCTGCTGCGCTGACGCGCCGAAACGGCGCCGGCGCTAACGATCGTCGCGACGTCGGAACGCCCACCATGCGGCGAGCGCGGTGAAGCCCGCGACGAGCAGCACCATCAGCCAGAAGCCGTGCTTGTTCTCCGAGAACGGCACGCCGCCGACGTTCATCCCGAAGAAGCCGGCGACGATGTTGATCGGCAGCGCGATCACGGTCACGAGCGTCAGCGTGAACAGCGTCCGGTTGTTCTGCTCGTCGAGACGCGACCCGATCTCTTCCTGCAACAGCTTGATCCGCTCGTTGAGCCCCGACAGATCGCCGAGCACCAGCGAGAACTCTTCGGTCGATTCGCGCAGCTCCTGCGTGTCTTCCACGTGCAGCCACGCGGGCGGCTTCGCGAGCAGCCGGAAGATCGACCCGGGCTCGGGCGCGAGCATGCGCTGCAGGCGCGTCAGCGTGCGGCGCATCGCGCCGAGCTCGATGCGGCTCGACGTGAGCCGCTGCGACAAAAAGCGATCCTCGATGCGATCGACGTCGATGCTCGTGCGCCGCATGATCTGGATCAGCAGGTCGGCCTGGTCGCGCAGCAGGTGCACGAGCAGTTCCGCTGGCGACCGGAACTGCTCGCCGTCGCGCACGCATGCGCGCAGCGTGTCGACCGAGCGCAGCGGCTTGAGCCGCGCGGTGACCATGATGCGCTGCTCGACGTGGACGAACAGCGTCGCGATCTCCGACGGCGTCAGCTCGAGGTTGAACATCACGTCGTTGACGATCGCGCGCAACGCGCCGTCTTCCTGCTCGATGCGCGTCGAGCGCGAACCTTCGTGGAGGAATGCGAAGAAGCTGTCCGGCAGCCCGAGATGCGTGCGCATCCAGCGCTCGCTCGCGCCGTGCGCGAGATTGAAGTGCAGCCAGACGAAATCGTCCGACGCGACCGCGTCGCGCTCGCGGCACGTGTGCAGCCACGCGGCGGCCGCATCGGCGTCGAGCATTGCGCCGGATCCGCCCGGAACGAAGCGGAAGCCGCACACCATGCCGGACGTATCGGCGCCGTAAGTCTGTACGATCAGGTCCATCGTGTCGAAAGTCGTGCGATGCGCGGCGCGCCGCACATCGCGGGTCGCGGGCCCGCGCCGGGAAAAGAAAGGAGACGTATGCCCGACGGGCGTGACGCACTCGTGACAGTGTCACGCCGCATGATACCGGCAGCTTCCATGCCCAAAAGCAACGCGCCGCCCAACGGGCGGCGCAGATACGGCATCGCGGCATGCGCAGGACGCGTTACTGCCGCGTCTCCGACTGCGCGGCGTTCGGGCACGCCGGGTCCTTGCCCCAGTGGCCGTCGCAGACGCGCCAGCGGCACAACTGATCCTCGAAGAAGCCGCGCTCCGAACACTCCTTCACGCGCGCCCCAAGCGAACCGGTCGCCGCCGCCGTCTTGGTCGGCACGGCCTGCGCCTTCTGCGCGGCGAGTTTCTTGTCGGCCGGCTTCGTGCGCGCGACGAGCGCAGCGAGCAGATCGGCATCCGGATCGTCCTTCCCGGCCGCCTTCGCATTCGCGGTACGCGTCGACGCCGCATCGCGGCGCTTCTTCGCCTGCGCGAGCTCGGCTTCCTGTTCCTTGCGATGCTTGCGGGCTTCAGCCTTCGTCTCGGCCTTCGTCTCAGCCTTCGTGTTGGCCTTGCCTTGCGCGACCTTCGTGCTCTTCGCGGCGTCGGCCTTCGCGGTTTTCGTCGTCGCTGCCGCGGCGGCCGTGGCGGCTGCGGCAGCGCCGGCCGTGGCTGCGCCCGATGCGTCGTCGGCGCCATCGGCGAGCGCGCGCGACAGGCGGCTGTTGTCCGCGCCGGACGCGGACGATGCGGACGCAACGGTCCGGGAAGCCGAATCGTCGTTGACGATCGTGGCCGGCTGCGCGGCGGACGCGCCATTCTGCGCGACCTGCACGGCGGCACCGCTGGCCGGTGCGGCCTTGGCCGGCTCGGCCGCTGCGGGCGCGGCTGCAGCCGTGACAGCGACGGCCTGCTCGCCCGAATGCTGCTGCATGCGCCATGCGCCCCAGCCGCCGACGGCAACCACCAATGCCACGACGGCCGCAATCGGTGCCTTCAGCGAACGGCGCGCCGGTTCGGCGGGCGGCGTGACACGCCCTTCCAGATTCGCGAGAATGCGAGACTGCTGAGCTCCTCCGTTGCCTTCCGGTTTAGTATCGGACAGCAGGCTGGGTGGAGTTTTCGAATTTGAATTTTCCGGCGCACTCATTCAGCGTCTCATTGAATCCTGGTTTAATTCACCGCGATAATATAGCCCGGCCTCTCAAAGCAGCCTGATTCTAAGAGCAAGCATTGCAAAACACAATCAATTCCAATTTCCGGGGATTTCGTTGATTGCCGTCGCACTCGTCGCCTATTTCGCCCTTGCCGTCGCGGTTGCGGCACTGTTGCTTTTACCGGGTATCCGCGCGACGGTTTTCGAATCCGTCGCCCAGTTTCACGGCCGTCTTACGCGCCGTGCGAACGATCGCGCCACGCGTACGCGGAGTCAGATTGTTAAATCGGCAAGCGCTACGCGCGGCGCATTAAACGATGTGCAAAATTTACTGGTTCGGCGGCGCTTGATGATTACGGTATCGGCAGGTATTCTTGCGACGCCGCCATTGGTCGCCATTGCGTTACGCGGCCGGCAATTGTTCCAGTACGACGACACGGCGCGCGTGCCCGACGAGAAGATCGCCGCGCTGCTGCAGGGCGAACAGCTCGTGCCGCCTCCGCCGCTGCCGCCGGAAGTCTTCGCCACCCGGGAAGTCGAACAGGTGCGCCCGGCGCTGAAGGATGCGAGCCGCGACTGGAACCTGCTGGACCCGGATTTCCGTACGCGTTTGCTGCTGGTCTACAAGATCATGCACGAACAATACGGTTATGAAATGGCGCTGCTGGAAGGTTACCGGAGCCCGGAACGGCAAAACCGGCTGGCGCAGATGGGCAGCAACGTGACCAATGCGGCGGCCTTCCAGAGTTATCACCAATTCGGGCTGGCGGCCGACAATGCATTCCTGCGCGACGGCAAGCTGGTCATTTCCGAGAAAGATCCGTGGGCGATGCGCGGCTACCAGTTGTACGGCCAGGTCGCCGAGCAGGTCGGCCTGACCTGGGGGGGCCGCTGGAAAATGATGGATCTCGGGCACGTGGAATACCATAAACCCGGTTTTAAACTGGGACGCGGCAGCTAGCCAGGGCTGCCGGACAGGAAATAATGAGGGCGGCATGGGGCTTTTTAATATCCCGGCAGGAAACGATACGGGCGACGCAAAAAATCGGGCATTCCGGTGCGCGATTTTTTGCGGCCGCCGCTTCCGTTTTAAATCTCACAGCGTCCTTTCATTAATGCGCGCGCCTTCTCCGATGCCGCGGGCGCATTGATGCCGGCCCCCTTCATCCCGTTTGACAGCATGGCGACACATCGCGGCGCCACCCTTGCCGCTCGGCGCGCCTGCGTCGCCTCACCGAATCGCACCGGAACCTGAACGTCCTATGCAACGCATCCTCAACGTGCTGACTCATCCGCGTACGCTCTCGATCGTCGGGATCGTCGCGCTAGCGGCCATCCTCTTCATCGTCGCCGACATGCTGCAGCTGCCGCTCCTGTGGGCGGCGATCGCGTTCGCGGCGATCCTCGCGCTGTGGCTCGTCGTCGCGCTGTGGCGCCGCTGGCGCGTGAAGCGCGCGAACCAGCAGCTCGGCCAGGTGCTGGAAGAGCAGGCGGAAACCGGCAAGATCGCCGCACCCGCCGCCGCCGCGCTCGCGCCCGACGCGAAGACGGCCGACCTCGACGTGCTGCGCACGCGCCTGTCGGACGCGGTGAAGACGATCAAGACGTCGAAGATCGGCCAGGTCTCGGGCGGCTCCGCGCTGTACGAACTGCCGTGGTACATCGTGATCGGCAACCCGGCCGCGGGCAAGAGCAGCGCCGTGCTCAATTCCGGCCTGCAGTTCCCGTTCGCGGACAAGAACAGCGCCGTGATCCACGGCATCGGCGGTACGCGCAACTGCGACTGGTTCTTCACGACCGAAGGGATCCTGCTCGACACGGCCGGCCGCTATTCGGTGCACGAGGAAGACCGCAGCGAGTGGCTCGGCTTCCTCGGCCTGCTCAAGCGCTATCGCCCGAAGGCGCCGATCAACGGCATCATCGTCACCGCGAGCATCGCCGAACTCACCGGCAACCGCCCCGAATTCGCGATCAACCTCGCGAAAAACCTCCGCCAGCGCGTTCAGGAGCTGACGGAAAAGCTCGAGGTGTTCGCGCCGGTCTACGTGATGTTCACGAAGGCCGACCTGATCACCGGCTTCACCGAATTCTTCAGCAGCAGCGACAAGCACGAGTACGACCGCGTGTGGGGCGCCACGCTGCCCTACGAGCCCGACGACAAGCGCGACGTGGTCGCGCAGTTCGACACGCACTTCGAGGAACTCTACGAAGGGCTGAAGGAGATCAGCGTCGCGCAGCTGTCGCTGTCGCGCGGCAACCAGCTGTCGCCGGGCCAGTTGAGCTTCCCGCTCGAATTCTCGACGATCAAGCCGTCGCTGCGCGCGTTCCTCGCGACGCTGTTCGAGAACAACCCGTTCCAATACAAGCCGATCTTCCGCGGCTTCTACTTCACCAGCGCGCTGCAGGAAGGCGAAACCAACAGCGCGGCCGCGCAGCGCATCGCGCACCGCTTCGGCCTCGACGCAACCGCGCTGCCGAAGCCGCACAGCGCGTTCTCGAAGAACGGCTTCTTCCTGCGCGACCTGTTCTCGAAGGTGATCTTCGCGGACCGCCAGACGGTGCGCCAGTTCGCCAGCCCGACCAAGACTCGGCTGCGCTACGCGACCTTCTTCGGCTTCGTCGCGGCGCTCGCGCTCGCGCTCGGCGGCTGGACCTGGTCGACGATCGGCAACCAGCAGCTGGTCTCGAACGTGCAGGCCGACCTCGACAACGTCACGCGCCTGCAGCAGGGCCGCAACGACCTGCAGTCGCGCCTGCAGGCGATGGACATCCTGGAAGACCGGATCGAGCAGCTCGAGCAGTTCCGCCGCGACAAGCCGCTGTCGGTGTCGCTCGGCCTGTACCAGGGCGACCGTCTCGAGCAGCACCTGCTGACCGAGTACTACAACGGCGTGCGCCAGATCCTGCTGGCCCCCGTGTCGCAGAACCTCGCGTCGTTCATGAAGGACGTGAACGCGCACCCCGAGCAGCTCGTGCCGATGACCCGCCCGCCCGAATCGGGCGCCGTGCAGGGCGGCACGATGCCGGTCTCGACGAACGCGGCGGGCGCAGCACCGCAGGCAGGCGCCGCACCGGCCGCGTCCGGCACCGCGCCGGCCGCCGCGCCGCAACAGCCGGCCGCGCCGCAGGGCGGCCTCTACAGCGACGCGTCGCCGACCAACGTGCAGGACGCGTACAACGCGCTCAAGACGTACCTGATGCTGTCCGACAAGCGCCACGTCGAGCAGGCGCACCTGACCGACCAGCTCGCCCGCTTCTGGCGCGGCTGGCTCGAGACGAATCGCGGCAACATGCCGCGTGACGAGATGATCAAGAGCGCGGAGCGCATGATCTCGTTCTACCTCGCCCGCGTGAACGACAACGACTGGCCGATGATCGACGCGAACCTCGCGCTCGTCGACCAGACCCGCGAGAACCTGCGCCGCGTGGTGCGCGGCATGCCGGCCCGCCAGCGCGTCTACGAGGAAATCAAGGCGCGCGCGTCGACCCGCTTCGCGCCGATGACCATCGCGCGCATCGTCGGCGACGGCAACCAGGGGCTGGTGGCCGGCAGCTACGCGATTCCGGGCACGTTCACGCGCGAAGCGTGGTTCGACTACGTGCAGCCGGCGATCCGCGACGCGGCGACCAAGGAACTGCAGGCGAAGGACTGGGTGCTGAACACGTCGACGCAGGACGACCTGACGCTCGAGGGCAGCCCCGAGCAAATCCAGAAGACGCTGGTCGGCATGTACAAGACCGAGTACGCGCAGCACTGGCAGAAGTTCATGCAGGGCATCGCGGTGCAGGGCTTCAGCAGCTTCGGCCAGGCCGTCGACGGGATGAACCGCCTCGGCGACCCGCAGGATTCGCCGATCCGCAAGATCCTCGAGACCGCGTACGACCAGACGTCGTGGGACAACCCGTCGCTCGCGAACGTGGCGATCAAGAAGGCGCAGACGGGCGTCGTGAACTGGGTCAAGCAACTGTTCTCGCGCTCGCAGGCCGGCCAGGTGGCGGCCGCCAACATCGACATCAACGGCAATCCGGCCGACGTGCCGATGGGTCCGGTCGGCCAGGAGTTCATCGGGCTCGCGCGGATCGTCGCGACGCATGACGGCACGTCGATGCTCAAGGGCTACATGGATTCGCTGTCGAAGGTCCGGACCCGCTTCAACGTGATCAAGAACCAGGGCGACCCGGGCCCCGGCGCGCGCCAGCTGATGCAGCAGACGCTCGACGGCAACGGTTCGGAACTCGCCGAGTCGCTGAAGCTCGTCGACGAGCAGATGCTGACGGGCCTCACCGATTCGCAACGCAAGTCGCTGCGCCCGCTGCTCGTGCGGCCGCTGATGCAGGCGTTCGCGGTCGTGATCCAGCCGGCCAGCGCCGAAGTCAACAAGGTGTGGAACGCGCAGGTCTACCAGCCGTTCCAGAACTCGCTCGCGACGAAGTATCCGTTCGCGGCCAGCGCGAAGGTCGAGGCCGGCGCCGGCGAGATCGCGCAGGTGTTCGGTCCGGACGGCTCGATCGCGAAGTTCGTCGGCACGACGCTCGGGCCGCTCGCGGTGCGCCGCGGCGACACGCTCGCCGCCCGCACGTGGGGCGACATGGGCATCGGGCTCACGCCGGACTTCACGAACGGCTTCGCACGCTGGGTCGCACCGCTCGCGGGCGGGGCGGCAGGCGGCGCGGCCGCGGCGTCCGAGCCGCAGACGGTGTTCCAGATCCTGCCGCAGCCGAGCACGGGCACGACGGAATACACGATCGCGATCGACGGGCAGCAACTGCGCTACCGCAACACGCCGCCGCAGTGGACCAACTTCGTGTGGCCGAACCCGCAGGGCTCGCCGGGCGCGACGCTGTCCGCGACGACCTTCGACGGCCGCACGGTGCAGCTCGTCAACGAGCCGGGCCGCTACGGCCTCGAGAAGCTGATCAACTCGGCGCAGCGCAAGCGCCGTCCGGACGGCACCTTCGACCTGACGTGGGTGCAGGGCAGCGTGAACGTGTCGGTGACGATGCGCATCATCAGCACGTCGCAACCGACGGGCGGCGGCGGCGACCAGCCGCAGCAGCAGAGCCTGCGCGGCCTGCAACTGCCGTCGTCGGTCGCCGACGCGAGCGCGGGGGCCGCGCAGAACGCGACCCAGTCCGGCACGGGCACGCCGGGCGCAGCGCCGGCCATCGCGGCCGCCAACGCAACGAATGCACAGGGGGCGCAATGACGCAAACCGTACAGGCGCAAATCGCCTACTTCGGCAAGATTCCGTCGCGCGGCGACTTCGTGAAGAGCCCGCACAATCCGCAGTTGCTGCAGACGCTCGATCGCTGGATCGCGCAGGCGCTCGAACTGCTCGCGGAAGACCCGCGCTGGAAGCTCGTCTACGAGGATGCGAAGCCGATGCATTTCGCGTTCCTCGGCTCGCGCAGCAAGCTCGCGATCGCGGGCCACATGGTCGCGAGCCACGACGTGTCGATGCGCCGCTTCCCGTTCCTCGGCGCAACCGCGCTCGAGGTCGACCGGCCGCTCGCGTTCCTCGCGCGCAGCCCGCTCGCGTTCGCGCGGCTGTGGTCGCGCGTCGCCACGCAGATCCCGCCGCTGCTCGGCAAGGAAGAGCCGCCCGGCGCGCTGCAGGCGCTCGGCGACACGCAGGTGCCGATCGACGTCGGCGGCCCCGGCACGTCGCATGACGGCACCTTCAACGATTTCGTCGAACACCAGTCGCTGTATGGCCTGCAGCAGATGCTGCTCGAAAGCGGCCACCCCGTGCGGCTGCGCGGCGCGATGCTCGCGCTCGGCTCGCTGCTGCGGCCGGTGATGCAAAGCGGCTCGTCGCACATCGAGCGCGGCCTCACGCTGCCGCTGCCGGTCGATCCGTTCTATCGCAGCCTCGTCGCCGCGTTCTGGCTCGAACTGATCGCGCCGTTCGTCGCGCAGGCCGACTTCGAGCTCGCGATCTTCATCGGCTCGATCGCCGAACGCGAACGCCTGATCATCGGCTTCAACGGCGCGTCGGCGAAGACGCTGCTGAGCGTTGTCGATCCGCAGACCTACGCCGCCCACAACATCGACATCGACGATCCCGAGTGGATCGACGCCCATGCGCAAAACGATCACCAGATCAGCAAGCTCGTCAGCTACCTCGACCAACCGCAACTCTCGCTGCGCGTCGCGATCGACGCGTTCCGCGAAGCGTTCATCGGAGGCTGACGGGATGCATCGCACGATTCACGCCCGGCGCCCGCGCTTGTCGCCCGCCCTCGCCGCTCTGTTCGCCGCCGGCCTCGTTGCCAGCGGCGCAGCCTTCGCGCAGAACACCGGCGCGACCGTCACGCCGGTCGGCAACGGCTCGGTCGCGACGACCGCACTGCCGTCGTCAAACCCGAACCCCGGCGCCGCGCCTGCGACCGCGTCCGGCACGCTGGTGCACGGCACGGCCGGCACGATCACGCCGCCGCCCGCGAACGCGGCGCCCGGCCAGGTCGTCGTCGGCGGCAAGGTGCCCGACGAGGCGACCAAGGCCGCCGTGCTGCAGAAGCTGCGCGATACCTACGGCGCGGCGAACGTCGTCGACCAGATCGAGGTCGGCGACGTCGCGACGCCGCCGAACTGGAGCGCGAACGTGCAGAAGCTGCTCGGCGCGCAGCTCAAGCAGATCAGCAAGGGGCAGTTGAAGATCAACGGCACGCAGATCGAGATGAAGGGCGAGGTGCACAACGAGGCGCAGCGCCAGCAGCTCGCGAGCGACATGGCGAACACGCTGAACCCGACCTACACGATCAAGAACGGGCTGCGCGTGTCGGCATCCGAGCAGGGCGTGCTCGACCAGACGCTCGCGAACCGGACGATCGAGTTCGAGACGGGCAGCGCGACGCTGACGCCGCAGGGCAAGCTGATCCTCGACCAGATGGCGGCCGCGCTCGCGAAGATGCAGAACCGCACGGTCGACATCATCGGCCACACCGACAACTCGGGGAACCGGACGTCGAACATCGCGCTGAGCCAGGCGCGCGCGGACGCGGTGAAGGGTTACCTGATCACGAAGAGCATCCCGCCGCAGCAGATGACGACGACGGGCGTCGGGCCGGATCAGCCGATCGCACCGAATGATACGGCGGATGGAAGGGCGCGGAATCGGAGGATCGAGTTCCGGGTGGGGCAGTAACGGATCGATCGGCTGCTCCTTTGCGGGGCAGCACGGCACACGACGGGCGGCGGCAGCGATGCGCCGCCCGTTTTCTTTTGCAGTGAACGGCCCTCAATGGGTGGGGGTTGCGCCCCCCTTGTAGCCCCTCGCCCACTCCTGGCTTTGCTTGGCAGCCTGGTCGATACGCGCGGCTGCAAGATCGTCCTTCTTGCGCTTCTTTGCTTCCTTTTCGATATCGGACGAGCCGAATTCGTCCTTGTCCCGCGTGCGAAAGTACAGCGACGGCGCGAGCACGTGGTCCTGCCAGCTCGTCAGCAACGTATCGTGGACGAGCATGTCGAATAGCGCCATCACGTCCGGCGGAAGCGGGTGCTTGCCGTCGATCCCTTCCTTCCAGGCCGACACGAGCTCCATCTGGGCTTCGGGTAGCATGAACGCCTCGACCGCATCCGCGCTCGCCTTGTTGTTGGAATCCCACGAATCCGGCATGTTGCGGATGCGCTCCGCAGATTGCCGCAGGCCGTCCTGAAGGGACGCGCGGCGCAGCATCTTTTCCGACTCCTTGTGAAGTCGCTCCCACACGGTCGTGTAGTCCTTCGGTGCTTCCGCGATCAGCTTTTCGTAACGCTTCTGCGCCGCGTCGCTGGCCGCTTTCATTCCGCGCAACGTCGCCTGGTCGGCCTGGCTGCGGCTGGCCAGCATGCTCATGTTGATGCCTTGCCGCTGCAGTTCCCAGTCGAGCTGAGACTTCGCCGTCTTGCGCTGCAGGTCGGCGTCGGACATGTTTCGCTTCCAGTCGGCAACCGGATCGGACATCGTGCGACGGAACTCGGGGTCCTGGTAGCGGACGGCAATCCAGCGCAGGAATACTTTCGAGTGCTCGACGAAATCGACACCAGGTTTGCGAGGGATGAGTGCGCGGTAGGCGTCGACGAGTTGCTTGATGCGGTATTGCTTGCCGTCGCAGTTGATGGGGTGAGCGATCGAAAACTTGTCAAAGGTCTTTCGCTTATGGAGGTACAGATCCTCCATCATGTCTATCGCCACACCGGCCTTCAGTGCCTCCAGCAGCATGTCGCGAAGCGGTATCCTCATCAGCTCCGCATTCAGACCGAGCGAACCACTCACCGCACCGCCAACGACATCGCAACTCGTTCCAGGATAAAGAAACTGCTCGCCGCGCGTCTTTTCCAGACTGTCAAGGCGCTGATAGAAACGCATTTCATGAGCAGCAGCGAAATGAACACAGCGCTGCACGCTCGCGGGTATGCCAAGGTGGCGGTCTTTATAGTTTGGTTTGATCAGGCCCATATAAGGCACCATTCCGATCAGTTCGCCAGCCTCTTCCGACATGATCGACGAAACTGCGTCGAATAAACCGACAAACTTGATTTGAATGGAGACGCCGTCGATTGCCAGATCTGTATCGTCCCTGCGCTTGTACTTCTCTGCCAGATCGTTGACGAACGCCCGAGCCAGTACGCAGCCGCGATCCGCGCCGAACACCGATACCTCAATGACGCGGATCTTTGGCATCTTCTGTTTCACTTCTTTGTATGCAGCCTCGAACTGTTTTTTCGCAGCGATAAGGCGGGTATCGACACCCGTTCCGAAGACTTCTGCCATGACCGCGTTGTCACGTGCGATCGGCACATTCTCCATCACCAGTCCGACGAAAAGGCCGCGTGCAACCGCCAATGCCGTCTTGATCGGGTTACCCCTGATATTGGCCTTGGCGTCATTCTTGGCGTTGCGCCACAGTAGCCTGCCGGTAGCCTTGGTCCGTTCCCAGAGTCGTTCCGGCGACGCGTTCAGCACGTTCGTGATGCGCCGTGCCTGTGCGGGAATGCGTTCGATATCCTTGCGGAAATCCTCGAATGCTTTCTCGATTGGCCGGAATGAAAAGTCCCCCCCGAGAATCTCCATCCCCGCCGCCTTGGCGCGCTTGCCAAGGTCGGCCTGATCAATCGGCGCCTTGACTCGCGCATATGACTCGCCAATCTTTTTTGCAGCACCAACGGCTTTCTTCGCCCCTATCATGGCTGCAGCCTTGACTGCATTGCCCACAGCGTCGGTATCGCTGTCGTTGTTCAGCGGTGTACCCAGGCCCGAGTAATAGTAGCGATACCAGAACTGGTTCACAGGCCGTCGCTCGTCCTTCATTTCACGATGTGCTTCCCAGAGCCGCGAAATGTTCGAGTACTGAGAGCTCGCCGAATCGTCAATGTCACGATTGCGGCCAAATGCATCAAAGAAGAATCCCATGCGTATCGTTGCTCCGCACGGCAGGCAATCGCCCTTCGGATACATGGTCGCGTTTTGGCGGGCAACCTGTATGTACACCGATGTTGGAGTCGTATCGTCCGGGTCGAGCTTGATTTTCTCAGCCATGGTTTTTCTCCTCTGCCCGCGGCGGCGGCAAGAGCCCCACGGGAACGGCCGGCACCGCAACCGCCTTGAATTTATCGCTTTTCAGTTCAGACAAAACGCTCTGTGGCAGCGCTTGCATCGACTTCGAGAACGAACCGGGCTTGCTACCGGTAGTTTTCAGTATCTGCTGGACCTCGGGGTGCGTGTCGAATCGGCTATTCACGAGTAGATCGAAATACGCGTACTGCTCAAGATCGTTGACATCGGTTAGCCGGTATTTCAGCCACGCAGCGGCGACAATGCGCGCAATGCGACGATACTGCTGATCCTCGCGCTCGTCGTATCGCTTGTTCAACTGCCCCTGGTAGTGACTCGCAACCCAGCGAGACACATCAATCATCGGAATACGCGAGTCATCCGTCGGCGCGCCGGGAAACTGAAGCTCAACGTGACGATCCGGATAAAAATGAACCGCAAGAATTCGGGTGCCCACATTCTCCGGAACCTTTGACGGAGGCAGCGCAACCTTTGCTTCGGCGTGAAACGTCTGTTCGTCCCCCTTATGCCACTGGTCAACGTCGTAGTAGTCCCATTTGACGGTGAAATCGGTCCCCTTGAGCTGATAGCAACAAGTCACGCCCCCACCGCCACCCGGCATGCTGTCGCCACCGCCGCTAGCCTTGTTGCCATAAGCATCGGTGATCGTGAATTTATCCAGGTTATAGGGCAGATAGTTCTGGGCCATAACCGAAATCCCGCTGTATGTAGGCTCCGACTTGCCGCATGCCGCCATGGCCATCACGAGCAGGCACCCTGCCAGAACACGACTCATCAGACTCGAAAATCTCATTGCTCTATTCACTGATGTTTTCCTTCCGAATATTGCCCAGCATGCCCTGCCGACGTATCGATTGCATCGGTATCGCTCACCTGTGTCGTCAGGCGCCTCCGCCTCTCATTGCCCGAACCGCTCCCGACGCAATCAGCTATGCCGCGCCGCCTCCGCACGCGGCGGCGGCAGCAAGCCGTCCGGAATCAGCGGGACAGTCACGGGTTCGAAGTTGTTGCTCGTCAACGCGGACAGCACATTCTTCGGCAGCGATTGCATTGCCTTCGCGAACGCACCCGGCTGACCGGCCGCCGTCTGCAAGCTGCGTTGAACCCCGGGATGGGCATCGAATCGGCTGTTTACGAGCAAACCGAAGTACGTGTACTGCTCCAGATCGTCACGATCGGTCAGACGGTATTTCAACCACGCAGACGCAACGATACGGGCAATACGACGAAACTGCTGGTCTTCGCGTTCGTCGTATCGCTTGTCCAGTTGCGCCTGATACTGCTTCATCCATCTCACGACATCGACTATCGGCAGGCTTGAATCGTCAAGGATCTTGCCGGGAAGCTGGAACTCGACATGCCGGTCCGGGAAGAAATGCACTTCGAGAATTCGGGAACCCACCTCGTCGGGCAACTGGGACTGCGGCATCGACACTTTCGTCTCGCCGTGGAACATCTGCTTGTCCCCTTTGTGCCATTGGTCGACATCGTAGTAGTTCCACTTGACGAAAAATTCCGTGCCCTTGAGCTTGTAGCAACATTTCACGCTACCGCCCCCCGCTCCCGGTGGGTCGTCGCCACCTCCGCTCGCCTTGTTTCCAAATGCATCGGTAATGGTGAAGCCACTCATGTTGTACGGCAGATAATTCCGGCCAATGACGGAAATCCCGCTGTATGTCGGTTCCGACTTCCTGCATGCAGTCACGGCCACCGCGAGCAAGCCCCCTGCCAGAACACGACTCACCAGAATCGGCAATCTCATTGCTCTACATCCGCCGCATGCGGCGGTGGCAGCAAGCCATCGGATATCGCCGGCACCGCCGCCGCTTCGAACTCGTCGTTTGCCAACACGGACAACACGCGCTTCGGCAGCGACTGCATCGACTTCGCGAACATCCCCGGCTTGCCGGTGGTTGACTGCAGGACGCGCTGAACCTCAGGATGCGCATCGAACCGGCTGTTCACGAGTAGGTTGTAGTACGCGTACTGCTGCAGATCGTCGAGATCGGTGAGGCGGTATTTCAACCATGCCATCGCTACCACGCGGACAATGCGGCGAAACTGCTGATCGTCACGCTCGTCGTATCGTTTGCTCAACTGCGCCTGATAGTGGCTCGACATCCAACGTGACACATTGATCATCGGAATGCGTGACGCATCCATCAGTGCGCCGGGAAACTGCAGCTCGACGTGACGATCGGGGTAAAAATGAACCTCGATAATTCGATCGCCCACCTTCTCCGGTGCCTGCGATGGCGGCATTACGACCTTTGCCTCGGCGTGAAGCGTCTCCTCGTTACCTTTGTGCCACTGGTCGACGTCGACATAGTTCCATTTGACCGTGAACTCAGTACCTTGGAGCTTGTAGCAACAAGTCACTCCCCCTCCGCCACCCGGCAAGCTATTCCCACCACCCGCCTTGTTTCCGTAAGCATCGCTGATCGTAAATCCATCCAGGTTGTACGGCAGATAGTTGTGAGCGATCACCGAAATCCCGCTATACACCGGCTCCGATTTCCCGCACGCGCTCAAAGCGACCGCAACCAGGCCCACCGCCAGCACCGACCTACGCCACGCCACCGCGCGCCTCCAGCAATTCCCGCTCATGCGCATCACGAATCGCATCCCACGTCGCATCGTCGATCGTCATCAGCGCCGTGTCGACGCCGGTTTCCCCGCGTGACGCCGCTTCGAGGCTCGCCTTGACCGCCGGATGCTCGTCGAACTTCGGTGCAACCTGCACGCCCATCACCACGTAGCAGAGCAGCTCCGCTTCGCCGGAGATCCCGTGCCCCGCTGCGCGATCGAGTTGCTCGACAACCTGCTCGTACAGTTCGCCATCGGACAGGTGATCGACCGCCGCCGCCATCGTCTCGCGAAACTTCAGCACGAGCTTGTCCGGATAGCCGAGTTCGATCAGTTGCGCATGCTGCTTTTCGCTCAAGCCCTGCACATCGCCTGCCTGCGCGGCCCCGGCAGACGCCGGCGCATCGTTGCGCCACACGACCTCCTCAAGCCGCCGATTGCGATAGCGGATCTCGCCGAACGGCGCAGCGAACTGCTGCGCCTGCGTATCGCTCCACACCAGCCGTAGCCGTCCGAATACATGATTGTCGAAGAAGAACAGGTAATACGCGCGACCGTTCGGCAGCGCGTACTTCACATATCTGTGCAGATGCGCATCGAGCGCATCGAACGACCACGTCGACCACAGCCACGTCACCGCGTGCAGATCGACCGCATCCAGCCACAGCTGGCGCAGCAGCCGATGTTGCTCGCCTCCCTCGTCGTCGAGTGCCTGGCGGTCGAAGGCAATCAGGTACGGTGCGATATCCGTATAGGCGTCGAGACCGGTATCCGTCCAGAGCGACGCGTAGCGCAGGCCGTGCACCGTCACGAGCTGCGTATCCAGCTCCTGATAACCGCGCGTATCGACGATCGCGTACAGTCGCATCGGCCGGCCCTCGCTGGTCTCGCCCGTCAGCGACGCCTTCAGCGCCTCCAGAAATGCCGGCCATTCCGGCTCCCGCGGATTCGGCGCGGCGTCGACGGCCTCGCTCATGTCGGCTGCATCGCTCCCATCGCCCGCGTTGCCGATGTTGCTCACGTCACCCATCAATCCGCCTCGACCATCGATTCGCGCCCGCTATGCGCATTCAGCACACATTGCTTGCACGTGCCGCCCGGCATGGCGGGCAGCGGATACGGCATGCTCGTCGGGCCGCTGAATGCGTGCTGGGCGCCCTTGATGTCGATCTTCCCCGGCGCGTGAATCTCGATGTTGCCGCCCTTGATCCGCACGTACGCGCCGCCTGAGGTCAGCAGGATCTCCTGTTTGGCGGCCACGTCGACGTTCTCGGTCGACGACACGATCTTGACGACCTTCTGCGCGGTCATCTCGATACTGTCCGCATGCGCCTGAATCTCGACCTTGCCCTTGCCCGCGAACAGTTTGATCCCGGCATTCTGGGCAAACAGGCTGATGCGATCCCTGATACCGGCGATCAACGACTTCCCGCTGGTGATGAAGGTGCTTTGGCCGCTGACGATGTTGGCCTGCTGATCGCCAGACAGGTGCACGCTCTGCTGCGACGCCATCCCGATCCCCGCCGGGCTCGCGAACAGCATCACCGGCTCCTTGAACGCATTCACACTCCCCGTCCCGCCGCCGGCGGTCCTGCCGCCCGACGACGCACCCGCCACGCTGTTCTTCGTGGCATCGGCGAATTGCTTCAGCGCATCGTGCCCGGCACCGAGGCTTTCGGCCTGATGCATTTCACTGACCTGCGACATCGACTCGAGCAACCCGTCGGCATTGGCGAGCTGCTGCTGCGCTTCGCTCACATCGAGCGGCTGGCTGTTCGCCTGCTTCGGATGCGTCGTGACATACAGCCCTTGTGCCGCACGCACCGCACCGTAAGCATCCGTGCGCAGGTCGAAACCCGAGCCGAGATATGCGCCGCGCGTGTTGCCGCTCTGTTCGATCAGATAGCCGAGATGCAGCAGCGAATTCGCGCTGCTGCTGAACAGGCGCGCCCGGTTCTGCCCGGTCGCGTCGTCGAGCACCATCTCGTTGTGACCCGATCCCGCATACTCCTTCGACCGGAAGCCCGACAGGATTCCATCGCTATGCCACTGCGGCTTGGCGGCGCCGTTGTAGACGCGATGCATCACGATCGGCCGGTCGCAGTCCCCGCCGATGTAGCCGATCATCACCTCCTCGCCGACCCGCGGAATATGAACGCCACCATAACCGCCGCCGGTATCCGACTGCACGACGCGCACCCAGCACGACGCGTTTTCGCGACCGTCGCTCTGCCGGTCCCAGACGAACATGACCTTGATCCGGTTCAGTGCGTCCGTGTAGACCTCCTCGCCTTTCGGCCCGACGACGACGGCCGTTTCGAGCTGCATCGCGGGCTTCCGGTGCTCGAACGGGCTGCGATACGGCACGGCCGCGCGCTGCGCTTCGACTTCGACGAGATAGAACCCGGCCGAACCGTCGTCATGCCCGACTTCGAATGCGGCCGCCTCACCGTGGCCGGCTTTCACCTGCGCAAGCCGATCCTGGAGGCTGTGCGGAAAATTCGCTTCGCGGTCCGAGATCGGCAGGTTGTTCTCGATGTACCGCGACACCTTCAATGCCGCGAATTCCCGGTCTTGCGCCGCATCGCGGTCGTGCTCGGGGTGATCCGCCAGCGTGAAGCGCCGGCCGGCGTCGATCCCGCGCACGTCGCCCACGCCGAAGAAGCGCTTCGCGCGCGACTCCCATTCTTCGAGGCGAATCTTCGACAGATGTTCGCCGCGGTCCTGGCCTGCATACGTATACGCCCCGGTGTATTCGTAGATTTCGGCCTGGCCCGGCAGATCCCCTTGACCGGCCTTCGTCGGCAACGTCGTGCCGTTCGGGTTGCCCGGCGAGGACGGCGACTTATAGTCGAACGTACGCGTCGTATGCAACGTGCTCTGCAAGGTCCGCGACGCTGCCCATTGCGTGAAGCCGGCGGTTTCGCTACCCGTTCCCGAGTGGTCGAACCTGACGGTTTTCGGCGACAGTTCATCGACGGCATGCAGGTCATCGGTCACGACGAGCGTGTGCGCGTTGCCGTCCTCGCTATGCCGCCAGAAACCGAACAGCCCTTCGTCTTCCATCAGGCGATGCACGAAGTTCCAGTCGGTTTCGCTCTGACGGCAGTACGAGCGCGACGGCAATGGCTTCGACAGCGCGAACTGATACCACCCCTTGGCCTGCGGATGCGCGTCGAACACATCGGCGAGGATCGCGTCGACGCTCTGGTCCTGCCAGTACCGCATGTCGCTGCGGAACTTGAGGAAGTGCATCCACGACGCGAAAGTCAGCTGGTAGCTCGACAGGCTGCCGTCCGCGCCGAGCCTGCGCGCCGTATGGATATAACCGTTGATCGGCAAATACGACTGGTTCGCCTGCTGGATCCACAGCGTCATCGGCTTCGCGATCAGCGTCTTGAGCTCGATGTCGCTCGCGGTGGAAACGAGATCGAGCGAGACGCTGAAATCGCGCCCCAGTTCGGAACGGGTCACGGCCCGACGCGGCACGAGCGCATTGTTCGGTAACGACGGAATGTCCACCTTCAGCAGGCGGTCCTGCTGAATCAGGCCACCGCGAATCGCCTGTGCCAGTTCGCTCACGTTCATGCGTCAATCCTGTTCTTGTCTGCCGCGAGCCCGCCGGGCACGCGCTCTCAGGTCAACAGGCAGCCGCTCACGACTGCTCGTCCGGCCTCACCCCCAGCAGCTCGCGAATATGCGACAGCGAGCCGTCGTCCTTCACGACGCTCTCGAGCCACTTGTGCAGCGGCATGTCGGCCCATTCGGCCGCCTTGTCGGCAAGGTACGCGACCGGGCTGTGCGGCTCGGTCTGGCGGAAATAACGCGCCACCGCACGCAACTGGTCGACGGCCTGCGCGCGGTTCTGGATGCCGGCGATCATCTGCGTCACCGGAGGACGCAAAGCGGTCTGCGACTGCACGTGGGTCTCCTCGGTCTGAATCGAATTGCCGAATACCGGCTCGATGCGCTCGGGCTGCGCCTGCTGCGCCGCCTGCGTGTGCGGCGCGCTGCCCGTATAGCCCTGCTCGCGCGCAAAGCGCTCGGCGAGCCGGTACACGGTCTCGAACGCGTCGCGCGCCTGCCGGAAGCTCGGCGCCGAATCGCCCGCGCGCTCGACGAGCCGCTCCTCGAACGCATCGAGCGCGAATTCGAATGCCTTCAGGTTCGCCAGCAGCGCCGTGTAGAACGCGATCGACGTCACGCGCCGCGACGCATCGATCTGGTCGATCGACGGCTTGCCGCGCGCGATGTCGTCCGCGTGTTCGGGGTCGCGCTTGATCGACTGCGCGACGTGCTGCGCCACTTCCCAGTCGAGCGTGCTGAACGCGTTCGACGCGCCGTCCGTCAACGGCACCGCGCGCAGCAGCTCGGCCGTGCGGCCGGCCAGCCACGCGACGTTGCCGAGCCGGTACTCGGTGTCGTCGCCTTCCGGCAGTGGATGCACGCTGTCCCAGAACTCGCGGCACAGGCCCTCGAGCAGCGCATAGCCTTCGGTGAGGCCGGTGACGCCGTCCTCGAGCGCGAGCGCCTCGGTCAGCCACACGGCGAGCCGCAGGTCCTTCGTGCGCGTGCGCAGCAGCTCGCCCGCATGGTCGACGACGAAGCCCCAGTCGGCCTCCTTGATCTCGGTCACCCATTCGCCCTGGTCGAGCGTCGGATCGTCGTAGCGCCGCGCGTCCTGGATCGCGTCGAATTCGTTCGAGAACAGTAGGTCGTCGCCGCTGGGCGACGCATCGCTGATCGGCGTCAGCAGGTCGGGGAGATTGATCGGCATGGTTCAGTGAATCCGTTGATGCATCAGATGTCGCGCGCGGGGGCTCATTCGACCGTATAGGCGAATTCGCCCGCCTCGTCCGCGCGCACCGCGATGCGCGCGATGGCCGCGCCGTCGGCGATCCGGCCGAGCACGTGGCCCGCGATCTCCGGCAGCAGCGTGCCGTTCAGGATATGGTCGACGTTACGGGCACCCGAATCGACCTCGGTGCAGCGCGCGAGCACCGCATCGACGAGCGACTCGTCCCATTCGAACGCGGCCTTGTGGTTCGCGTCGATCCGGCGGCGGATCCGCTCGAGCTTCAGCTCGATGATCTCGGCCAGCACGTCGTCGGAAATCGGGTAGTACGGCACGACCTTCATCCGGCCGAGGAACGCGGGCTTGAACGTCTTGTACAACTGCGGGCGCAGCGTCTCGGCGAGCGCGTCCGGATCGGGCAGCTCCTCGGCCGGCTTGTTCAGGCACGCCTGCATCACCGCTGACGAGCCGACGTTCGACGTCAGGATGATCAGCGTGTTGCGGAAATCGATCTCGCGCCCTTCCGCGTCGTCCATCGTGCCCTTGTCGAACACCTGGAAGAACATCTCGAGCACGTCGGGGTGCGCCTTCTCGACCTCGTCGAGCAGCACGACGGAATACGGGTTGCGGCGCACGGCCTCGGTCAGCACGCCGCCTTCGCCGTAGCCGACATAGCCGGGCGGCGAGCCCTTCAGGCCCGACACGCTGTGCGCTTCCTGGTACTCGCTCATGTTGATCGTGACCATCTTGCGCTCGCCGCCGTACAGGATGTCGGCCAGCGCGAGCGCCGTCTCGGTCTTGCCGACGCCCGACGGCCCGACGAACATGAACACGCCGCGCGGCTTGTTCGGATCCTCGAGGTTCGCGGTCGCGGTGCGCACGCGCTGCGCGATCGCGTCGAGCGCGTGGTCCTGGCCGATCACGCGCGCGGTCAGCAGCGGCTGCAGGTTCAGCACGGTGTCGATCTCGTCCTTCACCATCCGGCCGAGCGGAATGCCCGTCCACGCGGCGACGATCTCGGCGACGACGTGGCCGTCCACCTGCAGCGGCACCATCGGCTCGCCGCCCTGCAGCGCGTGCAGCGCCGCGACGCGCTCCGCGAGCTTGTCGCGCGTCGCCTGCACGTCGACCGGCTGGCCGTCCTCGGACGGGCCGCGCGCCTTGTCGAGCGTGTCGCGCAATTCGGTGATCTCGGCGACGATCGCACGCTCGGCTTCGTAGCGCGCGTCGTCCTTTGCGAGTTGCTCCAGCGCCGTGTCGCGCGCGCCGCGCAGCTCGCCGAGCCGCTCGTCGTGCGGCGCGCCGCCCGCTGCCTCGCGTTCCAGCGACGCGATTTCCGCATCGATCCGCTCGATGCGCTTCTTCGTGTCGTCGATCGCGGCCGGCGTCGCGCTGTGCGCGAGCGCGACCTTCGCACATGCGGTGTCGAGCACGCTGATCGCCTTGTCGGGAAGCTGGCGGCCGCTGATGTAGCGGTGCGACAGGCGCACGGCCTCGGTGATCGCGTCGTCGAGAATCCGCACGTTGAAGTGCTTCTCCATCAGGCCCGACATGCCGCGCAGCATCGCGGCCGCGAGCGGCTCGCTCGGCTCCTCGACCTTCACGACCTGGAAGCGCCGCGCGAGCGCCGCGTCCTTCTCGAAGTACTTCTTGTATTCGCTCCACGTCGTCGCGGCGATCGTGCGCAGCTCGCCGCGCGCAAGCGCCGGCTTCAGCAGGTTCGCCGCATCGTTCTGGCCGGCCTGGCCGCCCGCGCCGATGATCGTGTGCGCCTCGTCGATGAACAGGATGATCGGATGCGCGCTCTTCTTCACTTCGTCGATCACGCTCTTCAGCCGGTTCTCGAACTCGCCCTTCACGCTCGCGCCGGCCTGCAGCAGCCCCATGTCGAGCACGTGCAGCGCGACGCCGGAGAGCGGCGGCGGCACGTCGTCGGCCGCGATCCGCAGCGCGAGGCCCTCGACGACCGCGGTTTTGCCGACACCGGCCTCGCCGGTCATGATCGGGTTGTTCTGGCGGCGGCGCATCAGGATGTCGATCGCCTGGCGGATCTCGGCTTCGCGGCCGATCACCGGATCGATCTTGCCGTCGCGCGCGCGCTGCGTGAGGTTGGTCGTGTACGTGTCGAGCGCGGGCGTCTTCGACGGGCCGGCCGCGGGTGCGGCACCGTCGACGGCCGGCGCCAAGCCGCCGTCGTCGGTATCGGCCTGGCGCGGCTCGGCTTCGCTCGACCCTGCCACGATCTCGTCGAACTTGTGCTTCAGGTCCGTCACGTTCACTTCCGCGAACTGCGACGACATCCGCTGCGCGAACTGCGCGAGATCCGGCGCGGTCAGCAGCGCGAGCAGCAGGTGCCCCGAACGGATGCGGCCGAGCTGCGAATCGAGCGATGCGATCAGCCACGCCTGTTCGAACAGCGCGATCAGGTGCACCGAAAACACCGGCGTACGCGTGTTGCCGGTCTTCAGGCGCGTCAGCTCGCGCTCGAGATCCGCGCGCAGCGCATGCGGATCGACGCGGCTCGCGCGCAGCGCGAGCGGCAGGTCGCCCGCCGGCTCCTCGAGCAACGCGAGGAACAGGTGCTCCAGATCGACCTCGTAGTGGCCGCGCGCCAGGCACGCGCTCGCCGCGCGCTCGGCCGCGTGCCGGCACAGCGGGTTCAGTTTCGTGATCAGGGTCTTCAGAGGCGTGCTCATGGCGTCGATCTCAGGTTCGATTGCGTGTTTGTTGTCGTTAGGAATCAGTGAATCACGTGCAGTTCGTAGCGGGCGTCCGAGCGATCCTCGATCGCGTCGCGCGTGCAGAGGAACGCGTCCCAGCCGAGCCGCGAGCCCGCGCCGAGCACGCTCGCGCCGACCTCGGTGCGCTTCAGCACCAGCTTCACCTCGTATTCGAGCGTGACGCCGGCGAGCAGCGTCAGCATCCGTTCGAGCGCGACGGCGTGCGCGCCGCCGGGCAGGAACGCCTCGTAGTCGCGCTTGGACAGCGGGCCGACGACGATCCGCGCGCGCATGTCGCGCTGCCACACGCGTTCGCCGACCAGCGCCGTCGCGCCGAGCACCGCGTTGACCTCGCCGAGCACGCTCAACTGGTCGGGCGGCACGTCGTACCACTTGCCGACGAACTGGTCGATCTTCACCGGCACGCGGAAATAGTCGGACAGCGTGCGCTGCAGGTACGCGGCCGACATCGGCCGGTGCCGCGCGGCCAGCGCGTAGCCGGCAACGGCTTCGTCGAGCACGCCGCCCGCGCCGGCCGCGAGGCTGTCGCGCACCTCGTCGCTCGGCACGCCCGCGATCGCGAGCAGCAGCGGCAGGTAGCGCTCGTCGCGGTCGAGCTCGTAGTGGAACGGCAGCCGGTATTTCTTCCACGCCGCATAGAACAGCGCGGTCGCGCGGTTCGAGAACACGTCGAAGAACGCACGCGCCGCGTGGTCGCGCTTCAGGTGCTCGCGCGCGACGATCTGCTCGGTGTAGTGCAGCGGCAGCGCGCCCTGCCCGCCGAGCAGCCCGAAGAACGCGGGCGTCAGCTCGACGTGGCCGAGCTCGCCGGCCGCGAGCGCGGCACCGCGCTGCTCGCCCGAATCGAGCAGCGTGCCGTCGTCGCCAAACGAGCGCGCGCCCTCGATCTCGCTCGGCGGAAAACCGAGCGACAGCGTGTTGCGGAATTCGATGCGTTGCGCGACCACATCGCCCTGCCGCCATGCGCCGGGGGCATCCGACGCCTGCCGCGCGAACAGCCCTTCGAGCACGCGCACCGCCTGGAAGAATTCGAAGCGGTGCGGCTCGTCGAGCAGCGCGTCGACTACGCCAGGATCGATTCGCCGGTCCGGGGCTTGCATCGGATGATCTCCTCGCCGGTGCGTTTCGACACGACGACTAGTTGAACGAAACTGTTGAGGTGGACGTAAAGCCCGAAGAAGCTGTCGAGCACGCGCACGAACGACGCGAGGCTCGCGCCGACGAAGTGTTCCTCGTCGATCGTCAGGCGGATCTCGATGCCGCGCACGAAGGTCGCGAACGGCTTGCCGGGCAGCCACTGCACCGCGCCGCGCTGCTCGATGCCGGCGAGGCCGTCGATCTGGCGCATCGACACGGCCGTGCGTCGCAGGTCGTACAGCGTCAGCATTTCCTTCAGCGGCGCGAGGCCGTGCGCGACCAGCGACACGTGATTGAGCGCGAGGTGCGACACGAGCCGCCAGTGCGCGGCGCGGCCGCGCTCGAAGCGCACGCTCTGCGTCGGGCGGCGCAGCATCGAGATGCCGCTGGTCTGCGCGCCGCCTTCCTGGAACAGGTCGCCGCCTTCGAGGCCGAACGCGAGCATCGCCGGCAAGTCGCGGTTCGTGCAGGTGAGGTCGAGGCTCAGCGTGTCGGTCTGCGGCGACGTCGGCTCGAAGTCGATGTCGACGATCGAGATCTCGGTTTCGTAGCCGGGGCTCTTCTGCGCGACCCAGTCGTTGCGGCGCGCGAACCAGTAGTGACCGATCCGCGCCGCTTCGCCGTGATGCAGCGAATAGAACGGCCGGAACTCGATCACCGATTCCTCATGCGCCTGCTGCCTGACGAGCTTCACCGAGTCGATCGAGTACACCTCGTACGCGAACGCGCGGCGCGCCTCGGCGATCACCGGGTAGGACACCGCGCGGTGCGTGATGCGGATCGGCTCGCCGTGCTGCCGGAACAGGTTGACGATCGGCGTGCAGAACAGCCGGAAGTGGCTTGCCGTCAGCAGCTCGAGCAGCCGCGCGACGTGCGAATCGCTGCGCACGTCCTGCAGCACCAGATGCAGCGTCGCGCGCTGGCAGCGGCCCGACGCGCGCGCGATCGCCGCGAGGTCGAAATCGACGAAATCGAACTTGTCGGGGAACGCGAAGTATTCGGTGAGCAGGCGATACGCGGGATGCGATTTCGCCGGGTAATCGATCAATGCGTCGTCTTCGTCGAAGCCGGCCTGCTCGATCGGCAGCTTGCGCAGCGCGGTCCAGCGGCCGTTGCGTTCGGGCTCGACATACGCGCCGAGCACGTTGACGAACAGGCAGTCGGTCAGCGCGGCGACGAACGACTGCTCGCCGTGCAGATGCGCGCGCAGCGTCGGCACCTTCAGCGCGCCGAGATCGAGCTGCGCAGCGAGCGACTCGAACGTGATCGAGATCACGCCCGTCGCGTTGGACGGCAGCACCGTCGCGCTCGGCGCGAGCGCGACCGGCGTGTAGCGCGCTTCCGAGATGCGGATCGGCGCGAGCGTCACGTCGTAGGCGGTGCGGAAGCGGCACTGCACGCCGCGGATCGGGCGGCTCTTCAGCTCGGTGCCGCGGCCGATCACGACCGGCTCGGTCTGCTGGCCGGGCGACGCCGGCGTGAACTGCGCGATCGAGCACGACGGGAACGGCCGCAGGTAGTGCGGATACAGCACTTCCAGCAGCGCTTCGGTGAATTCGGGGTAGTCGTCGTCGAGCTTCTTGTTGATGCGCGCGCCGAGCAGCGCGAACGACTCGATCATCCGCTCGACGTGCGGATCCTCGCAATGCTCGCCGGACAACGCGAGCCGCGCCGCGATCTTCGGATAGCGTTCGGCGAAATCTCGCGAATAGCGCCGCAAAAACGATAATTCGCGCTCGTAATACGGCAGCAATTCTTCCATCGACGACCCCGAACCTCAATATTTCCTGCCGGACCTGATCGACCACCGGGCGGTCCGGCCCGCTCGGCGGCTTGATTTACTGCATTCTCGCGGCGCGTGCGCGCGTGACCGAGTACTGCAGCGTCGACGGCTGCAGCATCGCGTCGAAATTCACCGGCTCCTCGGCCGGGTGCACGACGAGCAGCGCCTGGATCGCGAAGTAGAGCGCATTGGTCGCCTGCTCGTTCAGCTCGAACGTCACCTGTACCTGCTGCAGGCGCGGCTCATGGCGCGCGATGGCCTGCTGGATCGACTTGCAGATGAACGCGCGGTCGTAGTGACTCGCGAGGCTCAGCCCCGCGAAATCGTTCAGCCCGTAGGTCAGCACCGATTTCTGGCATTCCGGCAGCGCGGCCAGCTCGTTCTCGGTGTGCGCGATACGGGTGTTGAGGATCGCCTCGACGTCGCGGGCGACCGTGGTCTTGAGCTCGTCCAGCGACAATTGCCGCATCGCTGCCGAGGCCGGCAGGTGCGGTTCGTCGTCGAACAGCTTGTCGAGAAAACTGGGTTCGAATCGTTTCATCGGCCGGTATGAACTACGAAAACGGCAACGGGACGCCGTGCGCCCCGTTGCCGCAACCGACCTTAGACCGCGTAGGTCTTGTCGTTCTTCGTCAGACTCCAGGCGCCCTGCGTGTTGCCGCCCTGGTTGCCGCCGATCTTCTGCTGGGTTTGCTTCCACTGCACGGCCGCGTACTTCAGCGAGAACGTCTCGAGCGGCAGACCTTCTTCGCGAACGCTCGGGGCGATGCTCGAGATGATCACGTACTTGAGCTTGACTTCCAGATACTGCACGCGCTTGCCTTCACCGTCTGCGCGCGAGAAATGGACCGTCACCTCGTCGAACGTGGTGCCGCCCGAAGCGTGCTGGTACAGCAGCGGGCTCGACGAATCGATTTCCTTCGTGAAAATCATGTCGCCGTGCTCGCAACGCGTCATCGTGTGACCGCCAGCGGTCGATGCGGTTGCCGAACGCGGCTGAACGATCGAGTGATCCCACGATTTCAGTTCGATCCAGCCCTGATGGTCTTTGTCCGCGGATTCGCCCTTCACCGCCGGACTACCAAACTGCAAGTGCATATGTAACATGGCCCTTCGACTCCCCAAAGAGGTGGTTTTAACGTCCTACCCAGGCGGCCCGCCCGGGCGATTTACTCGCTTATGAATTTGCCGGTTTGGGCAGATCAGCGACAAGTCGCAGAGAAATCGAGAGTTCGTCGAGCTGAAAGTGCGGGCGCAGGAATGCGACCGAACGATACGAGCCCGGCTTGCCCGGAATCTCCGACACTTGTATGGATGCCTCGCGCAGCGGGAATTGCGCTTTCTGTTCCTGCGAGGCGTTGTCGTCGAGCAGGACGTACTGCGAAATCCACCGGTTGAGGAAAGTCTCCACGTTCTGCGCCGATGCGAAGCTGCCGATCTTGTCCCGCATCATCGCCTTCAGGTAGTGCGCGACGCGCGATACCGAGAAGATGTACTGAAGCTGGGCGGACAGGACGGCGTTCGCATTCGCGCTGTCGGTGCTGTATTTCTTCGGCTTCTGCACCGACTGCGCAGCGAAGAACGCGGCGTAATCTGAGTTCTTGCAATGGACGAGCGGGATGAAGCCGAGGTCGCTCAGCTCCTTCTCGCGGCGATCGGTGATCGCGATCTCGGTCGGGCACTTCAGCGCGACTTCGCCGTCGTCGGTCTTGAACGTGTGGGTCGGCAGGTCCTCGACGAGGCCGCCGCCTTCGACGCCGCGGATCGCCGCGCACCAGCCGAAGTCGTCGAACGCGGCCGTCAGGCGCGCAGCGAACGCCCACGCGGCGTTGCACCACAGGTACTTGTCGTGCTCGGTGCCGTCGACGTCCTCGACGAAGTTGAAGTTCTCCGCGGTCTGGCCGTCCTTCGGATTGAACGGCAGGCGGCCGAGGAAGCGCGGCAGCGTCAGGCCGACGTAGCGCGAATCCTCGGCGTCGCGGAACGACTTCCACTTCGCGTATTCGACGGTATCGAACACCTTGCCGAGATCGCGCGGCTTGCCGAGGTCGGAGAACGACTCGAGGCCGAGCAGCTCGGGCGACGCCGACGCGATGAACGGCGCGTGCGCGGCCGCCGCGACGTGCGACATCTGCTCGATGAAGTACATGTCTTCCGGCTGGCGCGAGATCTCGTAATCGCCGATCAGCGCACCGAACGGCGAGCCGCCGAACGTGCCGAATTCTTCTTCGTAGACCTTCTTGAACAGCGCGCTCTGGTCGAACTCGCTCGCACCCTTGAAGTCGCGCACGAGGTCGCGCTTCGGTGCGTGCAGCGCCTTGATCTTGATCGTCTGGCCCGTATTGCTTTCCTTGACCAGGTAATCCATCCCGCGCCACGTGCTTTCGAGGCGCTGGAATTCCGGCGCGTGCATCACCGCGGAAAGCTGCGTCGAGATCAGGCGGTCGAGTTCCGCGACGCGCGCGTCGATCGTGGCCGACAGGTTGTCCGACACGATCACCGTGCCGTCGAGCACCTGGTGCACGAGTTCGCCGATCAGGTCCTTCGCACGCGCATGTTCGGAATCGGATTTCGCGACCTTGCTCTTCTCGACGATGTCGTCGAGCAACGAGGTCCCGGCGGCGTATTCCGCGCCGCTGGCTTGGGCCGCAGCCGTTTGCTGGTTCATCTCAACACTCCGTCGTCATTCGCCGTCTTTGTCGCCGCCGGTGCCCTTCGCGAGCTCCTGCAGCTGCTGCGTGTTCTTCAGCACCTCGGACAGCAGATCCTCGAGCTTGTCGTTGCCGGCGAGCTTGTTGCGCAGGTCGGCGAGCTTCGAGCGCGCCTCGAGCAGGCGGCGCAGCGGCTCGACCTGTTCGACGACTTCGTCCGGGCTGAAATCCGACAGCGAGCGGAACTTCAGGTCGACCGCGAACTTGCCGCCTTCCGGGCTCAGGCGGTTTTCCACCTGGAACGCGGCACGCGGCTCGATCGCCTTCATCACGTCGTCGAAGTTGTCGCGGTCGATATTGACGAACTTGCGGTCGCGCAGCTTCGGCTGCTCGATTTCGGACTGGCCCGCCAGATCGCCGACGACCCCGACGACGAACGGCAGTTCCTTCACCTCGATCGCGTCGCCCTTCTCGACCTCATAGGTCAGCTGGACGCGCGGCGGCCGTATTTTCTGCAAGCTTTTCTGAATGCTTTCTTTCTTGGCCATCGACGGCTCCCAGGTTAGTTGTGGTTTTCGCGTCAGTTGCTTTCGCGTCAGTTGCGCAGCGCGCTGAACGGGTCGGCGCCGCCTTTCTGCGGCGCGCTGCCGCTCGACGTCGGCGGGGGCGGAGGCGGCGTCGTGGCGCCGCTGTCCGCCGGTGCCGCCGCGCCGGCTGCCACCTTCGGGCGGTGAATCGGGCGGCGGATCTTCTTCGTTTGCGATTTCTGCTCCGGCGGGAACAGCGCCGATTCGCCCAGCGTGTCGCGCAGTTGCTTCGCGAGCGTCTGCGCGTCCGACTTCGCGTCGCCCGCGAGCGACGCATCCTGGCGCAATTCGCCGAGCGACTGCGTCGCGATCCGCAGGCCGGCGACGGCCAGCACGCTCTTCGCCTGCCGGTCGGTCGCGTCGCGCTGCAGCGCTTCCTGGGCGGCGACGATCGCCTGCCCGTAGTGGTTCTGTGCGAACTGGATCTGCGCGATGCGCGACCACGGCTCCTCGCGCGTCGGATCCGACTTCGCGAGCTGCTGGTACAGGCCGAGGGCCTTGTCCTGATCACCCGACTTCGCAACGGCGTCCGCATCGGCCAGCGACTTGTTGAAAACCTCGGCGCTCGGCGGCGTGGTCGACTGGCTCGCACAGCCGGCGATCACGCCGCAAGCCAGCACTACCCCAGACAGTTTTGCGAAGAGACGGTCTTTCATCGTTATATCCACCGGCGCGTGAGTTTTAAAATCGTTGAGAATCTGGTTCTTTTGCTTTGCAAGAAGCGCGCGGGTATAGTACCGATCAATTTTTCATAATTCAATCGTCGTGTGAAGAGTAATTCCTTTTAAAACCGGGCGCTACCCCCTCGAATGACCTCTCGCTGCGGGCTCGCGGCGGTTTTTCCTTCGGCCGGGATGCGCAAGTTTTACTGGCCGCACGACGCGCCGCCCGGGTGGCGGAAAAAATTTCCGGGCGCTTGCCGCGACGCAGGCGTGCTTAATAGTTGAGCGATTCAATGTCGGGGATGCGCGGCGAACGCGGAAATACCCGGCAGTTTTGACAGGGATAAAGGCGGCACGCCGGAAACACGATGAGATCGTCCATGATTCGCTACGCGCTGCCGCTGGTTGCCTGCGCCCTTCTGGCCGGATGCGCGGCCGCCCCGCTGCTCGGCTCGGCCGCAAGCGCCGTGATGCAGGCCGCCGGCATCGGCAAGCCCGAGCTGCCGGACTCGCAGAAGCCGCCGCGCAATCTCGGGATCACGCTCGCCGCCGCGCCGAACCTGAATGCCGCGACCGACCACAAGCCGCTCGCGCTCGTCGTGCGGCTCTACGCGCTGAAGGATCCGACGTCGTTCCAGCAGGCGCCGTTCGACGCGTTTACCGATCCGACCAAGGAAAAGGCCGCGCTCGGCGCCGACCTGCTGAATGTGCGTGAAATCACGCTGATTCCGGGCCAGCGCTATACGGCGACCGAAAAAGTCTCGCGCGAAGCGCAGGCATTCGGCATCGTCGCGCTGTTCCGCGATCCCGCACTGCAACGATGGAAACTGACGTTCGATCCGGCGAAGTCGGAGAAATCCGGCATAATCATCGGCCTGCATAATTGCGCGATGACGGTCACCGACGGCACCGTCATCGCACCGCAACAGGGTGCGCCTTCACAACCGCTGAATATGCTTTCCTCGGTGTCCTGCGGTTAAACATGACGCACGAATGTCAATTAACAAGAGTTAACAATTGGCGATTTAATTCGGGCACGAACAAATCGATTACATCGCAACGCCACATTAACCGGATTTGACATGAGTTATTCGGCCAAGGTGCTGTGGGGGGAAGGGCTGTTCCTCCGGCCTCAACACTTTCAGCGACAGGACGCGTACCACGAGGCGCGCCTGTTCGAGTCCATCCAGGCGATCCAGCCGTACAACTGGGGCGTGCGCTCCGTGCGCATCGACCGCGACGCACTCGGCAGCAACGTGCTGCGGGTTGCCGATCTCGCGCTCGTGTTCCCGGACGGCGCGCTGTATGCCGCGCCGCAGGCCGACGACCTGCCGCCGCCGATCGCGCTGGACACGCTGCCCGACGGCATCAACGAATTCGTGTTCTATCTCGCGCTGCACCCGCTGCGCGAGAACGGCACCAACTACAGCGACGATCCGGCCGCAGGCTTCATGACGCGCTTCGTCAGCGAGCAGACGAGCGTCGCCGACAACTTCACCGACGCGGCCGAAGCCGACATCACGTTCCTGAAGACGCAGGTCAAGCTGATCGCGCACAGCGAACCGCGCGACCAGTTGCTGTCGGTGCCGCTCGTGCGCGTGCGCCGCACTGCGACGTCCGGTTTCGAGATCGACGACAGCTTCGTGCCGCCGTGCCTCGCGATCGACGCGTCGCCGATCCTGCACCAGCGGCTGCGCCAGCTGGTCGACGCGCTGCAGGCGAAGGTGAACGCGCTGTACGGGTTCCACCGCGAGCCGTCGAAGAACATCATCGAATTCCGCTCGGGTGACATCGCGTCGTTCTGGCTGCTGCATACCGCGAACGCCGCGTTCGCGACGCTCGCGCACCTGCACCAGCACGCGGCGCTGCATCCTGAGCGGCTGTTCCAGGAACTGCTGCGCCTCGCGGGCCAGCTGATGACGTTCTCGAAGGGCTATACGCTCGCCGACCTGCCCGTGTACCGCCACGACGATCCGGGGCCGAGTTTTGCACGTCTCGACCTGATGCTGCGCGAACTGCTCGACACCGTGATCTCGACACGCTACTTCGCGATCACGCTCGACGAGGTGCGTCCGTCGTTCCACCTCGGCCGCCTCGATTCGGGCAAGATCGACGACAAGACCGAGTTCTACCTGGCGGTGTCCGCGGACATGCCGAGCGTCGAGCTCGTCGATGCCGTGCCGGCCCGCTTCAAGGTCGGTGCCCCCGACGACGTCGACAAGCTCGTGCTGTCGGCGATGCCCGGCGTGCGGCTGTCGTACACGCCGCAGGTGCCGCCCGCGATTCCGGTGCGGCCCGGCGCATGCTATTTCTCGCTCGATTCGCGCGGCGCGCTGTACGAGCGCATGCTGCAGGCCCAGTCCGCGATGATCTATGCGCCGACTGGCATCAATGACCTGAAGTTCGAACTGATCGCGGTCACATCATGAGCTACGCGCCTTCCCTGTTCGGCGACAACGCGCCGGCACCCATGCATACCCCGGCGTCGACGGACTCCGCGTTCCAGGCCCGTTCGCTGCTCGACTTGCTGTACGACGGCTTCTTCATGCTGTTCCTGCTCAAGAACGGCCGCGAGCCGGACAGCGCGAGCGAGTTCAGCACGCGGATCCAGGAATTCCTGTCGGATTTCGAGCGCGGCGCGAAGAAGCTGAATATCGCCGCCGAGGATGTGTACGCCGCGAAGTTCGCGTTCTGCGCGGCCATCGACGAGATGGTGCTGTCGTCGCAGTACAAGATCCGCACGGACTGGGAGCGCCGGCCGCTGCAGCTCGTGCTGTTCGGCGAGCAGTTGGCGGGCGAGAAGTTCTTTCAGTATCTCGAGGAATGTCGTGCGCAAGGCGCGGCGCGGCTGCAGTCGCTCGAGGTGTTTCATATGTGCCTGCTGCTCGGGTTCCAGGGGAAGTATCTGCTCGAGGGGCCGGAGAAGCTCGCTTATCTGACGGCGCGGCTGGGGGACGAGATCGCGCATATGAAGGGCAAGCGGGCGCCGTTTGCACCGCATTGGCCGTTGCCGGATCAGATCGCGCACCGGTTGAAGCGCGAGGTGCCGGTTTGGGCGATCGGGGCGGTGTTTGCGCTGGTTGCGCTGCTTGGGTTCCTCGGACTCAACTCGTATCTGAAGGACAAGACGCTGCAGGCGCTCGCGCCTTATTCGCAGGTGATCAAGGTGGGGCCGGAGTCGGCTAATTTGACGATTTCGTTGCCTTGATGGGTGCTTCGCGAGAGCGTCGCCTCATGAGGAAAAGGACCGCTGAGCGGTCCTTTTTTTGTTTCGGCGCGCTCGTTGCGCGTCGTCAGAAAAGAATGAATGCGTCGTTTTCGACGTAGAACACGAACGCATCGAACAACTGCGCAAGCGTAGGTTCGTCGATCTGGTCATGCGCGTTGATCACGATGTCCTCGATCGTTGAGCTGTTCAATGTGATCTGCCAGCCGGGTTGGGTTGCGATGACGGGCGCCGTGTCTTCGTCAGCGTCCTTCGTGTCGTCGGAGAATGCGCCCTCGGTATCGGGCGTCCACGGCATCGGCGGGAGGTAGAGCCATCCGGAGAAATCGCCGGGGTGTTCGAGAATGTGTTTCAGCGACACTTCGGTCGCGGTGGAGATCGACATGAGTATTGCGGTTGAAACTGGGTGAATGCGTCGCAGTGGTCGTGAAATCGCGGCGGCAAACCGTGATTATGCCAATTCCACGCCTGTGAGATCGGTCGGCTGTTGTTGTGGATCGATCGGCTCGATGCGCATCAATCGAAACGCTGTCGGATCGACGCGAACTTCGATCCGACGCACTGCTCGGGAATGAAGATGACGGCAATGCTCACCGCGAGATCACGGCGATGCGCATAGCGCCCGCCGTACCGGACGAACACCTGCACATGCCTCAACCATCCGGGTTGCGCCGGAATTGCCGAGCCGGTCAGGCGGCTCTTCTCAGATATTCGTCAAAGCACTTTTCGCAAACAGCGGTCAGCCCGTCGAAGACAGCCGCATGCTTTTCTTCGAAATCTGAGCCAAATGGCGCGTCACCAGGCTCCGGCAACCCGAACCGTTGCGCGATATCCGTCGAGACGAAGTATGAGATGTCGGGGAGCCCATCTCCCAGCCAGTCGATGTCGTACCGGAACATCTCCAACCGGACACCGTCCTTTTTCATGTCGGCCGCGATATCGCTCGAAACATGTACCACTCCGGATGCGCCATGCGACTTACACAGTATCCTGCCCATATCAGATCCTATTGACGTCGTCCGTTCGCAATCAGCCATTTAATGGTTTCGCGCGTCGTGGTCGGTACATTCTGCGCCCCACCGGCTCGCAGAATGTCTCCGACGTGCGTCACACAACTGTTGGTGTTTTTGTCATACACCTTGCCGTCACGGCCCAAGCGGCTGGCCTGGGCCTGGTAGGCAGCGGTAGCGTCCGGCAAATCGACGTGAATTGTATTCTGAACCGTAGATGCAGGCGCGAGATACTGCCCCGTAATAATAGTGTTGTGCTCATCGTCCACAATCACCTGGTGCGTTCGCAAAGTGCGCCCTGAATCCGGAACCACTTCAACATCGAAATGTGGCCCGTGCTCATTGCGCGACTGCCGAACGATGGCCTTCCCCGGACAAAGCCCGAGCGGATCGGTCCATTGAATCGGGTTCGGCGCATACTGATAAACGTTGATGCCACCCGCCAATCCGATCGGATCTCGGCTGACGAATCTGCCGATTTGCGGATCGTAGTACCGATGCCGGTTATAGGCGAGTCCCGTCTCCTCGTCGACCTGTTGCCCCTGGAACCGAAGTGAATTCTTCGGCACAATCCCGGCCGCCTTCGACGCCTGAGCGATCACCTCGCGCGCTTCGCCCCAAGCCTTGTACGAGGCCTCCCACACCACATCGCCATAGTCGTCGGTCAGCAATTGCGGCGTACCGATCTGGTCGCAGTGGTAATGGAACAGCTTGGCGTTCGATCGTCGCTGCGGCACCTTCTGCAGCGGATCGTCTTCCGGCACGTAGCGATCGGTGCCTTTCCATTCCGGCGTCGCGATGCCGTCCACGGGTTCGGCCACGTACTGCGCAAGCGGTACGAACGTTTTCGGCTCGTAGATATAGTGCGTACCGCGCTCCGCATTACTTTCGTACGCGAGCATATCGCCGTCCCACCCGAACACGGTCCTCTCGCCGTTTACCTCTTTCGCGATCCGGCGACCCAACGCGTCATAGAAATACCGCGATTGGCTCTGCCGCGACGTCTCGGCAACCCTCGACGCCCGCAAACGGTTGAATTCGTCCCACTCGTATTCCTGCTCCCCTGCCGGCGTATGCTTGCGCACCGGATTCCCGCGCGCGTCGTACTCGAAATGCATCCCGGCGTAGGCCTTCAGCAGGTTGCCGAGCACCTTCGACACTTCACCAGGCAACGTATTCTCCGGCCTGACCGGACTCGGTCGCGAAGCCGTGGTCACCGGCTGCGCCGGATCGATGATGTTGCTGGCCGGATCGAACGCGAATCGCTCCTTCGCGACCGGACTGACGGCTTCGATCAGGCGTCCGACCGGATCGTATCGATAGTCGACTCCCCCTTTTCGGCTGTCTTCGATTCGCGACAACTGCCCGGCCGCATCGTAACGATACCGACGCTCCGCGAAAGGCACCTGCGACGTCGACCGCTGCAGCGTCTGTTGCAGTATCCGTCCAGCCGGGTCATAAGTCGTGCGCTGCCCGACTTCGCTCGACAGCACCCGCCCCGTCTCGCGATGCAGGTCGTCGCGCTCGAACTGCACGCGCTCCTCGCCATCGAGCAGCATGCCGTGCACATGTCCCGAGCCGTATATCAACCAATCGATCGCGTGGCCGTCCGGTCGCACGGTCCGGCGCCGATTGCCCAGTTCATCGTATTCGTGATGCCAGACGTAGCTGCGCCGCTCGCCGAACAGATCGTACGCGTGATGCTCGCGCACCAGATTGCCAATGGGATCGAAGAAAAACTGCACGCGACTGTATCGGTTCACCGCCTCGATCAGTCGGCCGCTCGGATCATAGGCAAAGCGTTCTTCACTCTCCCCGGAAATCCGCTTCAGCAAACGACCGTTTACGTCGACTTCCAGCGAGGTCACGCATCCCGCATCATCGACCGCAATGAGGCTGCCGCTTTCCTTGTCGCGTTCGTAGCGAGTCGACTTGCCGTCGAAGCCGACCTGCTCGGTCAAGCGCCCTGCTTGATCGTAGTGAAACCGATGCGTCGCGAAATTGGCATCCGTCAGCACCGACAACCGCCCCACTGGGTCATAGCGATACGCCAGCATCTGCCCAAGCGCATCCGTGCGGCTCGCGATCCGGCCGACCGCGTCATAGCTGTATCGTATCGATCGATTCAACTGGTCGGTATGCCGCAACAACCGGCCCTCGGCGTCGTGATGCACCTGTTCGAGACCGGCAGGCGAACGTATCTCGGCCAATTGCCCATTCTGGCCATAGCCATAGGCCGTCACGCCACCCGACGCATCCTTCGCCTCGATCACTCTGCCAATGTCGTCATATCGCCACTCGGTCTTCTTTCCGGAGCAATCCGTGTAGCTCGTCAGTTGCCCGGCATCGTTATACCCGATCGCCTTCGATCCGCCCTTGGCATCGATAACACGAGTCGGCAGCCCCTTGTCGTTGTAGCTGTATGCGGTGGCCTGCTCCAGAGGGTCGAGCATTTCGACAAGATTGCCCGCGTCGTCGTATTTGCGGTGCCAAACGTGCCCGCTCGGATCGACGACACGAATCATCTGATTCTTGTCGTCGTATGCCATTTCAACGACGGTGCCGTCCACACGCTCATGCCGGACCATATTGCCGCGCGCGTCATATTCCATCCGCTCGATGCTGCCGTCCTGTCGAATATGCAGGACCAGGTTGTGATGCTCGTCGCGCCGGAACCATTCCTCGTTGCCGTCCGGATACACGACCCGGTACACGTATCCGTGGATATTGAAGTAATACCGCGTCATCTGACCAAGCGCATCGGTCACGTACGTGAGGCGAATGTTCGGATTCCACGCAAGACGGATGTCGAGGCTGCCGTCATCGGCATACTCGCGGACGCACTTCGCGTTCGCATTATCGTCCGCATCCGCGCCGTCCCATTCGAGCGTCATCCCACGCCCCGTGCGATCGGTATAGCGCGTAACAAGATGTCGATGGTATTGATAGGTGCGCGCATTGCCATGGCGATCGACCGCACGAACGAGATCCCCCATCCCGTCGTATTCGTAGCTCGCGAGCGTGCGGCGCTCGCCGTCCTTGAGTACCTGTTCGATTTGCACGATCCGGCCATGCCTGTCGTGCTCGAACGCGAGCACATTGCCGCTCGCATCGATCAGTCGCGCAAGACGATCGAGTGCATCGTAGTCGAGCGTAATCGCGTTTCCGGCACGATCCTTCTGCATCGCCAGCCGAAAGACATCGCCACGGCGCTCGTACACATGCAACGCTACGTGACCGTATGCAACCGTCACCCACGTATCGTCGAGACGCGACAACGTCAGTTTTTCTGACAAATCATCGTGTACTTCGCCGGCCGCGAGCGCACGATATTCGATACTGCGCCCCTCTGCGTCGCGATAGATCCATTGACCACCCTTGATGTCGATGCGGGTCGTATAGGGTGTGATCCACCGCGCCCCCAACTCACTGCCATCGTATGCGGAGAGCCTCGAGCGGTACCTGCGCTCCCACACGAGAGGCAATGCACCCGGCAAGTCAAAATCCTTGTGCGAGAACGTTTCGTCCCCGAACGCAAAGTCGATAGACGCGGGCGACGACCCAATCGGGCACCACTGACAGCCACTCTTCCCTGGCCCCTCCACCGGCGCCTGCCCTGTGTTCGCCTCCAACCCTTCCTGCCCCCGCGTCTTCCGCGCCTGGCTCCTCCCTGCCGACTTGACCTCCGCACTCTGCTCATGCAGCTTCGCACGCGCCTTCACCCGCCCGACAGCCTCGATCAACTGCAAGACAAGCCACATCATCTTGCCTTCCTCGCTGCCGGCCAGCGAGCGGATCGACGACGCGACCTTCGGCGCCTGCGTCCTCAGAAACGTCACCGTACTGCGAAACGGCTCGAGCCACGAATCCGGCGCTAGCTTCGCCGCCGTCCCGACTGTCGCATTGCCGACCGTTTTGCCGAGCGCCTTGTAACCCTCATACGCAAACGCGAGCCCGTCACCCACTCGGCTCGCGCTGTACCACGGACGGTTGTCGCGCATCTTCTTCGCGAGCTGCTCCGCGCGCTTCAGGTTGCCGCTGTTGTCGAACAGCTGACCGTGCAACGCCTTGTCCATGCCGGTCGCAATCGCACTCATCAACTCTTCCGCCTTCGACGCACATCCGTCGAGCAGCTTCACGAGACCGTTCTTCAGCTTGTCGAGGAAGTCCTCGATCTCCGTCGCACAGGTCGCGTTGATATGCGTAATGAGCACGGAAATGATCGCCGCACCGAGATTGCCGCGCGTGATCAGCAACTGGTTACGCACGAGCGCGAGCAGCGGACGCGCCGACATCCGGAATGGCGCGAGCGTCGGCGGAATCGGAATGATGCCGATCAGATTGATCGCGAGGCCCATGTAATCGAGCACCTGCCCGCCGCGTTTCTCGATGATATGGGCGATATCGCCGAGCGCATCGAGCGCCGCCATGATGTTGCCGACGATCGGCACTGCGCCGGCAACCGTCTTCACGTCCTCGAATGTCACGTGGTTGCCGCTGATCTTGCGCAGCCATGCGTCGAAGCGATCGCCCCCCGCCGCGACATCCTTCGGCGAAATATCACTGAGCCAGGAAACAGCCTGTTCCTTCTCTGCGCCCGGTGGAAGTTGTTGTGCCATGTCGTTTTTCGTTCAATTCGCGATTTAGTTGTTCTTGACGGCTGACGCGCCGCCCTCTCAGGATTTCAGCGGTCCGCCGAACCCGCTCGTCGGCAGCTTCATGCCGGTCGCACCGGCCGCCGACGCCACCGTCGTCGCGCCCTTGCCCGCAATCCCCGCGACACCGGGCAATGCGCCCTGCAGCGCCCCGGATGCTGCGTTCGCCGCCGGCGCGGCCAGCGCCGCGAGCCCGCCTTGCCGTGCAGCCTGCACCATCCCGGCCACCTGCTTCGCGGCACCGCTCAGGCTCGAAGCCGTCTGCAACGCAGACGCCACGCCCGCCCCACCCAGCGCAGTCGCCGCAGCCGGCAACGCGGAACTCGCCAGCCCGCCCAGCGCAGCGCCTGCGCCACCGCCGCTCACGAGCCCCATGGCAGCCGTTGCCGCTGCAGGCGTCATCCCCTGCAACTGGCTGGCAAGCTGCCCAGTCGCCGTGGCCTGCGCGGCTTCCGGCGATGGCTCGGCGGGCTCCGCCGGCCACTTCGCCTGCTTGAAGTAGTTCGCCGGCTGATCCGACTCGCGCGGGTCCTTGCCGAACTCGACTCGCACCGCACCGGGCGGCAGCCCGCTCACGACCGTGTAGCCGCTGTTGTCGAGCGCACCCTTCTTCAGCACCGCGCCGTTCACGTCTTTCACCGTGAACAACCCGCCCTTCACGGCCTCGCCGTTCACGTACTTGTGAAACAACTCCAGTTGCCCCGGCTGATCGGGCCGCGGGCTCGGCAACGGATACCCCATGCTCGCCGGCCCAGCGAACGTATGCGACGCGCCCTTCACATCCACCGCACCCGGCGTGTGAATCTCGATGTTCCCGCCTTGAATGCGGATATACCCGCCGCCGCTCGTCAGCAAGATTCCCTGATCGGCCGCGATTTCAATCCGGTCGGTCGCCGACACGATCTTCACCGCCTTCTGCGCGGTCATCTCGACGTTGTCCGACTGCGCCTGGATCTCGACCTTGCCCTTGCCCGCGAACAACTTCATCCCCGCGTTCTGCACGAACAGGCTCAGCTTCTGCCCGATGCTGCCGATCAGCGACTTGCCTGCCGCAACATGCACGCTCTGCCCGCTCGCGACGTTCACGTGATCGTTCGCGACCACATGCACCGACTGCTGCGTCGACATCCCGATCCCCGACGGGCTGCCGAACAGCATCACCGGTTCCTTGAACGCGTTCGCGTTGCCCGTGCCGCCGCCTGCCGTGCGTCCTCCGGCGGCGCTGCCCGATGCGCTGTCCTGCGTCGCGTCCGTGAACGCGCGCATCGTGTCCTGCGCGTCCTTCAGGCTTTCCGCCTGATGCTGCTCGCTCACGCCCGACATCGCCTCGACCAGGCTCTCGCCCGTCACGAGCTGCTGTTGCGCTTCCTTCACGTCGAGCGGCTGGCTGTTCGCCGCCTTCGGATGCGTGGTCATGTACAGGCCCTGGCTCGCCCGCACCGCGCCGTACGCATCCGAGCGCAGGTCGAACCCGCTGCCGAGATACGCGCCGCGCGAATTGCCGCTCTGGTCGATGATGTAGCCGAGATGCAGCAGGCTGTTCGCGCTGCTGCTCATCAGCTGCACGCGGTTCTGCCCGGTCGCGTCGTCCATCACGAGCTGGTTGTAGCCGCCGCCCGAATACTCTTTCGACCGATATCCGGACAGGATCCCGTCGGTATGCCACTGCGGCTGGTTCGCGCCGTTGTACACGCGCCCGACCGCGAGCGGCCGATCGCAATCACCGCCGACGTAGTCGATCAGCACCTCCTCGCCGATGCGCGGCACGTGCACGCCGCCGTAGCCGCCGCCGGTATCCGACTGCACGACGCGCACCCAGCACGACGCGTTCTCGTTGCCCGGGTTCAGGCGGTCCCACACGAACTGCACGCGAATCCGGTTCAACGCGTCCGTATAGACTTCCTCGCCCTGCGGCCCGACGACGATCGCCGTCTCGAGATGCATCTCCGGCTTGTGATGCTCGAACGGGCTGCGATACGGCACGCTCGCGCGTTGCGCTTCGACTTCGACGAGATAGAAGCCGGTCGAGCCATCCTCGTGCGGCACGCGAAATGCGGGATCGGCGCCGTAGCGCTCCTGCACCTGCGTCAATGCCTCGCGCAGACTATATGGAAAGTCCGCGCTGTCGCTCGCGACGGGCAGGTTGTTCTCGATCCACCACGCCACCTCGATCGCGGCGAATTCGCGCTGATCAGCGGGATCGCGATCGTGCTCGGGATGGTCGGTCAGCGTGAAGCGTCTGCCCGCATCGATCGCGCGCACGCCACCCGCGCCATGGAAGCGCTTTGCCTGCGACTCCCATTCCTCCATCCTGACCTTCGTCAGATGGTCGCCGCGCGTCTGGTCCAGGTATGTATAAGCGCCCGTGTACTCGTAGACTTCGAGCTGGTCGGGCAACTCGCCCTGGCCGCCCATCGTCGGCAGCGACGTGCCTTTCGGGTTCGACGGCTGCGAAGGATTCTTGTAGTCGAACGTGCGCGTCGTGCGCGTCACGCTCTGCAGCGTACGCGTGCCCGACCATTGCGTGAACGCGTCGGCCTCGCTGGCCGCGCCGCCGTGATAGAAGCGCACGGCCTCCGGCGACAGCGGCGCGAACGCCTGCAGGTTGTCGGTGATCACGAGCGTATGCGACTTGCCGTCGTCGGCCTGCTGCCATGCGCAGTAGAGCCCTTCGTTCTCCATCAGCCGATGCACGAAATGCCAGTCGGTGTCGTGCTGGCGCGTGTACGACCGGTTCGGCAGCGGCTTCGACAATGCGAAGCGGAAATGGCCCTGCGCCTGCGGATGCTTGTTCAGCACGTCGGAAATGATCTGGTCGACGGTCGCGTCGTTCCAGAGCCGCTGATCGCGGCGGAACTTCAGGAAATGGGAGAAATCGGCGAACGCGAGCTGATATGTCGTGAGCCCGCCGTCGGCGCCCAGCCGGCGCGCGGTATGCACGTATCCGTTGATCGGCCGGTAGCTGCGGTCGCCCTGCTGAATCCACAACGTGACGGGCTGCGCGATCAGCTTTTTGAGTTCCAGATCGCTATCGGTCGACAGCACGTCGAGCGTGAACTCGTACGCGCGCCCGATGCGCGAACGGCCGACCACCCGCTGCACGGTCAGGACATTGGCCCCCAACGGCGTGTCGAGCTTCAGCAGCCGGTCCTGCTGAAGCAATCCGCCGCGCAATGCGGCAATTGTGTTCTGCATGTTCATGACTACGGCCTTTTCTTCTTTTGACGCGCCCTCGGATGGCGCCGGCATTTGATTCCGCTCGCGCGATTTTACAGAAAAATTACAGCACGAACCCGAAATATGACCTGATTTAAAAGAACATTTCGAGTGCAATCGGAAAATATCCGAGCGGGAGTGCTCGCCGAATTGCTCCCCCCAGCCGAGCCGATTCCTGTCCACGCCACAGTAAGTCAGTCGCCTCTCCCCATGAAATCGATTGCAATCAGGGCCAATTCGACTTTCGGCGCGGCGCGGTTGCGAGTAGTGTCTACGTGCCCGTATTGCGGCCCACCGGGGCCGGCCGGCGCCCGGCGCTCACCACAACACCGTACTGAACACTGGAGATCTGCGATGAAACGTTCGAAGTTCCTGCTGTCGGGCCTGCTGCTCGCGTCGGCCCTCGGCTTCACGGCCGTCGCCGCGCACGCTGAAGACCTGCTCGATTCGGTGAAGAAAGCCGGCGTGCTGCGCGTCGGCCTCGAAGGTACGTATCCGCCGTTCAACTCGCGCGGCACGTCGGGCCAGCTCGAGGGTTTCGACGTCGACGTCGCGAATGCGGTCGCCGGCAAGCTCGGCGTGAAGACGCAGTTCATCCCGACCGAATGGAGCGGCATCATCGCGGGCCTGCAGGCCGGCAAGTTCGACGTGATCGTCAACCAGGTCACGATCACGCCGCAGCGCAAGGAAGTGCTCGACTTCAGCCAGCCGTACACGTACTCGGCCGCGCAGCTGATCCAGCGCAAGGACGACACGCGCAACTTCAAGTCGCTCGACGATTTCAAGGGCAAGAAGCTCGGCGTGACGCTCGGCACCAACTACGACCAGATGGCGCGCACCGTGCCGGGCATCGAGGTGCAGACGTATCCGGGCGCGCCGGAGAAGCTGCGCGACCTCGCCGCGGGCCGGATCGAGGCGACGCTCGACGATCGCCTGATGCTGCCGTACATGATCAAGACGTCGAACCTGCCGCTGCGCGCGGGCGCGGTGCTGAACGGCGGCAAGCAGGAAATGGCGATCCCGTTCCGCAAGGGCAACCCGAAGTTCGAGAAGGCGATCAACGACGCGCTGGCTTCGCTGCAAAAGGACGGTACGCTGAAGAAGATCTCGATGCACTGGTTCGGCAGCGACGTGACGGTGCCGGTCGCGCAGTAAGCGGTTCGGCGTTTCGATGCGTCACGCCCTTCGTCTCGATGAAGGCGTGACGCTTCCTCTCAGGCCGCTTCGTCGAAGCGCGCCAGCAGCATCTGGCCGATCGGCGTCAGCGCCGGGCGCACGGCTACCGCGCTCATGCGCACCTGCGTATCGACGACCAGCCGCTTTTCTACCAGCACGGCGAAGGCCTGATTCGATTGATCGACGCTGTCAGGCGCGCGCGCAATGCGCAGCAGCATCGAGAATTCATGCGGACTCAACATGGTCCAGGTCTCCTGATCGTCCTCGATCCGGTTCGAATCGGCGTCGATCATGTTTTCGAATGAAATGGTGGAAGGCATGAACGGTGCGCCGCCGGGAGCGAGATCCCGGTTGCCCGCCTGCGACGCGGGCACGTCGTCGGAAGCAGGTTGCGCACATCTCGGTTCCGGCGATGCCGCCACGACGGGAACGTGCAACCTTATGGGCGCATCGTGACGCGACCGTGACAGCAAAACGGGGGCGCAACGGCGCGCGCTTTCCCGCGTTCCGTTTCGCGCCCGTCAGCGCGGATCGACCGAATACGGAATGCCGCTGCGTGCCGATTCTCCCGCATGGCGCATGCAGCGCACGACCACGTTCACCGCACGCCCGAGCGGCATCCCTGACTTGGCTGCATGTGAAGTGCTGTCGCACCTCTTGACCGAGAAAGTGCCTCTCTCGGCATGAAATACCGAGCTTACCCAGCGCCTCTCGAAATCGTTGCTCGACCCTTCTTCGCTCACACTCCAGGCACGATACCGTACCGCGCATCGCAACCGTGCCGATACGCGTGAATTCATGGCCGAACGCGCAGCGAAACAGGTAGGCAAATTGCGCACCGTTCCATTGCTCGGTCAGCAGCGTGAGCCCACGGTTGCCCGCGATTTCGCGCAGAAGCGAAAATGCTTCATCAGAATTTCTGCGCGTGCGCTTTAGTGGTGTGGTACTGCTCATCGTGTCGCTAAGCTTCGCACCTCTCTTCATCAATCTCCGGCAGCATCGTCGGATCAAGCAAGATCCGGTGTTGCGTGGGGTTGCGCTCGCACACGAATTCGTTATGTCGAGGCCCCTCGCGCGGACCGACACTACGCAAATTCATATGCGAATGACACCAGGGACATGTAGCTGCGAAGGTACTGAGGTGTATTCGCCCTTTCGCACCCAGCTCCACGAAGTGCCTTCGGCTCACTGGCTCAAACCGACGGCGACGCAGTGCAACGACCAAGACCCATGAAATCGCTCCGATAACCATTGAAAAGAAAAACAGCGAACCCCAAGACGCATATTTCTGTTTTGCAAAAGGGGAGTACAAAGTGAAATACAGTCCGAGCAGGCTCGCCAATCCTGTCACAATCCCGAACACGCTCAATCGTTCGGCTTTAATCGATGCGCCACCTAGCGCTGCAATCCGCCGGACCGCCAATTGCTCGAGCGTAAACCGTGGCTCGCCACCTTCACTTCGCTTTCCGCCGCCGACGTTGATTGTCGCTCCACGAAAATCGCCGACACCAACGTTCAGGCTTCCGTCGCCATGCTGAGAGCCCGTATTCTCGTTAGTCATTGCCACCTCACAGTACCCACGTTGCCCTCAGCAGCATTTCAGATCACCCAAGCAATCCTATCCAATCGCCCCACATTCCGGGTCAACTCGTGCGTTTGATCTGCAGTTTGCAGGTCGACTCATAACAGCGACACTTCCAGTTTTTCTCGTGCTGATTCGGGTGAGGAACGCATGTGAAACGCTCCGCGTGCCCACACCAAGAAAAACGCTGTCAATCCGTTCCGTACCTCGATGACCTCGGGCCGTACAACAAGCCGTTTGGCGGTCCGGCCGACAGTAATCGGTTGCTCGTCAGTGCTGCGACAGCATGGCCTTCGTCCGACAACGAATGCGCCACCTGCTTGACGGCTGCCTGCACAAGCACGCCGACAATCCTGAATGCGCCTATGTTGACGTTGTTACTCATTTCCTTACCCGTCGCTCCTCCATTGTGCCGCCAAAGCACATCGCCGCTCCTCAGATCGACGAGCTGGCCGCAATTGCAGTTGGGGAGAGGGAACTATGAAAATCAAAACCATCCGATTCGCCGTCCGGGTATCAGAAATTCGGATACCTGATACTCAATTCACCTTTTCCAACAAGTAATACTCTATTCTGCTGTCGTAGCTCCACTTTAGATCAAGAGTATACCAATTTTGCTTAAATTCAATTTCCCTGTTATTCCAGACCCCCGAAATCCCACCAGAATTATACGGCTTTATCGTCGCCGACCTCAGCTCCCAGTATGGATAACTACCTCCAATGAATTTATAATCCCCACATTCGATCAACCCAACAACATCAAATGACCTCTTATCAACCCTGCATGCAGCCGGACTTTCTGCATCGAGGACTCTGCCATTTTCGCCAATATACTTAAATACGGGCTTACCGAATTCACTACTCGAAACTTCGAGCGACTGCAATCTTCGATTGGATGGCCCTCTGATTACGCGATACGTCCCATTAAATTTCAAAACATTAGAGACATCACTCCCCGAAAGTACAGTATCGCGAGGCACCAGCTTACTTGGATCGTACGCACAACCAGCAATAATAATCGAACAAACGAATCCGGCCACACTCAAAAATCGAGAAATCACAACCTTCACCTTAAAAACCATTCATCAACGCCATCAATTAACCTACACCTTACCGATTACCGACGTCGAGGATTGAACAGGCCTCGCAATATCCCCTCAAGACTTATCGTCCTTTCCATACGTACGCTTCGCCTTTCGCCACTGGGACTGTCCAAATGGCTTGATTTTAAGCATGGCGGCGCGACTCGCGAACCCACCAATTAGCGCCAGACCAAATCCGAGGAGCGCAATCCCTCCCCCAACAACCGTCGGGGGGATGAATTTAAAGGCACAAAACATCAGCACAAATCCAAAAACTATAAAGGCCAATCTCAGCCAGCCTGTGAAGTTACCGTCCTCAATCAGCTTAATTCTTCGCACCTTTTCCTCCACCACCAGCCGGCACACTCTTTACAACACTTTGCCAATATGACGTGATTGAATTTTGCAACTTCCCAACATAATCGTCATTGTTAAACGTATTGCCTATCGCGTTGACAATCGGTCCGATCACTGGATATTTCCCAGAAACATAATTTGACAACACGTTAACCCCACCGCCAACCCAATACTGACCGACATTGGGATTCAATACCTGTCCCACTGCATCTGCACCTACCCCCACCACCGTGGTCGCGTACGATATTCCTGCGAAAGCTGGAGCGAGCGGTGTAGGCGCGGAAGCCAGCGCCCCGGTGGTCGCTCCGATCCATCCGGCCGTTGTCGAAGTAGCTGAGGCCAGATCAGTCGTGGTGGATTTGATATATCCCAGATCGGCTTGATTAGGCAAGCGAGTAAACGGCCCTGTTACCGTGCCACTACTCTTTGCGTTCGATGCTCCCGTCGCAGATGCTGAGTATTGTTGCACGAGAGGGACATCCGCGCCATTTGTGTTCTTCAGAATAAACGTCTGCACTTCGGGATTGGCTGATCCTGGGATTTGCGCCCAAACTGTCTTGCCCGTGTTCTGGTTTACGCCAGCGTTCACCCATTTCGACCCGTCGTCGGGCTTAGTTCCCTCCACCGTGGCTGCAGCTCCGCTCTCGAACACCCCATTCGCTGCGTAGCCCATCTGTGCAAGTTGATTTGCAATATCAGTGGACGTCACGGGAGACCCGTCTGCATTTTTTACTCCTTGCGATTTGGCCTTCGCAGCAAGTTGCTCGGCAAGCTTCTTTTCATTCGGATGCAGTTGTCGGTTAAATCGATCTACGGATGCCGAAGTCAACGCCCCCGTCCCACCGCCGACAAGCGCCCCGGCCCCACCAGTGAGCAGGTTCGAGGTCACGTTGCCGAGCAACTCGTCGACATTTGCATTGCCGGTCGGCCCCGTCTCCTTGATCGACTACGCGATTTCATTCAGTTGCGGGGCGAGCTTCGCCGACACGCCCGCACCTGCCGCTCCACCAGCCGCACCCAAGCCACCGCCGGTCAACCCGCCCGTCAACGCACCGCCGGCAATATGCAGCGCAACACGGTTGTCCCCGCCTTCGGCCCAACTGTCGGCTGCCTGCTGATACCGTGCCTTGAGCGTCGGATCGGTCGCATTATTCGCGTTCGTCTGTGCCTCGTCCCGCTTCCTGTCCGCATAGCTACCAATCTGCTTCGCGATCGCTTCCGACGCCGCTTGCGCTGCGTTGATCAGATCCGACTGGCTGCTCAACACCTGTTGCAGATCCGGGGTCTTGCCGACCGCGCCATTCAAGCCCGACGTGTCACGATTCAGCGTCGCTACATCCTGCTTCTGGTTCGCCTTGTCCGTGATCGTGATGTTGCCAGCACTGATTGCGCTTTTCGCGGGTCGCGCTACTGCTGTCGCTCTCGCTCACATACAGTGGCTGACCGCCACCCGTATAGGTTGAAACCCGTAGACTGATGGATCAAATGACCGCGTTCGCCAAATATTCGCCCATATTCAGCACAACCACGATAAGAATTTCCTCAAGCAGATTGTGGAAGTGATAGTTATTTGAGCCAGAATGCATTGAACTCTATCCAACTACGCTACTAGCATAACCTCGCCACAGTGGTCATGACTTGAACCAAGGCCCGAACTTCTCCGGGTCATCACTCAACAGCCCTGCCTTGCGCAGCGGCTTTGGCAGGTGCCTCGCAAAAACGAAGAACAAGATAATGAATAACGGCAATCCAATTGAAAGTAGCGCTATAGTGTCATCCATTTTGAATGCAATGCGGCATAGTCCGGATACAAGGAAGGACCAACAGCCAGCACCGACTGAAGATGCGAGGCATACAGTGAAAAAAATTTGGGACGTTGCATATAATCTACGCCAGTTCACTTTTCACCTCCACCTCGAATGTCGTTGACAACGGCTGCCCCCTTCGAGCCAACGCCGTAAAGCAAAAACCCCTGCGTCGTACCATATGGCCACGGTTGCTTAAGAAAAGGAAGCAAATTTACATTATTAATGCGCGGAACGGTTACGCCAAACATAGAAACCGGCCGATTCAATCCATCAGCAACGCCCACGTTCAAAGGCACCGGAGCCTTCAAGGCGAGAATGGCCATTCCAAAATTAATTCCGTCATACACGGCGCTTCCCCATTGCGGAGAAAGTTGATTAAATCCCCAGCGCAATGGGTTATCTCCCGGCTCGCTGATTCCGTTGTAGCGTTTATACAAGCCGCTACCGCCTTCTACGACTTCACTCAATCCAAACGTGGTCATCCAGCCACCGACGGCACATCCAATACCACTCGTGCAAAGAGCCGCACCAGTTTTCGCCGTCATTCCACCAAGGGCGATTTTAGTCGCATCTTTTGCCACACCCACCGGATCGTTCTTGATGGCGTCGCCACTTTTCTGCAGAAAAGTATATTCGAATAGACCCGAACTCTTCTGTTGATTCACCCAGTCGAATTCTTTGGTAAGCGACGCCGCTTCAACCTCGCTCACAAAATTCTTGTTTCGGTCATCGCTACCTACGGCATATTCCGCCCAGCATTTGACGGCATAACAAGCGGCACGCGTAAGGCGCTCTTCCTCTTTCTTGTCGCCGTTCGCCTTGTCGTGAATCGCCTTCTTCTCGTCCTGATTCAACTGCCGGTTGAACCGATCCACGGCCGCCGAAGTCAACGCACCCGTGCCACCGCCGACGAGCGCACCGGCCCCACCGGCCAGCAGGTTCGAGGTTACGTTACCCAGCAGCTCGTCGACATTCTTGTTGCCGGTCGGCCCAGCATCCTTGATCGACTGCGCAATTTCCGTCAGTTCGGGCGCAAGCTTCGCCGATACGCCGGCACCCGCCGCACCGCCAGCCGCGCCCAGTCCGCCAGCCGTCAGGCCACCCGTCAACGCGCCACCCGCAATATGCAGCGCAACACGATTGTCGCCACCTTCGGCCCAGTTCTTCGCGTCCTGCAAGTACTGCGCCTTGAGCGCCGGATCATCGGTCGCAGCGGCTGCGTCGCGGGCGGCTCGTTCCTTCTTGTCCGCATAATCGCCGATCTGCTTGGCGATCGCCTCCGACGCCGCCGTCGCCGCGTTCATCAAGTCCGACTGACTGGACAGCACCTGTTGCAGGTCCGGGTTCTTGCTCACCGTCCCATTCAAATTCGACGTGTCCCGGTTCAGCGTCGCCACGTCCTGCTTCTGGCCCGCGTTGTCCGTAATCGTGATGCTGCCGTTGCTGATCGCGCTTCGCGTCGTCGCGCTGCTACTGCCGCTTTCGCTCACATACAGCGGCAACGCGCCGCCCGTGTTCTTGCCGTTCGTGTTCGTCGGCCCGTGCGTCGCATAGTTGTTGCCGCCGTCGCCGATGCCGCCGCCTGCGCCTACGCCGACGCTGCTGGCGTTGTAGTCCGAGTGGTTCTGGATGTCCGAGAAGGACAGCGTTCCGGTCGTCAGCTGGTTCTTGTCAGGCGTCGCCGTGCTCGCGATGTACGCTCCCTTCAGGTCGGTGTTGCCCTTGACCGTCACGTCAAATCCACCGTCCCCGGCCTGGATACCCGACTGCTCGTTCACGCCGGCATAGTTGCCGCTCGCATGACCGCTCTGCGCGCTGAAACTCGCGCTGCCGCCGCCCTGGCTGACGCTGAACCCGCCGCCCGAACTGCTCTGGTGAGCTTCGCTGCGGCTCGTATCCTGCACCGACGCGAGATTCAGGTTACCGCCAACATCCGCGATCACCTTGTTCGCATTGACGTTCGCCCCGACGATATTGGTGTCGCCGCCGCTGATGATCGTCGCGGTACTGCTCGCATTGATGTGCGTGTTGTTCTGCGTCGCCGCATCCGAGTTCGCATCGCCGTGTGCGCGCGACATTGACGCCGACACACCAAAGCCACCCGTGCCGTACGACACGCCCACGCTCGCGCTCTTCGACTCGTTCGTGCTGCGCGTGCTGTCGGTATCCGTGCTGTTGACCAGATTGACCTTGTTCGTCGCCTGCAACAACACATCCTTCGCGGTCACGTCCGATCCCTGGATCGTCACGTTACCCTGTCCGGCGTTCTTGTCACCCGTCGCGACGAAGGCGGCCGTACCGCCCGCCTTCACGCTGCTGCCGTTGTTCTGCGTGCTGTTTTCGGTGAACGTCGACTTGCTGTGAGACGAGCCGAAACTCAATTCGACCTTCGCCTCGACCTTGCCCTTCGGATCGTTCAGCGCATTCGTCATGCTGCCCGTTGCGCCGACCAGATCGACCATGCCGCCCGCCGCCGCAATCGCATGCAGTGCTGCCGCCCGTCCGTCCTGACTACCGCCCGCGCCCTGCGCCTGTTGATTCACGTTCTGGATCGCATCGATCACCGGCGACTTCACCGCCAGCGTGAAACCCGAACTCTTCACCTCGTGCGTTTCTTCGTGATGACGATCCGTCTGCGACGCATCGATCGTCACTTCCTTCGCGACGCCCGTCACATCCTTGCCGGCGACAATGTCGGAGCCCGTCACATGCAGCTTGTTGCCAGCCACCATCGACACGCTGCCGTCCGTGCTGCCGATCAGGCTGCCCTGCGAACCCTTCACCGTATCGCGGCTGGTATCTATCGTCTGGTTCGTGCCATACGAGATTCCGGCGCCTGCACTACCGAGGCCGGATTTCTTCACGTCCTTGTAGTGATATTCGCTCGAGGCCGTGTCCGCCGTCGTAACCGTCAGGTCGTGTCCTGCGGCGAGGCTCACGTCGTTGGTTGCAGCGATCGTTGCGGCCTTCGCCGTCAGGTCGTTGCCAGCCTGCACCGCAACCGTGCTGCCCGACAACGTCGTGCCGACCGCATTGGTGTAACTGCTCGAATCGATCGTATGCGTCGATTTCGACGACAGGAAGCCGTTTTCTTTGTGATAGTGCTCGTCGTTCGCGCTCGCGCTCTGTTCACCGGCCTTCAGGTTGACATCGCGCCCGGCGCTGATGCCAATCGCACCCTGCGCATTCGCATAAGCTGCCGTCGCGTTCACGTCGTGGCCAGCCGCAATCGCCAAGTTGCCACCCGTTGCGATCTGCGTGCCCGTGTCGCTCGACGCCGAGTGTTCGGCGTGATTGCGGGCGTCCCACTTCACCGCGTCCTGGCTGCTCTGGCGAACCGCGTTCAGATTGACGTCGTTGTTCACGGCCAGCACTGCATCGCCGGTCGTTGCAATTACAGCCGCGTTGGCGTTCAGGTCTCGACCGGCAACAGCCTGAAGCGTACCCGCATTGACCGTCGATACACGATCGATGCCGGTCGCACTGCCATTCGCAGCCTTCGCCGAACTGGTCGTGCTCGTCAGGTTGAGGTCGCGGCCAGCCGACAGCGCCACCGTATTGCCTTGAATCAATCCACCGAGATTATTGAGATCCTGGTTCGCACTCGCGAGCACGGTTCCTCCCGACACCGTACCGCTGTTGTCGATCGAATCGGCATGAATGATCGTGACGTTGCGGCTGGCGATCGTGCCCGAGTTCTTGTACGCACCATCCGAATCAATGGTGACGTTCTTGCCGGAGATGATCGTGCCTTCGCCAGTCACGTCCGCCGCGTTCGCGTGCAAATACACCTGCGGCACCAGCACCGTCTGCTGACTACCATTCGGCAACGTCACCGTCTGATTCACGAGCCAGACGATGTCGCTCGTCAGTGCGGCCATTTGCGCGTCGGTCAGCGCGGTGCCTACGTTCAGCCCGAACTGCTGCGACGCCTTCACGCCATTCGCCATCAGCGCTTTGTATTCGCTCTGGTTGTCCGTGTAGTCGCCAATGAAACGCTGGCCAGTCGTCTGAATGATCTGTTGCTGAATCAGTTGCTGCTCGTAGAAGCCATCGCCGATGCGCTTGAGGACCGTATTGGGGTCGACCTTGAGCGCATCCAGCATCGTGTCACTCGACAGCCATTTCCGGTAATCGGTAAAGCGCGGGTCCGTCTCGATCAGGAAGTGGCTGCCCGGGTCGCTCGTGACCTGATACAGCGCGTTGTTGGGCAAACGCGTGTTCGGCGTCACCGTGCGCACGACGACATCGCCCACGTTCGCCTTCACGGCCGATACGTTCCCCACACCGACACCCGACACGCCCGAGCCAATCAGCGCTTGCCCGCTAACATCCTTGCCCGCCACCGGCGTCACGCCGGTACCGCTTGCGCCCTGCGCAGCGGACGTCGCCGCGGCCACGCTCTTGATCGGATTGGACGGTTTGCTCGGATCGGTCAGCACCACCGGCAGATCGATCGTTTGCGACGGAATGGCCGGCGAGTAGTTGGTCGTCGAGGTCGCGCGTTCGTCGCCACTGAAGGCGCCGCCCGACTGGACCCAGGTATAGATCGCCTTGCCCGAGCCGGTGAACGTTTCAGTACCGGTAGCACCGATGTTCTGCACGTTCGTCGGATTGTTGCCGTCACCGGCCACGATCTGACTCTTGTCGTTGACACCGGACGGAGTGTTGATCGTGATATGGCGGCCAGCGGTGATCGTGCCGGGTTGCGAAGCCGTTACCACGTCCTTGGTCGATTTCACGTCAACCGTGTAGACGGTATAGGTCTGCACGAGCCGGCTCGCAACGTCCCCGTTATACCCAACGAGCGCCTGGTTCAGGTTCTGATAGGCGGCAACGGTTGCCTTGTACCACTGCTGGAACGGTGCGCATGCCGCGTTGGTCGAGGTCACGCACGACGGGCTCGGGGGACCGAAGGGATCCGGTTTTGCACCCGTTACGTCAGCTTCCGTCGGAGCCTTGATAGAAAACCAGTCACTACCGACGTTGCTTCTACCGGTCACCAGCGCTACGCCCGGAGACATCCAAAACGGCCCCGACGTAGTCCAAGCCGAATTGGCATCAGGCGGTGGCGTCACACCGAACGTCGTCCAAATGTCGGCAGGCACGGTCCGATAAGCTCCGGTCTGCGAAGCCGTGTCCCCATTCGCGAAGTTCGTCGCGGGATATGCAGTGTTATCGATCTTGCCCGCCACACCATTCATCGTGTACTTCGCGTACTCGGCGAACGGATACTTGGTCGATGGCAGCAGAATGAACTTCTGGTCGTCGTCCAGTGCCCACTGGTAGTCCGTGCCCGGATGAATTTCCTGGCTGTTCTTCTGGTACAGATAAACGGTCGACGGATCGATCTTCTCGGTCGAACCTGGAACCTGATACCACAACTGGTTGCCACTGGCAGTCGTGACGGTCGACGTCTGGAAATTCGAGTTCAGGTTTTCGAATCGATTCGCGGAGATCGTGATGTCACGGCCGGCGTCGATCTGCGCACCGTTGTTCGTCACGATCTGCGCGCTGCCGGTTGCCTGATGGTTCGCGTCCAGCGCGCCGCCGACGCGGATGTCGTTGCTCGCGTAGATCAGTGCATTGTTCTGGTTTTTGAGTGTCTGCGCGCCAATGTCGAGGTCGCCGCGCGACGCAATCACGCCGCCCACGCCTTGCGCGTTCTGGTCGTTAACGACTGTGTTCGCGCCCACCGCGACCGTATCGCCATAGATCCGGCCACCGGCGTTCGTGATGGTGTCCCCCGCCGTCACCGTCGTGGTACCGCCATCGATCAGACCTTCGTTCGTAATCGACTGGTTCGCGTGGACGTTCGTAGCGCTCCCACCGAAAATCTCGCCCGTCGCGCGGTTCCGAATGGAATTGGCGTTCACATTGGCAACATTGCCGGCCGACAGTGTGCCGCTGTTGTCGAGCGCGCCGCTGGCAGTCGTCGTCAGATCATGACCCGCGACGATCTGCCCATTGTTGGTGAGATTGCCTTGCGTCGTTACGTTGACGTCGCCCGCCGATTGGAGCTTGCCGTCGTTGTTGAGCGTACCTGTCGAGACCGCCAGTTGCTGACCGCCATTGATGTCGCCCTGGCTGTTGATCAGCGTGTTCGACGCCGTCAATGTTGCCGTGCTTTTCGACTGGATGCTGCCCGACGTGTTGTCGATCGTCAGTGCGGTGAGCTTCGCATCCTTGTCAGCGCGGATAGAACCGGACGTATTGTCGATCGTCTGGTTGGCGTTAAGGGTAACGCTCGCGCCCTCCATCCCTGCAGTCAGCCCCGGCACGCCTGCCGTTGTCGGCAACGTCGAATTGGTGGTCTGCGCATTGCGAATCGTATCGCCCGTCACCGACAGCGCACCGCTCGCGTGCATGGCCCCGCGCGTATTGTCGACAGTCATACCGGACACCGTTACGTCCCGGTTGCCGCCAATCTGGCCTGCCACGTTCGACACCGTACCGGCGCTTCGTACGGTCAATGCACCATCCGCCACGAGCGAACCCGCATCGTTGGTCACGGATGCGGCGTTGACGGTCGCCGCACCGCTTGACGAGATTGCACCACCTGCGTTGCTCAGCGCTCCCGTTGTCAGCGTGACGCCATTGCCGAGAACCTGACCGCCCGTGGATTGCCCTGCCAGTACGCCGTTGTCGAACGTCTGGCCGTGCGTATCGACGTCGACCGCTCCCGTTGCCTGCACCAAGCCCGACCGGTTATCGAATGCTCCCGACCGGCTCGTCAGTGATTGGCTTGCCGCCACCTTACCGAGCGTGTTGTCAATCGCCCCCTGTCCGGACGCGAGCGTGACGTTCGCTCCCGTGATCGTGCCGCCCGAGTTCAGCAATCCCGCATTGGTCAGGGTCGTGTCGCCCGATGCCAGCAGCTTGCCACCAGCGTTGTCCGTTGTGCCAGATGTCGCCACTGCCAACGCGCCAGAAACCGAACCGATGGTGCCGCCGTGGTTCGACACGGTCTGCGCCGTCACGGTCGTGTCGTGTGTCGCCGCGATCGTACCGCCTGCATTCGTCAACGCGCCTGCTACAGTGAGCTTCGCCGCATCCGCCGACACCGTGCCCTGCGAATTGTCGAACGTACCGGCCTGCGTGTTCAGCGCGCCAGCAGCGGTAATCTTGCCCTGGGTATTGTCGAGTGCCTGCGAGACGGTCAACGTCATGTCGCCGGTAGATGTGCCGATCTGGCCTGCACGGTTGCTCAGCGTCGCGGCTGTTGCCGACAGCCCGGTTGCCCCCACCAGCTTGCCGCTATCGTTCGACACCGTGCGCGTTGCGGTCAACGACAATGCATCCGACGATGACCCTATCTGACCGCCCGCATTGACGAGATCCCCCGTCTGGATTTGTGCACCTCGCACGGCAGTCATACTGCCGTTCGAGTTGTCGATCGTGTCGCTTGCAACGACGAGTGCATTGGCCGAACTCACCGTGCCGCCGGTGTTCATCAGAGACTGCGTCGCACGCAGCGTCGCGTCGCCGGTGGCCGATCCGATCGTGCCCGCCGCGTTGCCAATGCTGTTTGCCGTCACCGACAGACCATTGCCGCCGACCATGGCGCCGGACTGATTCGAGACGGCCCCCGTCGCCGTCACGGTCAGCGCGTCAGTGGTGCCGATCTTGCCGCCCGTATTCACGACATCGGCCGCCGTGATCTGTGCGGCGTGCGCGCTGATCGATCCGGCCGCGTTGTCGAGATGGGCCGTGTGAATCGACAGGTCGTTACCCGACGCAACCTTGCCGTTTGCGTTGTTCAGCGATTGCGTGACGTCGAGCGAGGTATTTCCCGCCACGGAGCCAATCTGGCCCTGTGCGTTAGAAACCGTATTCGCCGTCAGCGTGAGACCATTGCCACCTGCGATCTTCCCGTTGTCGTTCGACACGCTCCCGGTCGCCGTCAATGTCAACGCGCCCGTCGAGGTGCCGATCTCGCCCGCCACGTTCGTGAGGTCGGTTGCAGCGATCTGCGCCGTGCGCGCAGTCATGTGCCCCTGCGTATTGTCAAGCGCGCCAGCCGAGTTCAGGGAAAGCGCATCCGCCGCCAACGTACCGGACCGGTTCGAAACCGATTGCGCGGTCACGTTCGCCAGGTTCTGCGAACTGATAACGCCTGAGTCGTTAGCGAGTCGCCCCGCACTCAGCGTTACATTCTGACCGCTCATCGTACCGGCGACGTTCGACAACGTGCCATTCGTCGTGACGTTGACTGCACTGGTCGCGTTCACGGTCCCGTGGTCGAGCGTGACGTCGTTTGCGAACAGATTGACGTTATCGCCCGCTGCCAGCGTGCCGCTGCTCGTCACGTTCGCAGCGCGCGCCGTCACCGAGCCACCACCGACGAGATTGCCTGCGGAATCTGCCCCCGCGTATGCCTGCCCGCTATTGTTGAACGACGTGGCGGCTGTCAGGTTCGTGTTGCCGCCCGACGAAATCGTTCCGGCGTTCGACAATGCCTGAGACGCGTTCAGATCGGTGGTCTGCGTACTGACAATCGTGCCTTGCTGGGCGACGTTGGTGCCATCGATCCGGGTGTTCGCGGACGACTGAAGACGCGCCGTCGGCGCAATCGTCACATCGCCGTTGTTCGAGACTTGAATATCGCCGGTCAGTGACGTGACCGAACCGGCATCTCGCACCCCCACGCCGGCCTCGGTCCCGATCATCCGGACGCTATTGGCAAACATGCTACCCAACGCTTGCACGTCGATCGCGACGCCCGGCGCTGCGCCGGTGCCGGTCTGAGCCTGCGCAGTGTTGCTCGCATAGTCGACCCGGTTCGCACCCGCCACTGCGTTGATCGAATCCGCCCACACCTGGCCGTTGATCGTCATCGCGCGCGCGATCAGGTCGATCGCACTGCCATGCGCATCGAGCCCTGCACCGGCGATGCCGATCTGCCCCTGCGTCACGTTGAAACCGGCCAACGTGCCATCCGGATTGAAAGTCGACACGCCGGTCGTCAGCGTCACACGCGGAACATTCAAAAATCCGCAACCCGCACAGGTGATGCCTGCCGGATTGGCGATCACGAGATTCGCGCGATTGCCCGCGATCTCGGTCGGCCCGAGCAGTTGACTGGGGTTACCCGACGTAACCTGGTTGACGATCACGCGCGCCGAGTTGTTGCCAAGGAATGGGTTGCCTTGAACCCAGCCGGCGAGCTGCGTCTGTGAATCCCGGCCGCTGTTGACCAGCACCGCGCCCTTCGTCCCGACGTTGTACTGCGTGAAGTTGTTCAGCGAGACGCCGTTCTTCGGTGCAGTAATGTTGACAAGCGGTACGCCCGATGCAGACACGCCGACGACCGGATGGGTCGGACCGCTTCGATCGGGCGTGATCGGCAGCGTTGCCTGCGCTTCGGCGACGAGCGGCTGCATGCCGAACGTACAGAGTGCGGCAAACGCGGTTGCGCGTGCCGCAAACCAGATCGAGATCCCGGAATCCGTCGACATAGGTCGAGTGGCTCGCCGCACGCGAGCGCGTTCACCGCCCCCGTGCGCCGATGCGTATTCGTCAACCGCTACCAGCATGCCGCGCACGGCACTGAAGACCAAGCGAAAGATTCCGGAATTCATAATCGTTTTATTCTTGAATGCATGTCAGGCCGGCCGTCCACGTATCGCGCGAATGACCGCCCCCACTCACGTTACTTGCAGCTCAGTGCCACCAAGCCGTTGATGTTGCCCGTCGTCGCGGCCGGGATGCCGTACGACACCACCAGATACGGCTGCTTCGCGTCCGTGCCCATGACCGTGCTCATCAGAGTCGATTTGGTTTTCGAGCTCAGCTCCGTCAGACCAATCGCAGAGGTTCCGACGAACGACTGGTTCTGGTCGCTACCGATCGAGTACTGCAGATTCAGCGTGTAGTTGATGGCCGGATTACCAAAGGTATCGGTACCGGTCGTCAGCGTCGCCGCGGCGCCATTCAGCGAACCCGGGGCCGTATTGCCGTCCGCCGACGTCGGACGCGTTGCGAAGGCCAGCGAGCATTGCATTTGCACAGGCGAGGTCGTGTCGATCGCAACCGGCACACCGATTGCCCATACTTGCCCCCTGGTTGGCGTTATATGCAGCCCCCGAAGAATCCGCACCGTCGGCCCAGCGGCCGAGTGCGATGGCGCCATTGCCAGCGAGGTCCGTCACGATGCCTTTGGTCAGGGTCTTGATCGTGCCCGACGAGTCATACGGAATCGCGACATAGGCACCCGGTGCCTGCTCCTTGAGCGTCGCGGTAGGCTGGGTCAGGGCTCTGAGCGTGTAATTCCCGTTCGGCATCTGCCCACCGTTCCACGATGCGGGCGGCATCAGAATGCGGACCGTCGAAACCTGGCTCGAGATCGATTGCGATTGCCCTTCCACCCGAATCGTCGACGACGAAGACGCACTCCCCGACGGCGCTCCGGTCGATGACGTGCCATTTGATGCGGCGCTACTGCCGCTACTGCCGCTACTGCCGCTACCGCCGTCGTCACCGCCACCGCATGCGCTCAATCCGATCGCTGCCACCACCGCAAACGTTGCCGTCGCGGGGCTTGCAAAAGCCCACGCTTCTCGTACAGGTGCTGCATAGTCCTTCCTTCTTCTGATTGACGATCAACAAGACACCGAGTCGAGATCGACACCCGCTCGGTCTCCCCAGCTACGCTTAGAACAATGTGCTGACCTGGAACAGCAGCGTCGGCGAACTCGTCTTGAAGCCCTGCGGCTTCGACAACGGGAACCCAAGCGACACGTCGTAATTCAGTGCGGCACCGAGCACGTTCTTCGGTGCGAGATTGCCGCGCACGCCGACGACGGCGCCGACCAGTGTTTCGCCGAGCAGGTACTGTGCAGCGGGCCCTCGCACGCGCCCGGCATCGACGCCGGCATAGAGCGCCTGCGTGCCGACAGGCGTCGGCACGTACCAGTCGAGTTCGTTGGAAACCACCCAACCGCTCTCGGCAGCCAGTGTCAGTTGCTGATCGAAGCCACGCACGGCGTAACGCGTGCCGATCGTGAAATAGTCGGAAGGGGTTAATGGCGTACGCGCGTTCTGCATGTTCCAGCCGAACTGGTACGAGAACGTCTGACTGCCGATCTTGAAAGGAACCTGGGCGCTGAGACTTGCCAGCTCGATCTGCGTCTTGCCGTCGAAGTCGGGCGTGCCAACCACCGTGCCCGAATTACTGGACAAGCCCGGCAGCGATGCGCGCCAGGCAAACGAGCCGTCGAGGACAACATTGCCGATGTACTGGCGATGTGCGATGCCGAGCTCGTAGCCGATGATGTCGCGATGCTGCACGGGAAGGTCGACACCATCCAGCGAGTTGCGACTGATTTTGTGGAATAGGTTGCCGTGGATCTCCGTACGCGCGTGTGCGTTTCGATAGATCACACCCGACAGGCCGGCCTGAAGCTGCGATTGCACGCCGCTGTATTCAATCGGCGCATCGAAGCCGGCCACCGTCTGCTTATAGCGGGAGCGGCTCGCGTTCAACGTCAGCATCGCATAGCCAACCGGCACGCTATAGTTAGCAGACACCGACTGATTGCCTTTGTCCGATGCGCCAAAGTTCGCATTCGTCGTGCCGGCAATTTGAAGCTGGTCGTAGAGATGAAACGGCGAATCGAACGTGAACGAGCCGGACAGTTCGTACTTGCCCGTCGAATCGAGGCCCGCGTTGTCCGTACCGATAACGGCATGCCAGCGCTTGCCCGTTCCGGGGTGAAAGACGAGTTCGGAGTCTCCCGGATTAAGACCGGGCGCGATGTCGAACGTAGCATCGGACTGGGATTGCAGACGACGCAGGTTCTCCAGCCCTTGATCGATATCGCGCTGGTTCAACAGCGCACTGCCTGAAGTCGGCAGCGCCGCGCGCAACCAGCCAATCGTGGGCTTGTCGGCTCGGACCTCGCTGATGCGTCCCGGAACGACACGCAGCGTCAACGTGCCCGCTTGCAACGATTGCGTCGGCACGAGAACGCGAGATGTCACGTAACCGCGATCGATCAGCGCATTATTGGCAGCATCCTGAATCTGCTTGAGTGCGGTCTTGCCGACACACTGGCCCACGACCGGCTGAAGGAAACGCACGAGCCAGCCGAACGTGTTGTCCTCCAGCGCGATTTCCTTGATCGGAAAACACGGATTATCGAGCGGCAGGTTCGTGACGCTGGGTACCGAAGTCTTCTCTCCAGTCGGCGTCAACACATTGGGGCGTGGATTCAGCTCCTTGGTGGCCTCAAGTTGCTGCTGCTGCAAACGCTGGATTTGTGGGCCGGACGTAGTTTCGGATGGCGGAACGCCTTGGGCTAGCGCAGAAACGCTCGCCAACGCCGAAAT